>JAVCDD010000358.1 GCA_030765125.1 Candidatus Hatepunaea meridiana
ATAGGCAGATTGAGATGATTTATGGCGCTCATAGTGATTTCAACGGTGATGGAGTGAACGATTTCATTATTCGTTCGAAGCGAGATCATACACCTCCCCACATGGCAATATACCTGGGGAACAGGAGATGGGTTGTTTCGGTTGATGATGAGCCGGAATTGCCGGATGTTCATATATTAAGGATAAGCGCGAGTCCGAATCCTTTTAATAGTGCAACAACGATTTCTTTTTCAATTCCTTATAACGGTAATGTCAGGATAGATGTTTTTAATGTTCAAGGTCATCTCGTTGAAGAAATTGATCTTGGTTTGAAATCTATCGGTGAGCATTTAGTATTGTGGAATTCGAAGAATAAAGCCAATGGTATTTATATAGCCAGAGTTTGTTTGGAAAGTAAAAGTAGTAAACAAGCAGCATTTCTGAAGCTGTTGTTGTTAAAATAGGATTACTTAAAGACTTATCGGAAATCACCACTTTGTCATTCCAGCGAAAGCTGGAATCCAGTTTAAAAGTTTAATGAATTAGCCTTACGTTGAGAGACTCGATAAGCTATTTAGTTGGTTGATGGGAAAACTCTCAATCTGGATTCCCGTCTTCACGGGAATGACAGCGGTGGGGACAATACCAAAAAACAAGGAGTGAGAAAAATGCAGTATCTGCACAGTTTAATTTCAAGGAAAGTCGGGTTTCTCTTCCTGACTGTTTTACTGGCTGTCATTGTATTACCGGTATTTAATAATCTGTCTTTTGCCGGACAGATTCCACGGGGCGTTCGCGCTGATCCCTGCTTTTATTATTTCGGTAGATATCCAAAAGGGAACGGTAACCAGAACTGGATTGACAACGGATTCTATTATCCACAATTGAAGGACATGGGGATTACATTTACCATATCAAAACATTATTGGGATGCAAATAACAGTTCAGCTCACAGAGATGCTATCGAAGCAAATAATCTGGAATTATATATTTTGCCGAGCAGTGTAGATGTACCCTCGGATGATAGCACTACAAACTTCCGTACGGATAGGGCTATGCATACCACTCGATTTGCCGACGAAATATGGCCCGAAGAAGCTGACGGTTTATTCTCGTGGGATGATTCGTTAGGTCAAACCGACTTTTTCCGCTTCGATCTTGATCCTGGTGAGGGCGGAACGTGCAGAGCCCATTTAGATGATCAGATTATTGAGTACTACAAAAGTGAAGTAGGCACAGATAATGAAGGTTACATCTTCAAGGATGAGGTACTCAGCACCGATCTTCATCACTATAGTTATATATACTGGGTTGAATTTGAGATGAGGATTCACGGGAATTATGAGGATGAAGATATTGTAGCTACACTTGAAGTATATGATCCAGATATTCCCATTGATAGTACAAAGACTTATATTATTGAAGCTGATATGTTTACAAGTGAGGATGTTTGGCAATGGATTCCTATCAAACTCACGGATTGTGCGAGAGCCCATGGGAATACTAAGATTTCATTATGCTGGTGGGAAACTGTATCGATGGACATCCGCAGTTTCAAATTCTACGATAAGTATCACCAGAAGCTCTATTTCGATGATCATTCTGAGGATTACTGGGATGCTTTACAAGTGGAATTTGAAACCCAGAGAGATGGTTTTGATGGACCGCTTAAGGGTTGGTTCAATAACGAACCGTGGCGGGGGACATGGGAACTTGCTTCTGATTTCAATGACAGCATAGATTCCTGGATGGCAGATGATGATTTGTTTGCTATAGCATCCCCGATGGGATTGGGAACAGTGTGGCTGGAGGAGTTCATCGCTATAATGGATCCGCGGATTATTTACTATAATGATTATCAGGTAGGAAAAAAATTCTGGTCTCACTCATATACTATTGCAGGTGATACATCGATCCAGGAAGCTTGGGATAGACTTGTATGCCGCGATGATATAGAAGAAGGAATTGCGGCAGATCAAGGTTTAAGAACTGCAATAACTAAAGCCAATGAATCTGAAAGAGATTTCTGGTTTGCTATGCAGACTTATGCGAATACAAAACTTGATGGTGATGGTTATAGGGTACCAAAACTTTATCGTTTCCCTACTCCGGAAGAAATATTGTGTCAAGGGTTCCTCGGTCTAACCTATGGCGCCAAAGGCTTTGTATATTTTGTATATATGTCATTGTATGGTGAATATAGACCTTATAGGAATATGAATGATTGGCATGGTCCCGCAAGCCTTGGATTAACAGAATTACGTCTTTCAGATAGTTCATATATTGATAGTCAAAATGATTTAGATAATGCCTTCGAAAGTGGCATATTGGTACCAAATGAGGGTTATTATGCCGTTCAGAAGTTCAATGGTTACCTTGACAGTCTTGAAAACCTCGTAACAAACCTGCGCTGGGTTTCTGCAGGTTGCGCTGCCGATAGTAATAACCAGATATCTTATGTGTATATCGATTCAGTCTACCATCCTGATTCGGAATCCTGGGATGATGAAGATTCATTGTACGTTGAAGTGGGGATATTTGAAGGTATCTCAGCTCCATTTCTTGGAGATGCTATTTCAATAGTAAATCGCCGTTGTGATACATCAGAAACCAGAACGATATTTGGTAAGATATACTGGCGAAGAGTTTGTGAACAATCTCCCTCGCAAGCGACATTTGATGTCTTAACTAAAAATATGACCCAACTTAGTAACAACAGGTTTGAACTCACACTAGGACCAGGTGAGGGAACCTTCTTGATACCTGTATATCACGATAACTCCCTTACCGCTAATTTAGCTGATACTACCTGGGGAGAACCTGATACAAGTGATGGTGGTAACGGTGACTGGCCAAATGTCTATTTAGATACAACCTTTACAGTTACAGCCAATACAACCTTAACCATCTACAAAGGAACCACCGTTATTTTCGGACCTAATGCTTCCCTCCAGGTAAACGGCACCTTGAAAGCCATTGGAAATGAAGATTCACTGATAACGTTTATGTCCATTCACAACGACCATCATGGTTATATACAGCTCAATAACTCAGCAACAGACAGCCTGGTATATTGTTGTTTCGGTCAACTTGAACGCGGGCTTAAAATCAGCAAGGACTCCGGTGAAAAGGTATATATAGAGAACTCATATTTCATTGAAAACACTAATGAGGGGATTAAAGCTACCGGCGGTGAAATAGACGTGATGAAATGTTACTTCATCGACAACGGAACCGACGGCGCCTATTTCTACAACTGCACCGCCCGGATAGACAGCAGCGACTTCATCTGGAATACAAAGAACGGGCTCTATCTTTATACAGCCGATGCCAATTCTTATATCAAGACTTCCACGTTTTCCCATAACGGTGACTGGAATGAAACAGGACCCAAGGCTGGTGTCCGTTACTACAACTGCTCGGCAAAGATGGTCAAGTGTCAAGCTGAATCCAATGGTGGATACGGCATCTACGGCGCCAACGGCTCCTACCCAATCCTCTATAACGTTGTTGGAAACGCTGCCAACTTCATCACTGAGAACGAGGATCACGAAACCTATTGGGACAACTCGTACCCGATACTCGACTATGGGCATAACAACTTCAACACCGAAGATGATACGATTATCTATATCACCGGCACGGCGCTGGATACGTTTTTCGCTCAATGCAATTATTGGGGCAACGATGATCCGGATACTACGCTGCCGTTGGTCTATGGTGTGAATACAGTAATCTATACGCCTACCGATGGCGCCGGACAGTATGGTATGCTTGAACGCGAAGAAATAGGCAATCTTCTGCTCGATCCTGATCCCGGCAACCGCATCGCAGAAAACAGCCTGCAAGCTCAGAATGACCTGCGCAACGCCCTCGCTGTTGAAGACGAGCATCCGCGCGAAGCTATCGACGAATACCGCCGCATCATCATCCGTCATCCGGGCAGCGCAGCGGCTCCGGTGGCGTTAGATCGGCTCTTCTGGCTGACCAGACGACAGTTCGAGGGTGACGAGCGAGACAATCAACTGAGCGACTTCAACCGTTATTGCGACAATCTGGCTCGCACCTGCCCCGCGAGGGGCTTAGCCTGGAAGGCGCGGCGGATAGCGTTGTGGGCGATGGCTGCTCAACATCTCTACGACGAGGCTATCCGCGGTTTCGAGGAAATCGTCCAAAACCACGACTGCCTCGCCGATAGCATCTTTGCGGTGATAGACATCGGCACGCTGCACCTTGAAGCTGAGGAGTGGCGTCGGCGCGATCCTCAAAACCGTCAGCAGTCAGTCCCCGGACGTTACAACGAGCTTTGCCCGGCGGACTTCCCCACGCACCGCGAGCACACGGACGAACTGTTAGCGATGCTGACCGGGGACGCCTACAAATCTCCGCCGATGATCCCCGAAGACTACTTCCTGGCGCAGAATTACCCCAACCCGTTCAACGCCACCACCAAGATCCGCTACGGTCTACCGGAAGACGGGCTCGTCAGGATAGCTATCTACGATCTGATGGGACGCCGCGTCAGGACGTTGCTCAACGAGTCAATGCGCGCCGGATACCACACAATGATCTGGGATGGAAAGACATCAGCGGGAGTATCGGTATCATCCGGTTTGTACTTCTACCGGATTCAGGCAGGACGGTTTACGAAGGTGAAAAAGATGACTATGATGAAGTGAGTGGGAAAGTGTGAAAGTGTGAAAGAAAAGGTGCAATTAGGGTTTTAGATTATCCCTGCCCTACCGAAATTTTGAATTATGAATTCATAGCCCGGATAAACCAAAACACAGACGTAAGCACCATAATAACAAGGAGTAATCTTATGAAACATTCAACGCATATCTATCTGGCTGTGAAAGCGGTTGAACTCCTGAAGCGGAGTGTTGACAACCTGCATTACTCGAACAACAGAGTGGTCGCGAGTTCGAGGAAATCGAAAGAACGGCGCGCTGCTACTGAACTGCAACGGATTTTCAATTATCACCTCTCAATGATCAGGGAAGCAACTTGGGCGCCCGATGACATCCTCCATGATAATGACCCCAATCATATCTTTAAGCTGTTCACCAACGAGGAATTTCCAAACCATGGACTTGAGGATGTAAAACAGAAAATCGTTCGCGATGGCGTTATATACTAAAAATACGAATTACGAAAGACGAATTTTGGATTTTGGATTTTGAATTGAATAGTGACGTAAAATAAACTCGAATCTTATTGGATAGTAATATGGACATGGAGTTTCAGCAAATAGCATTGCTCAAAAAGGATCTGTCTGACGAAGAATGCAGGCAATTCGACAGGGAGTTTTACTCCAGACGCAAAGATACGACAATCGCCATGGTTTTAAGCATTTTCCTTGGGGAATTTGGTGTTGATCGTTTCTATCTTGGTCAGATTGGTTTGGGCTTTGCCAAGCTGTTTTTGGTATGGTTGACATTGTTTATCTGGTGGCTTGTCGATCTATTCCTGATCATCGGAGCCACCCGGAGGGTCAATTTAGAGTTAGCACAACAGGTCTATGATTCAATTAAAATGATGCGATCAGATACGTAGGGCGGATTTTATCCCGCCCCACATTAATGTCAAGTATCAAGATCACATACAGGGACATCTATGATTCTGTTGATTAAGTCAACAATTTCAGAATTAACCTCCCATTTTGTCATTCCCGCGAAGGCGGGAATCCAGAGTTTTCAAGTATTTAACAAACACCATCTGGATTCCCGCCTTCGCGGGAATGACAAAATGGGAAGTATTTCAACAGGATCATCTATGCTACCGAATCAGAGCCGCTTTCCATTGTGATGTTAATCCTGCCGCATCCATACGGATTATATATACGCCACTCGATAGATTCGAACCGTCAAACATTATCGTATGAACGCCAGCCTTTTCATAACCACTCGTCAATTCTGCGACTCTACGTCCTGTTATGTCACATAAGTTCAGCGAGATATCTATCGCTTCAGGTAGTCCATAACTGATGCGCATCGAAGAGTTGAACGGGTTGGGATAGGCTGAAATGATACCGAATTCATTTGGTAATTCCACAGGTTCGCTTACGCTGATTACTGTCAGGGCGTCCGTTGTATAAACTGGTTCACCGGATAACAAGGTGTAATTAACAGTACGTAGTATACCATTCTCAAGAAACCTGATTTCCAGCGGTTGACCTTGCAAGGCGCCGTCTATGGCATCGGTCAATGGATCATCACCCCAGACGGCTATGCCGCAGATACCATCCTGCATAACGCCTGAACCTACTAAGACGTTGGAAGAATATACGCCAATATCAACCATTTCCGGGTAGGATATCCCGAAACTTCGGGACTGTCTGTCTCCCTGTGAATTACCTACCAACACCAACAGACTCATATTCTTGCCGGTTGGTTTATGTACAGGCAGTAAACCGGGTTCGGAATATACCGATGTCTGACGATTAAGATTGCCTAATGCATCATCCTGCTCCTCGATAACGTATACCAAATTAACGTTTGCATCCACATTCAGGTAATACCCCTGATACTTGCGCATATCACCCATATTGCTGAATTCCCATTCCGGGATGTAGAAATTACCCCTGCCGTCCTTGGCAATAATCAAATGATCTTCGATTCCGGATAAGGCTAACGTCGCTTCAACAGGAGAAGGTGGATAATACGAGGCAATCTGCCAGCCCTCTTCAAGTTCAATAGGCTCATTATACAGCACTGACCACCCGACTAAGGTTACAGTGGCTTCATCAGCCATCTTGATTAGATAGCCTTCGTCCACTACCCAACCGGGGATGTTGTTAAACCCGGTCGCCGCGTGGAAGAAATGCCCGGAGCCGTCTTTCATCATCAGTAATGAACCGGCGTCAATCAGATCTGCTAACAGTACTTCGATGTCCTCCTCATCCGGCTGAAGATTGACCGAAACCATATTCCAGCCGACATTCATAGTGAGATTGCGGAAAGTATGCACCTCACCCTCGACAACCTCCAGCGTTACCGGAATAACGGCTTCCAATCCTTCAGCGTTGTGATGAAATACTAATTCACCCTCAAAGATGTTATCTGTCGGCAGTCCGGAAGCGTTTATCGTCAGCGTGAATTCTTGGTATTCACCAGCGGCGATCTCGCCATCCTCCGGGTCGATCTGAAACCACTCGCGCCGAGCTCCAATATGCCAGACAGAGAGGTTATCAGGACTTTGTATAATCCAGACAAACGCCCAGTTGAAGACGTCAAACTCATTGGTCATACAAATTCCCCCCGGGCGACAATCATTATAGTCGAACTCGGTCTCAATAATAAAATCACTATCTTCGAGGTTGATTTTGGCAATCATAAGGTCTGTATCCTCACCTCGTGATGAGGCGTACAAATTGTAACCATCGGGATCATCCGACCAATACGCCAGTCCATAGGTACGCACCGCATCCGGACGGTTGATGGTTCCAACCAGATTGCCCTCCCGGTCGGTAAGAAAGATATTCGTAGCGATGTCCGATGATAAGAAAACCCCACGATCCGGGTTCCAGGTCAAAGCACGGTAAGAACCGGCTTCACCTTCAATGGTTTCAATCAGCTCTCCAGCAGTATTGAAACCATATAGGGTTCGTTCGTCTGCTCCCCAGATCAATTCACCGTCCCAGGTTAAATCTCGCATTCCATAGCGAGATTCGTGGAATTGGTCGAAATCCCGAACTAATTCACCTTCCGTATCGAGCACATATATCTTGCTGAAATTGACGCCACCGGTACCACCGGAGATATAGAAATAATCCTCGACAAAGACAACGCCGTTCAGATAGGTGTCCTCTACCACCTCTTCAATATTCTGAAGAAGACGTTCCTCCCACGGTTCGCCTACCTCGTCAACCAGCCGGCGTTCGATTGAGTAAATCAATGGTCCGTTGCCGTCGTTTGCTACATCAAACTCAAACGTGCTTTCCAGCACCGGTTCAAGTTCTACGATAAATCCATTCTCGCTTGCCTCAAATTCGGGATGAAGTAATCCGATTTCGATGTCAAGTTCCTCATCATTTTCCAGGTGGAGGTCTTCAACAGTTGCGGTGTTGTACCCATCTTTGGATACGGTAACGGAGAAATCACCGCTCGGTCCGAAGGGGAATATGAAATGCCCCTCTTCATCCGTCCAGCCTCGATGATCCTGAGATGTGATTACCTGCGCGTGATCGATTGGGCTATCGTCCTCAGTGTCAGTGACCGTTCCTGTTAAAACCCCGCCATGATCCGGACCGGACAGCTTAATCCGGATGGCATAATCACCGGAATGGGCATGATCAAAAGATTGTCCATTATTTTGGGTTTGCATCATTGCCGGGGGCATTCCTGCAGCAACGCCTGCGATGGGTGGAGTGGCATCACCCCGGAAAGTACCGCCGTTTATATAGAAATAGGTTACTATCAATCCTTCCCCGTCGTGGATTGTTATATAGTCATCCTCTTCAAGCTCGATAGTGACCCAATCATCTTGAATGCGTCCCGTACTTTCCCAGACGGCTTCAATTTGCGGTTGATCACCGCTGAAGTCAATCAAATGAATACCGAGCCTGCAATCCAGATCGGCTACGCCTGAGATTCCAGCTTGCAGCGCTGTAATCCATAGCGGAACTTCAGTGCCGGGATGATCGAAACGCACCGACCAGCCATTGCCTTCCTGCCAGTTGGTTGATGTTTCCAGCAGATCGTCCACAAATCCTAACCATTGGTCACGGCTCGCTTCCTGATCGAAGACTATCTGATCCAATCCGAGCAGATTGTTATCTTCATTGACGTCGTCCTCGGTTGAAACAGTTACCCAAATAGCATAGTTTCCGATTGCTTCCGGATCTTCAGGAGTTTCCCAAGCCTCATCACACTCAACGAGCAATGTATTTTCAGCTTCGAGACCATCCTCAACTTCAATCTCTCGTTCGAAAATTGCATCACCATCGGGATTGAAGACCTCGAAAGTGACTGTAAATTCTTCTACGTCGTCACCTTCATTGGTAATTTCAGCAAACAGCGTTTTCTCGGATCCGAGTAGCAATAGCCAGCGACGGTCGGCTTCTTCTTCTGCATTGAAGACTCCAGAAACGCCAAGGTCTATGAAACCACCTGTATATTCACCATTGGCGCGGATGAACAGATCACCGCTGTCGATGCGCTGCCATTGATTGTGTGCTTCAGGAGGCTCATCACCGGCAACGTTGTAGCTTCGGTTGACTTCAGTAGCGCCGTCCCATACGTTCCACCAGCCGTCTCCTTCGCGAGCGTTTTGATAATCCCCTCCGGGCGCTGGACCATATATGATCGAGAAATCATCACCAGCTTCGATTTCCACCCGGTCATCCTCGTCGAGTTCGATCCAGTGCCAGTCATTATCCGGATTGCCGTTGTAGCGTCTGAGTTGCTCAATCGTTCCCTCCCAGAGCAGTTCATCGAGGTCGTGGTTGTCCTGATCTTCGCTGTAGACCTTGATTTGGCATTCAGAATTATTCCCGCGCTGGTTGAGAGGCATAACCATAACACCCCATAACTCGAAGTTCGCATTAGGCGTGAATATTACCCTCGACCAGAGATTTCCGGTTTGACTAAGTGTTCGCGGATTTTCATCGTCGTAGAATATCCAGTCCTCACCGGGGTCGTCGCGACGCGGACCGGGGATGCCGTCGTCGTAACTAAGTTCGATAGCGTCGAAGGTTGGTTGGGTGATAGAGAGGAATGTTTGTTCTATCGGTTGTTGAGCAAAAGATGGCAACGTCCATACTAATGCAGATAATAGCATTAAAAAAGTACGTAATCCTGGCATATGTCCTCCATATTTCAATTAAGTATATATATCAAGATAGTAATAATATTGCAAAAAGTCAATTAACAAGATGTGTAATGTTATCATTATAACCTGCTATAATAGTTGTACGTCAGGTAGAAGGTGTTAACACTTGACACAACGTCAGGTAGAGCAAAATAAACCTGATATTTTTACTTTTGAAATAGTTTCTCTAAGTTTTACGTATTATATTACAAAGTTATCAAGTTTATTTCTGACAATTGATAAAAACAGGGACTTAATAATGTGTCGCATCTTATGTTCTGCTTTCTTCCTTTTACTATTCATAACGAATAGCGTTGTAGCTTCGATTAATCCGCTTACTGCTCGCAATGAACATGCCCAAATAATTGCTTCTGATAATCAGACCGTCAGCCTTAGCTTTGAACTTACCGGCGTTGAGAAACGCACAGTAACAAAGGATGATCTGACTTTTGAGGTTTACGGTATACCGGGTGAAGGTGTAATCCTGGAATATAATAAACCGATACTGCCATCAATCAGCCGGTTCATCGTTATCCCACCGGATGTGAACGTTGAATTGGTTGTCATGACAGGTGAACCCCGTGTTGAACAACTGAACCATCCTCCGGCGGTCAGCGATGATGAAAATGTCTCATACAACGGAACCAATACAGTGGCAGGACAGACATTTTTGTCTGTCATTAACAATGAGCTTTATCCCCCGGAACCGGCAATAGTAAGCGAACCGGTTGTCATCCGAGGCGTTCGACTGGTGATGGTTACTACTTATCCTATTCAATATGACCCATCTACTAATAGCTACATACATCACGAGTATATCGAAACCGAACTGCGATTTATTCAGGGTGATCCGATTAATCCGGTCAATTCTCCCATTCGACGTAATCGCAGCGCTAACTTCCTGAAATACATAAAAGCGTTAGCAATTAACGGTGATGTTGTTGGTCGAGACGATCCGGATCAGGATACCGAACCTCCGTATATCGGTCATTACTTGATTGCCACTCACGAAAGCTGCCTCCAATTTGCAGCTCCATTTATCGAGTGGAGACGCAAGTCGGGGTATAAAGTTGATATTTTACGTCTGACATCCGGGCAGGCAGGAAATTCAAGCAACGTAAAGAGTGCAATACAAGCACGATACGATGCCTATCTGGATGATGAAATAGATCCATTTGACGAGATACTTCTTATTGGTGATCGAGCACACTATTATTACTCCACGGCAGCCAATTGGATACTCTTGCCATTTCGCGGCGAACCTACCTGGGGTAACGATTCTCACGCCGACTATCTCTTCGCTTGTCTTGAAGGAGGCAACAACGACCGGCACCCTGATGCGGGGATATCGCGCTGGCACTCAGGCAATTCGAATCTTATGCAGTTGGCAGTTGGCAGAACCCTGGCATACGAGGCTGAACCTTATATGGAAGAAACCGACTGGTTCACGCGTGGAGGAGTTTATTCGCAACACTGGGGTAATACAAATACTTCAGCTTGGCATATTAGTATTCATACCAACGTTCCCTGGGCTTACGAAGTTCTGGAACATCTCGGCTTCGATGACGTCGGCTTCTATGAAGATTTCAACTGGGATCAGGGTGGTGCGCGCATCGGTCCGGTTATAGCTCGCTGGCTCAATGAGGGTTTAAACTTACTGGTAGGACGGGCTGAGAACTATTACTGGCGTCAGAATTTCAATGGTGTTAACAGGAACGTGGTTTTCCCAATAAACCTCTGCGCCAGCGGTCACGGCGAGTGGTGCGCTGAGTCAATGACACGCACCGGCAGCGGGAACGACCTTAAGGGACCGGTGGCAATGACCTATGGCTGGGGTAATCCTCCTTATACAGCGCCTATCAGCGCTTGTTGGATGGAGTGCGTGAATGCCGTCTTACAATTGGATATGTCGCTCGGCTGGGGTAGAGTTTATGGTATAACATCAACGGAGACCTATTTCGGAGGCGGGCAAAATTACATACTGAGCAACAAGACCGAATTCGATTGTTTTGGAGATCCCGGTATCCAACCCTGGATAGGGGTGCCAACTGTTGTTGAAGCGGAATTTTCTGAGTCAATCACGCCCAATACAAAAATGATTGAGGTTCACGTAACAGATGAAGAAAGTGGAGACGACGTCCCTGATGCCCAGGTTACTCTATATTCACCCGGTGATATGCCCAATTTTAACAGCGCTGACTACGCCAATCACGATGAGATGGTTATGATAACCAAGAAATCCGACAGCGATGGTAAAGCGCGATTTATCTTTGATGAACCGGTTTTTGACCATCGTTACGATCTTTTCCTGACAATAACGGGTCGAAATATCTGCCCGTTATTCGAGGAGATTGATGTCGAAAGCAATCTTGATGCAATTGATATTGCAGAATATACCCTATCGGAAATAGAAGGAAACGATGACGATGAGATTAACCCTGATGAGGAGTTTTCGCTTGAATTGACAGCAGTCAATATGAGTCGCGGGGATAATATGCGCGACGTTACCGCTGTTGTCAGTAGTCCTTCACCCTGGGTCGAAGTGGAAGATGGTGAATTGTCTTTTGGGAATATTGATGCTTGTGATGAAGCTGAAGCGGATGAAGCTGTAACTCTGATTATTTCACCAACTTGTCCTGACGGCGAAAGCAGACCTGCGACACGACCTGTAATCCTGGTTGAGTTCTCCAGCGGTAATGATACCTGGAGTTCAAGCATTAAGCTCGATCCACACGCTCCTCACTTTGAAGTACACAGTATTGTAGGCGGTGAAATCATTCCGGTTGATGTACACAATCTGAATGTCGAAATCCGTAACAGTGGAAGAATGACCGCACGCGGCATCACAGCCAGATTGTCTTCACGAGGTATGGGTGTGAGCATAATGAACAATTCGGCGCGTTATCCGGATATAGATGCAGGCAGGCATCAACGTATATCAGGCGATCCATTTACCGTTTCCGGCAACAGCATTGTTCCACCGGGTTTCAGAAGTAATGTAATGATGATATTGAATTCCAATAACAGCTTCATTGATACAACCTATTTTGAGCTTCAGGTGAATGAACCGCGTGCTAATGCACCCTCACCACCGGATAATTATGGATATATGTGTTTCGATAATACGGATAATGGATGGGATATATCACCGGAATATGAATGGATAGAGATAAGTACGCGCGCCGACGAATGGGATTATAGAGGTGAGAGGATTGACTTCGACGGTGAAGCGCCTCACAATATCGGATGGGCAGAAGTAATCGAGCTTGGTTTCACTTCGAAATTATACGGATGCGAATTTGACGAGATAACTATTTCTACCAACGGTTTCATCAGTATCGGCGATCAGGAATTAATTGAGAATCATCAGAATTGGCCACTTGATCGTGCTACAGGAGGCGGTGCGGGTATGATTGCGCCGTTCTGGGATGACCTTCGGATGACCGGCAACGATGCGGGAGTCTATTATTTCTATGATGAGGAAAATGACCGGATGATCGTCGAATGGTACAAGCTAAGGCACGCCACAGGTGGCAACACAGATCTGATTTTCGAGGTTGTTATCCACGATGCCGATGTTTGGGTTGTCGACGAAAATCGAAACCCGTTTATTGTTTTCCAGTATAAAAGTATAGCAAATGTCCAGAACATCCGTCAGGGAGATCAAGCCTGGGCTAAGAATATACCATTTGCTTCCGTCGGAATATCCAGTCCTGACGGTAACAGTGGTATCAACTATACATTCAACAACCAATATCCGGTGTGGGCTGCGCGGCTTGAGAACCGCCTCGCGCTGCTGTTTACAACTACTCCACGGTTCAAATCGGGCTGCATCGAGGGATGGGTAACGGATGCAGAAAACGGACAACCTCTCCCTGAAGCGCTTGTTTATACTGAGCATGGATTCGTTTCTGAATGCGATGAAGACGGGCGGTTTTTCATACAGGATGCGCTTGCTGAAATAGAATTTAGCATCACGGCGTCATGTCCGGGTTATAACGATTCGACATACATAGATACAATGCTGATTGAGAATGACACCCTTGAAATCATCTTTGGTTTGCTGCATCCGGAATTTGATCCATCGGACGTTGAGCTTAGTGCGTACATCGATCCTGACTGGTCGATAGATATTCCGTTCAATATCCACAATACCGGCAATGGACCACTTGACTGGTCATTGTCAAGACTTCTGCCGGGTGGCGCTGAAAGGGATCCCTGGGAACAGAGGTTGTCATATTTTGTAGGCGATACCGTCAATGATTCCCGTATTGAAGGTGTGATTTATATTGACGGTCTTTTCTACGTATCCGGAGCTAATCGTCAGGGTCGGGAAGATGGACCGAATATGATATATGTACTTGAACGTAACATTAATGATGATGGAGAGGAAGTTATAAACGAGATTAACAGGTATGAGCAATGTGGTAATTCAAATTACGGCTTCCGCGATATGGCTTATGACGGTGAGTTAATCTGGGCGTCCGGTGAACGCAATGTGTACGGTTTTTTCCTTGATAATGGTGAAGTTGCAGATTCAATTGAAGGTCCCTTCAGTTCACAGCAAGCGCTGACATGGGACTCCGATCGCGATATTCTCTGGATGTCCGGCATTACCAGTCAGTATATAGCAGGATATGATCAACAGGGTGAGGAGATAGAAAGACTTGCTCGCAATGGTCTGCGTATCTACGGATTAGCTTATTGGCATGATGATCCGGACAATCATCCTCTTTATATATTCAATGGTCCGGGAGACGGCAGGCAGGTCGTGCACAAGATAAACCCTGATGATGGCGACACGATGTTCGTTCGTGAGTTGCGTCCTGTGGGAGGAGGCACGCCTAACGGCGCCTTTGCAACTAACCAGTTTGACGTTTACAGTTGGGTCTTTATAACCATATCCAACGATGGAGCCGACGATCGGATAGACGTCTGGCAACTCGATGCGCGCCGCGACTGGTTCAGGGTCTTCACCGGAGAACAGGAAGAGCGAGAGGAGGTTTCTCTGGGCAGGATTGAAGCGGATGAGGTGTTAGATTTCGATCTACAACTGTCATCGATAGATCTTCCGATTTTACAAACCTTTGAGGCGATGCTTCACTTCTACCACAATGCCGAGGGCGGTGAAACCGTGATTGATGTGACGCTTGAAGTCATCGGTCCTATGTTGCCCAGCGAGTTTGGATTACTTAGTCCAGACGATAATGACACATTAGACGCTAACATTGATACTACCATTACCACATTCAACTGGGAGCCATCCACAGATTACAACCACGAAGACATTATTACTTATTTAGTGTGGTTTGAATCCGACAACGATACTGCAATGGTAAGGGTGGACACAGATTCACTTACCATAAACATCGCCGACCTTGCCGACAACCTTGAATTATCCATTGAGGTCGAATTCCCGTTGTTCTGGTGGGTACAAGCTGTCTCCGGTGCTGATACAGCAGACTGTTACCGCCGTTTCAGCTTCACCTTTATGCCAAACAAGGTTATCGGATCAGATGAAGGTATTCCCGTAGAGTTTGGTTTGCAATCAATCTACCCTTCACCGTTTAATTCGATGACTACTGTAAGATTCGGTATGGATAGCCCAGATCGGGTGCGACTTAACGTCTTTGATTTAATGGGTAGAAGGATTGCAATGCTGTTTGATTCTAAAAACGCAGTTGGGTATCATAATGTTGTATGGAATGCATCTGCATTGCCTTCGGGGTTGTATATTGTGCAGCTCGTAACGGTTGGTAGAATGCAAACGATGAAAGTGGCATTAGTGAAATAAGGAAAATGCTATATTGGGGGTGACTCGACCAAGAATGAAAACAAAGTTCAGAGTGCGCGCTTCAGCGCGTAAAGCCTTTAGAATGAGGGATATAGCCAACACGCGCTGAAGCGCGCACTCTGAACTTTATTTGAAAGGGAATCATCCAAAATTAACAAAGCTGCCAATGGAACCAGGTGATAAAGGAATACTCAGACGATTCGGAAAATACTTTCGATCATATCGAATACTAATCGTTATATCATTGACCGCCGCGGTAATGGTTGCCCTATCAGATACGGCAATTGCTCTGGTAGTAAAACTGATAACCGACCTATTCGGTGGTATTACACAAGCAGTATCGTCAGGTAAACCGATTGAAATTCAATTTTCGCTGTATAAGTGGGGTTTCAATATATATGATTTTACCGTCAGTGGAACGAGTCAGGCAGGTCGAATGCTTTGGATCATTGCACTGGGGACGTTATGCGTTGTGTTAGTGAAAGGAGCTTTTCATTTTCTGAAAGAATATCTGATGTGGAGTGTGACGCATCGAATTGTAATGCAGTTGAAGCAGGAATTATTCTCACGAGTTGTTCACTTTCCGCTTTCTTTCTTTGATAGAGAAAAGTCCGGTGACGTCGTTTCGCGGGTCACTTACGATGTTACACAGATAGAAAACTCGATACGATCCGCCGTTATGTTGGTCAAATCTGTTGTTTACACGTTCATTTTTGTAACCTTTATGTTCTTGCTGGAATGGTCGTTGACACTCTTCGTCCTTGCGGTATTCCCCGTTTCCGGTATCCTCATAAAGTTGTTTGGCGATCGGATCCGCGGGATTAGCAGAAAATTATCTCTTAACGTAGCAGACTACACGGCCTTTCTCGCTGAGGCTATCGGTGGAGCTAAAGTTATCAAAGCATTCGGTCGTGAGAAAACTAAAGAACGCTCCTTTAATAAGAAAGTGCATGAGAATTATCGCTTCAATATGAAGGTTGCCAAGCTTGCGACGTTGCATTCACCGGCACAGGACATCTTCTCGTCAATAGGTATGGCTGGCGTGGTGATCTTCTGTGGTTATCGAATTCTATATGGAGGTATGACCTTCGGTGACCTGACAGGCTTTCTCATTTTATTGTTCAATGCTTATAAGCCGATTAAGACGCTTGGAGAAGCTAACAATGTACTCCAGAGGGCGCTTGCATCAGGCAGGCAAATATTTGATCTTATTGATCAACCCGATGAAAGTATGGTCATTGGATCAGGCTCTAAAAAACTATCGGAAGTTAAGGGAAATATTGAGTTTGAAAATGTTGATTTCAGCTATTTAGATGATATTCCTGTATTGCAGGATATCAATTTGATAGCTGAACCGGGAGAAACTATCGCTTTAGTAGGTCCTTCCGGAGGCGGAAAATCTACGTTAATAAGCTTAATTCCCAGATTTTATCCCTTGCACCAGGGAAAGATTATGCTGGATGGGGTTGACATTGCAGAGCTTGACATAGATCACTTGCGTAGGCAGATAGCCATTGTACCTCAGGAAACGGTACTATTTTCAGGAACCGTTGAGGAAAACATCCGATTTGGGCAACTGGATGCAAACAATACTGAGATTACTAATGCAGCTAAGTTGGCAAATGCTCATGATTTCATAGAAAAATTATCAGGTGGATATCAGGCGGAGGTTGGCGAGCGTGGCGTCCAATTATCAGGAGGTCAAAGACAGCGGATTGCTATTGCAAGGGCGATCCTGCGCGACCCGAAGATTCTTCTGCTCGACGAAGCGACTTCATCTCTTGACAGCGAATCAGAGCATCTGATTCAAGATGCATTGGAACGTTTCCGTCGGGACCGCACTACTATTGTCATTGCCCACCGGCTCTCAACTGTTCAATCGGCTGATAGAATTGCAGTTATTGTTGAGGGTAGTTTAGCTGAGATTGGCTCTCATCAAGAGTTGTATAAAAAGGATGGTATTTACAGAAAGCTCTGTGATCAGCAGTTTGGGGGATGAAAGGCATGTCACCGGGAAGATTCAAGTAGATGCGACACTCTTGTCGCATATTTTTTTTATCCGCAGATTACGCAGATTATTAATTCACAAGAACCACGCGACAAGAGTGTTGCGTCTACTAATTTAAAGAATCACAACATCACATCATTACAACATTAAATGCGCGTAATAATCGCAGTTGCACATGGGGGTATATATTCAGGTGGTGCACATCAGGCACTCTATGCACTCCGCGGGCTTAAGCGTGCAGGCGTTGAGGTTATGGCGGTCTGGGGTCCGGATGTAGATGGGGATCCGCATGGGCTTGATCGCCTCAAAGACCTCGATATTTCTTTAGAGATCATTCCTATGAATGATACACTCAACCTTTCAACACTTAAGCAATTCCGAAAAATACTGAATGAATTTAAGCCTGACGTAGTTGAATGCTTTAAAAGCGGAGCGCAATATCATGCACTCTTCGGTGGTATTGGTCTCAACCAGCATGCCATAATATTTTACCGCGGGATCAGCCGGAATATGGACGTCTGGCAAGGATTGAAATATCGTTTACGACGAGTTGATCGGATTATTGCCAACTGCGAAGACTTGAAATGGATAATGTCCAAAACCGGAAAGATACCCCCTGAAAAGATAGATTTTGTCCATGGCGAGTTTGATCCTGCATTCAGCAATCCGGATTCGGTGGATGGTTCCGGTTTCAGAAATGAGTTAAACATCCCGGAAGATGTAATGTTGATAACGCAGCTTGGCAATTGGTCTGAATGGCGCGGGCAGGGCGTAACCCTGAAAGCTGCAGCTATATTGAAAGAAAAGGGCTATCGCTTTCACCTGCTTTTCTGTGGCAGGGAAACAGATAAACTTAGGGATCAAGTAGACAATTTGGCGCTCTCTGATGTAGTAACGTTGTCATTATATCGCCGAGATCCGGAAAGAGTCCTTAAAGCGACCAATATCGCTGTGAACGCCTCGACCAGTCATGAAAGTCTTCCCGGTTCGTTGATTAATATTATTGCAATGGGAATTCCAGCCATAGCTTCGGATGTACCGGGAAGTAATATGATTGTAAGGGATGGCGTAAACGGCTACATTATACAACCAGGTGATTCTGATTTACTGGCTCAGTCGTTAATGAAATTATTGAATATGGATGAGAGCAAGCTAAATGAAATGAGTAAGGCAGCAAGACAACGCGCTTTAGACCTGTTTTCCTCAGATATACGCACGAGTTGCAGACTGAAGGTGTATGAACGAGCTATTGAACATCGACGGCAATAAAGTTCAGAGTTCAACCTTCAGATTGTTTTTCCACGCTGAAGCGCGAACTCTGAATCCTAAACTAAAAAAGTATAGTTTTTTCCGCTATTTTTTACCTCAATCACTTGCACACCAGCAATTGTTATTGTATCTTTCGCTCGCGCAATATTTGCACACAATACTGCATTTTAATTTTTAAAACAGGGGGACAGTATACCTATTTTATAAGTTTTCTTGGAATGACAGACAATCTATTGAAAAATAGGTATACTGTCCCCCTGTTTTTACATCATTTTCGTATAGAAACTCAGGAGTCCGGATGTCTATGCGTCGGTATATATGGGCAGTTTTCTTAATCACTCTCTTTACACTGACAGGTTGTAATTGGGATCCACCACATGATAACGTTTTCGACCCGGGCAATCCCAATTACAAGCCGTTAGGAAGCCTCTACATTAAGGTGTTAACCTATTGGCCGCCACAACGACCTATCGGTGACGCTACAGTTTGGCTTCCTGAATTGGGCAGACTTCGCTGTACAGATTCGAAAGGCGAAGTGTCTTTCAGCGAACTGCCTGAAGGTGAATGGTGGGTGATTGCCTATCGAGACATCATACCGGATACTGCTTATGCCCGTGATTCAATCAGGGTTACAATCAACCAGGCGATGCAGACTCACGATAGTCTGCGCCTGGATGCTTTGCCTTTTTTTAGAAACGTCAGAGTGAACTCGAAAACCGTAGTAGACAGAGATAACCAGGGTAACGTTTATAAGAATGTTTATGCTATCTTGACTGCTCAAGCTGATGATCCGGACGGAATTGGAGATATAGAAAGAATCGAATGGAGATTGCTGAATCTGATGGAAGGTACATTGGATTTTAAAAGGGATTCCATTTATTGGCAAGTTGAAATACCATCGGAGGATTTTCCAGGCGGTGATCTGATTAATACTTTGACGTTGCCGTTCACATTTGAAGCCTATGATAATTTAGGAAATTCGTCGCAATCAATAACAACTTTAGCACGTGTTATAACAGATGTCCCTGTGTTAAGATCCGTTACGCCGGCAGTACGGCAACCAATCTTACGATGGCTTTTCTATTGGAATCATCCTTTCCGTAATACCGATTCCTTTTCTTATCTTGTTAGAATACTGAGTACCGACGCAGAACCGGAACTGGTTTACCAAAGGTATATAAGCGCTACACCGGAAGCAGGTTACGAGGAAGAGCATCTTGTTGAAGAACCTTTAACGTTCGGATCTTCTTACCTCTGGGAAGTATGGGTAATTGATCTATTTGGGAATCATTCGATTTCACTACGCCCGGGGTTTACAGTTGAGTAAAATATGACATTACAATTAACTACAGTTACTAAATCAGATATTGGTTCTCATCATAAGGATATAGTTCTACTGCTTGAAACCGTTCTTAAACTGGCGGTTGAGATGATGAAGGCTGACAGTGGCATTATTTTACTGCGCGAAGGTGATAATCTTAGTACTATGGCAGCGCATAATATTCCAACAGAAAGCGCGGACAAACTGACAGAACTTTCATCGCGAGCGGTCAATAAGGTGTTGTCATCTGGAGCTCCTCTGCTTACTCATGATGCCCAGGTTGATCCAAGGTTTGGCGAAGCAGAAAGTATTATTATGCATCAGATCACATCTATCATTTGTGTTCCTATGTACTTCGAGGACGATGTAATCGGGGTTATTTATCTTGACAGTCGACGCGATCGCCAACATTTCACCGAAGACAATTTTAATTTCGTTAACACTTTCGCTCGGATGGCTGCTATCGCCGTTGATTACGCTCGCAACTATAGCAAACTGTATCGAGAGAAACTGCTGCTGTATGATCAAATACAATCTTCACTACGGTTTGAAGACATTATCGGTAAAAGTCCAAAGATGCAGGATATTTTCAAGCTGATGCACCGGGTAATGAATTCTGATATTACTGTTCTATTGGAAGGAGAAAGCGGTACCGGCAAGGAGTTAGTCGCAAAAGCGCTTCATTTTAATGGTCCCCGGCGTGATAAACCGTTTGTGGCTCAGTTCTGCGGGAATTTAGCAGAGTCACTGTTAGAAAGTGAATTGTTTGGTCACAAGAAAGGTTCCTTTACCGGCGCTATCGCAGATAAGAAAGGTTTATTTGAAATTGCTGACGGGGGTACGTTCTTCCTTGATGAAATAGCAGACATCAGTCCAACCATCCAGACCAAATTGCTGCGAGTCGTTCAGGAAGGTGAGATTCGCAGAGTTGGTGATACAGTATCACAGAAGGTGAATGTCAGGATAATCTCTGCTACTAACAAGAACCTTAAAGATGAAGTTGATGCAGGTAATTTCCGCGAAGACCTCTTCTATCGTTTGAACGTAATTACTATCCGTCTGCCGGCTTTGAACGAACGTATTGGTGACATCCCTTTGCTGGTTAATCACTATCTGAAGATGTTTTCAGATATAAACAATGTTCCAGTTAAAAAGATATCACCGAAAGCTATGGAAATATTGTCAAATTATCATTGGCCCGGCAACGTACGAGAGTTGTTAAATACGATTGAGCGCGCAGTTATCCTCGCTGAAGGTGAAATCATTAACGCTGATGACCTTTTTATCCCAGATTCTGAAAAACTTGCTACAGGTCGCAAAACACTTAAAGAGCATGAAAAGGAATTAGTCCTGAAGACACTTGAAGATTACGGAAATAATAAAACGAAAACTGCTGAGCTTCTGGGTGTCTCGCTTCGGTGGCTGCATTATAAGCTGAACGAATGGAAGAAGTAAGCAAAATTGGATCATATCGGATTGATGCTGAAATTGTAAAAAGCAGTATCTGTACCGTTTATCGCGCTTATGAAGAGAGCCTTAATCGTCCGGTTCTGATAAAAAAACTCCACCCGCAAATGGCGCGAGAGGAAGATGTTAGAAACCGTTTTAAACGCGAGGCACAGGCATGCGCTAAAGTCATTCATCCGAATATTGTTAGCGTCTACGGTTATTACGCTGATCCTGAATTGACGATGTTAGCGCTTGAGTTCGTTGAAGGCTTTTCACTTGGCGAGCTAATCAATATACATAACCATCTCAATTGGCGTTTGACAATAGTATTACTATCCGGTGTTCTGAATGGTCTTGCTTATGCACACTCCAAAGGTGTTATCCACCGTGATATTAAACCTGATAATATCCTTGTTTCCAAAGATGGACAAGTAAAAATATCCGATTTCGGGCTTGCAACATTAGAGGATTCACCCCAACTTACACGGCAGGGGATGGTTGTCGGCACACCGGCGTATATGCCGCCGGAACAAATTAGCGGTGGCAAGATTGATCAGCGAAGCGATCTCTTTTCGCTGGGTGCGACTTTTTACGAAGTGTTGACTGGAATGTCTCCTTTTTACGCTGATAATTTTTCCGAATTAATGAACAATGTCTTGAAAGCTCATCCTCAAAAGCCTTCATCTATAATCCCTGAAATACCCCCCGAAGTTGATCAGATCATACTTCGACTCATCGAAAAACAGCCCACCAAACGTTATGCAACCGCAGATCAGGCGCTTCTGGACGTTCAAAACCTCGCCGTCCAGAAAGAGATATCCTTAAAGCCGGAGAGCATTCGAGATAGTATAAGAGGTTCGGACAATGATACCGGAGTTGCTAAAAGACACACAACAAGCACTCCGCGTCCTGCACCCAAACAGCAGCGTCGCTTACCGATCCGAACGTTTGCAGTATTTGGATTAATTATAGTTATCGGAGCGATATTACTATTAGACCCATTAAACTATTTCAATAACACAACTCTTGAATTACCGAGTGATACGACACTAATTGCAAAAGATACTATCATGACTACGATAAAACAAACAGTAGTCACTCCGGAAACACTATCTGATGTCGTTTCGATTACACCAATAATATTAGAAAAGCAAAGCAATAAAAGAGTAGGCAAGGAGAGCAAAACCTCCGAAAATACAATTGATGAAGTAAATAAAGAAAAACCTCATTCTGCCAAAATAACGGAGGAGATCGAACAATCTGCTCTCGGACGTCTGTCCATAACTTGTGATCCTTGGGCAATTGTAACTATTGATAATAAATCCATTGGGGAGACCCATAGAAACAAACAGATTGAACTTTCGCCGGGTGAACACCAGATCGTTTTCGCTAACGATCAGTTTCCAGCTCCAGTAGTTGAAACAGTAACTATACATAGTGATCGTGAACAAACCCTGAAAGTGGATCTTTGGTCGTACTTTGCTGTTATTAAAATCAAGAAAGTGGATCCGTGGGCTAAAATTTATTCAAACGGGAAATACATTGGTGAAACCCCTTATGGTAAACCAATAATTCTCCCTTATGGAATATATAAGATAGAACTAAGAAATCCGGAATACGAAATATGGCGCAAGACTATTGATGTAAAGAAGGGTGATCCTCCGGTGGAAATATCCGCTGCGCTTGTGCTTATTGAGAGCGTCAACAGAAAGTAAGTGCGCTGTCGTTGCTATCACCTGACAGCCTTTACCACTACAAAGGGTACGAGAAGATGCGTTTCTATTAGGATTCATCCCGAAGCTTCGGAATTGGGAACCTTCGAGGAATGCATTTTCTTCGTGTTCTTCGAGGTGAAATTTTCTAATTGGATTATGACTTAGTGAACCTGTTTCGTACAATAAAACTAACGGCAAGCTCGCTGGTGTTCCCGCTTTACTGTCCTGCATGTGGGAAAATATGGTATAATGGGACTGGTTGGATATGTCCGAATTGCTGGGATACGCTTTCTCCACCTGGCAGAGGAACATGGTATCATATAAGATCGCTCAAAGGAAAAGTACTTGTTGCATTTCAGTATAGCGAGATAACACGTAATCTTGTCCATTATTTGAAGTTCTACGGCAGAGTGGATATTGCATCAGAAAGTGGTAAGTGGGCTGTTGGACGTCTGAAGGATGAGTTGTCAGGGATTCATCTCAAAGGAATTGTACCTGTTCCACTCCATCCGGTTCGCGTGCGAGAGCGTGGTTATGATCAGAACCTTATCATTGCTCATTCGGTAGCTGATCAGCTTGAACTTCCTGTATTCGACAACATAATTAAAAGGATCAGAAATACACCGCCTCAATCAAGGTTATCCGATAACGAGAGACGACGAAATATAAGTGATGCATTTGCTCCGGAGAAGGAGTCGATATCCTTAAAGCAGGGAACATTATTATTAGTAGATGATGTCATCCATACCGGCGCTACTGTACTCGGCTGCATTAAAGCCATTAGAAAGGCTGGTTTCAGGGATGTTATGGTATTGGCAGTTTTTGGGTGATTTGCTCCTGAAGCGTGTGCCTCCGCGCGCGCGATGTTTCTCAGACGGGAACGCCTGCGCTACTATTAATAAAATCTGTATAATCTGCGTAATCCGCAGATAAAACAAACACGCGACAAGAGTGTCGCGTCTACTATAAACCCGATTATTAATGACTCAGGAAAAAGAAAAGGAATCCAATATTAAACTATCATCGGACCGGCAGATTAATGCTCTGCTTAATGATATGGTAGGCCGTCTTAAGGAATACACTGAAGATCAGGTACAGCATATTAATAAGCTGGCTAAGATAGGCGTAGCACTTTCTTCAACTCGAAATCTCGATGTTCTTCTTGAAATGATACTTGATGAGGCGCGTGCTTTTACGCGTTGCGACGCCGGTACGCTTTATCTGATTAATGAAGAAGAACAAACAGCAAAACATACTATAATTCAGACAGAATCAACGGGTACACGGATGGGTGGAGCTTCAGGTAATCCAATCAATTGGCCCCCTGTATCACTTATTGTAGATGGTAAACCCAACAACTCGAATGTATGTGCTTATGTGGCAAATTCCGGTAAAATGGTTAATATTCCTGATGTCTATGAAGTTGATGGTTTCGATTTCCAGGGACCTCGCAAGTTCGATAAGGATACGGGTTATCGCACCAAGTCGATGATGGTCTTTCCCATGCTCAATCATGAAGGTACGATTATTGGCGTAATGCAGCTTATCAATGCTCTGGATTCGGTGACTGGTGAGACCATTCCATTCGCACCGGAGTTTGAAGAACTATCAGAGGCATTAGCTTCGCAAGCTGCGGTCGCCATCACCAATGCTCAACTTATTCATGACCTGGAAAACCTGTTTGAATCTTTCATCCAGACCATTGCCACCGCGATTGATGAAAAATCACCATATACCGGCGGTCACATTGAGCGTGTCGCCAATTTGACGATGGAAATTGCTCACCGAATCAACGATGCAACGACAGGTAAATATGCGGATACTCACTTTTCCGATGATGAATTAACTGAACTGCGTCTTGCAGCTTGGTTGCACGACACAGGCAAGATCACCACGCCGGAGTATGTAGTTGATAAACAAACCAAGTTGGAAACAATTTTTGATCGTATGGAGCTTGTGCGGATGCGTTTTCAACTGGCAATTGCGAATGAACAGACCAAGATTGCTGATGCAAAGGCGCAATTATCAAAAGAATGTCAATCAGACTCAGAGACGGAAAAAACTCTTAAGGAAGCTGAAACCCAGACACGAGAACTGCTTGAGGATTATGAGTTTGTTGAAGGTTGCAATGAAACCCAGGAGTTTGTACGTGATGAAACGATTGACAGGTTACGGAAAATATCAGAGATGACAGTTGAAACATCAGTCGGTAAGGAAAACCTCCTGTTATTTGATGAACTGCATAATTTGGAAATCAGAAAAGGTAACCTGACCAAAGATGAACGTAAGAAAATAGAAAACCACGTTGTCGTTACCAGGAAAATGCTTGAGAAGGTTCCATTCCCTAAAAAGATAAGAAATGTTCCGTTTCTTGCTGGGGCTCATCACGAAAAACTTAGTGGCAAGGGTTATCCGGATGGTCTTAAAGGTGACGAAATTCCACTACAAGCCCGGATACTGACTCTGGCGGATGTTTTCGAAGCCCTGACCGCTGCTGACAGACCATATAAACCTTCCAAGAAAATGTCGGCTGTACTGAAGATTATAGGCTTTATGATAAAAGATAGTGAGTTGGATCCGGATCTCGCGCAGTTTTTCCTTGATGAGAAAATGCACATTGAGTATGCCAGGAAGCATATGAAACCTTCATTGCTTGATGTAGAATAAGTGTTCAGAGTTCAATCTTCAGATTGCTTTTCCCGTGATTCTGACAAGTTATTATTTTTTCAAACGCTAACACACTAAAGTGCGAACTCTGAACTCTATTTTTCAAGGGAACTTATGCAATTAAGTGCTAATTCTATCGGCGCAGCTCTTCTGGCTGGTGAACAACGACTTAGAAATGCACATATCATCCGACCGCGACGGCATACTGAATTGCTATTGGAAGCGGCGCTTGATCTTGATCGCACACAGCTATATCTTCACACGAACGAAAGAATTAATATGCGGCAAATGGAGCATTTTCAGTCGCTGCTGACAAGACGCGAAGCTGGGGAGCCTGTTCAGTATATTGTCGGATGGGCACCTTTCTATGGCAGAAAATTCCACATCGGCAAAGGTGTGTTTATTCCCCGTTTCGAGACGGAGTTGCTGGTTGAACGTCTTCTTGAAAATATATTTATGGATAAAGGGGCAAAACAACCGGTTGAAATATTAGACCTCTGTTGTGGTAGTGGTGTGATAGGATTGACCGCCATCGCTGAAATTGCTAATGCCAGCGTTACGCTAATTGATATATCTGAAGCAGCAATTGAATACTGCAGTCTAAACGCTGAAACTTTACGTATTAATGATCGCACAACCATTATCAACCGAGATGTTCTTGATGAATTTCCGAAAAGCTGGCAGGGAAAATTTCACTATGTACTCTTGAATCCACCATATATTCCACTTGCCGATGTCGATGATCTACCCATAGACGTTCGCGAAGGTGAACCTCATAAAGCTCTAACTGATTTCGATGATGGGCTGAGATTTTATCGGCGCGGAGTGCAAAATATACCTCAGGTTATGACCACAGATGGCGCATTGTTAGTTGAATGTGGTGATAACGCTGCTGGTAAAGTCAGGGAAATACTATCGGAAGGATTCTCCAATCTTATCACAACGAAGGATCTGGAAGGGATTGAACGAGTGGTTGAAGGAACGCGTAAATATTGCACAGAGTAACCCGCTGGCAGACGCCCTCGTCTGCCAGCATGGAACAGTAATAGCAAATACTTAACTGTCAGACGAGGGCATCTGCCAGCGGATTAAATATACTTGATTATGAAACAATATGGTAATATCATAATAAATGGCTTAGTTCTTCTAACATTAGCTTTTGCTGTTATAAACCTGACCTTCGCCGCAGATACGTTGAACCTTACACTCGATGATTGTTTCCGGTTAGCGCTTCGGGATAGTCCTGCGATGCAGAAAACCCGTCTGGATTCACTGGCGAGCGCCGGTGATTGGCTAAGCGTCAGGGCTAAGCGGTTTCCTCAATTCAAATTATCTGGTGAAACGCCCAGTTTAAATGAGGCAGTTGATTACAGTATAGTATACAATCCTGATAATGAAAGAAATGAGTTCAGCCGGGTTTCGTCCGGAGATCAGCGCTGGCAGAGTCGCATTGAAATTGATAAAACACTGCCATGGGGCGCAACGTTTAATATTTCTACGGGGCTATATAAAAGTACTTGGTACAATGACCGAATTGGTTCTGGTGAGGATACTACCGAGTACTCTTTCCGCAGACGGTTTTCACTTTCACAGCCCTTGCTAGCAGGTAATCCTGTTGGTAGAGAATATAAGATCGGCAAAATTGCCTGGCAGAATAGTTTAATTAACTACGAACTTGAACACCGTCAGATTCGTTATCGCACCAGACAGCTTTTCTTTAACCTGGTTTCAGCTTCATCGGCATTAGATATTTCCAGTCGTGATCTTGAACAGGGAAAATCAGCGGGAGAGTTAGCGAGCAGAAAGCTTCAAGCCGGTTTGATTCCGGAAGTTGAATTGTTGCAGATTCAAGTCGATCTTGCACGCAGGGAGGGTAACTATCGTCAGTCCGAAGGGCGGGTCGAAGCTGCTGCTGACCGGTTAAAGAATGAATTGGGATTGCCTCTGGACCTGTATATTAATACTCATTGGTCAGCTCCGGTAGTTTATCAGGATTTCCCGGATACCTTCAACACCAGCGGTGAAAGATTAGAACTAACAAGCGAAAAGCTCAATTTAGAACGAATCAAGCTCGATAATCGAGCAGCGGTTCTTTACGAGCGAATTCGTGCTTCCCTTGAGTTATATTATGATATGGAAACTCGACATAATGAATTAGACCTCCTTGATAAGCCTAATGATCGGAATTACGGCGCAGTCCTGCATTTCGATCTGCCCCTTTTCGGCTTTGGATTTACACGAGGGCGAATCGAAAAATACCGGGCAAATCTTGCTCGTGCACAGATAAATTATTCCATTCGGGAAGCGGAATTTGTCATCGAACTCAGAGAAGTAATACGAACGGTCAAAAGAACTGCCGAAAGAATCACAATCGCCGAGGCAGCGCTCAAGCTTTCAGAAAAGAGCTATGATATAACCACTGAACGTTTTGCAAATGGTGTAATCAATTCGCGCCAATTACTCGACTCACAATTAGACTTGACCCAAACTCGCACTGATTTGCTGAATGCGCGTATTGACTATGAAATGGCATTAGCAAACCTGGAACGGATTGCGCCGAAATGATGTTTTTTACCGCAGAGAGCGCAGAGATCGCAGATAAAAGTATAGAGTCCACGCTTTAGCGTGATATGAGTATTTACACTAAATGCTTATTATCATATTCAACACTGAAATGTTTAACATAAGGTGATTAAGATGGAAATCGTGAATAAAATCAAACCGAGGTTAGCTGCGTTACGTAAGCGGATCAAGAATCAACCTCGCCTCTACCCGCATCTTGCTGACTGTTATATGCAGGTAGGTATGTATAAAAGCGCTAATAAAGAACTCGCAAAAGGATTGGAAATGTTTCCTTCTGATATAGTCGGTTGGTTGGTGAAAGGGAAACTACATTTAAAGCAGAATCAATCCGATCTGGCTTATGCAGCTTACGAGCAGGTTCTCAAGATTGATAATGATACTGCTTTAGCACATGAAAAATGCGCTGAACTGGCTGAACAGGAGAACGATACTAACAAGTTCATTCATCATCTTGCTGAGTTAAAGCGTTTAGTACCATTAGATAACCAAGCTCAAATTAGGATGGAGAACGCTTACTTACGAAAAATAGCGGTTGAAGAGGGATTTTATCAGAGAAACCGCGTTCTCCAGGTTCCGATCACTACATTAAGGCAGCTCTTATTGGAACACAATTTGCTCCCTGAAAAACTTATACGAAAGACAGGGCGAGTCGAGGATGTTGTGGATGAAGGCGCTCAGCCAAAACAGGAAACGAATGTTGAGGTCATCGAGGAATTGCCTGAATATGCTCAAGAACAAACGCCAGATTTAGCAGATACTACTGATCAGGATGAACTACTTGTCCAAAGCGAAGATATAGCGGTTGATGAACTGTTCTCACCAGTAATTGAAGATGAGCCTGTTCAACCGGATTCAACATACATACCGGAACCTGCTACATCTGATGAAGTAATAAAAACTGAGCATTCTTTATTTGACATTAATGAACAACCTATTGAGCAGAATTTTCCGGGTATAGAGGAAATAGAGGAAACATCGATAGAGATTGACGAGCCATTGGAAGCAGAGAGCAATAAATTTGAAATAGAAGAAGAACTAATGTTACAGGATGTTCAATTCAAAGAGGAACAGGAGCAACCTGAGCAGGAATTAATCGAAGAACTAAAATCAGGTTCACCTAAATCGGAAACTGCCCCTCCAATGATTATGCAACCAGAAATGAAGCAGAGAAGAAAAGATGCAGATCTGGTACGTAGAGAAGGTATACATCGAAGATTGGCACGAATGGCGCGAGAAATTACCAGCGCTCCGCCACCGATAACAGAAGCCATTGAGTTACCTAAGAGTGCACCTGATAATTTAGAACAAAAACCAGCACCACCTATGCAAACAGATGTAGGAGCGCCAGATGATCAAACTGCGATTAAAGAGGAAGCTACTCAGCTACCTCCCACAATACCGGAAGAACCAATTGAAGACAAACCTCGCACTCGGGTACATACTAAGTCCTTTGCAGAGTTATTCAGCAAACAACCTCGTGGTCGAATTCCCACAAAGACACTTGCTGAGTTGTATGCATCGCAAGGTGATTATAGCCGAGCCATTGAGGTATATCAAGAACTTTATAGTAAATCTCCGGATAATACGAGTTTTATAGATAGAATAGAATCACTTCAAGCGAAACTTATGGAAGGTTCATAGGATTATAGAGTTTTTAAAAGTAACATCGTGCGAGCGAAGGGAAGCAATCTCTCTCGTCACTAATATTCAAACAGGTTGTTTTTTCACTGCGTTCCTCGTGACGACGTACATAAGTCATTACTTTTGGGAAATGCTTAGCAGGATACCATGTGGAAATTATAAACGATATTCAAGTTCGATTGAAAATACTTCGCAAGCAGATTAAGCATCAACCGGCATTGTTTGCTCATCTTGCTGATTGTTATATACTTACTGGTAAACACCACCAGGCTGAAAAAACGTTGATAGCAGGATTGAAGCAATTCCCTGACAGTATCACCGGTTGGTTGGTTTATGGTAATCTGCATCTTGAAAACGGGCAATCTAAACGGGCGCTCTTTGCTTTTGAACGGGCATTGATAATCAACAATGATATTGCATATGCCCATCAGAAATGTGCTGAAATACTGGAAGCAGAATGGGAATTCGGGCGGAGTATATCACATCTACGCGATCTAAAACGGCTTAATCCTTTAAGTGGATACACACAAAAGACATTGGAACTACTCATCATACGGAATATTGTGATTGAGAATAACTTCTTTAACAAAAAGGATGTATTAGTAGTATCACCATCGAATCTGAGGTTGACATTACTAAAGCACGATTTGCTCCCCGAGCAATTCATACGTGTGAAAGAAAGAGACCAAACAAAGAAATTATAGAAAAAAACAATAACTCTAAACTAAAGGTATCTGAATGGAACACAGAACTGCAGCATTGCGCCGTCGTTTCAGATCACTTGGAATAGCCAACTTCCTTGTGACACGTTTATCCAATATACGTTGGCTATGTGGTTATACCGGATCAAACGGAGTACTGTTCGTTACCGGACAAAACTCCTATTTTATCACCGATGGGCGCTATACAAACCAGGCAAAAGAACAGGTTAAAAGCGCAGAAGTATTTATCTATTCCAACGGTGTGACAATCGCTGACGCTTTTATCCGTGAATTAAAGAACAATCGAAACATCAGGTTTAGAGGCAGAGTAGGTGTCGAATCACAAATGATGACGGTAGAATTTTACCAGCGTTTAAAGATGGCTTTCCCAAATTCCAGTGTTGTAGAGACAGAGGATATAATTGAAAAATTAGCGATGGTAAAGGATGATTATGAGATCGAAAACATCCGTCACGCTGTTGAAATCACTGATAAAACGCTGGAAACGATTTTACCATTTGTTAAACCCGGAATTACCGAAATTGAACTCTCATCTGAAATAACTTACTATCATAGGAAATACGGCGCTCAGAAGGATGCTTTCGAAACAATTGTAGCCAGTGGACCGCGCTCGGCGCTTCCGCATGGAATTGCATCAAACCGTAAAATCGGAAGCAATGAGTTGCTGACTTTCGATATGGGTTGTTTCTATAATGGATATCCTTCTGATATGACGCGAACTTTCGTTGTTGGCAAAGGGAGTGACGAGCAACGTAAAATATACGAAACTGTCCGGGAAGCACAGGCAATGGGTGTTGAAGCAGCAATACCAGGAGCAAAATGCTGTGATGTGGATGCAGTTGCGAGGAACATTATCACCAAAGCAGGATATGGTGATAACTTCACACACAGTTTAGGGCACGGCTTAGGGCTCGAGGTTCACTCAGCGCCAAGGATCAGTAAGCTGTCGAAAACAATACTCAAGCCCGGTATGGCAATTACTATCGAACCCGGTATTTACATTGAAGGCTTTGGTGGTGTTCGTATTGAAGACGACGTACTGATTACAGAGGATGGAAACGAAGTCCTGAACCAATCACCCCGAGAGTTAATCGAATTATAGACTTACAAAGTATGAGAATGAGTTCAGAATCCATCCCGATAATTCAGGATGGATTCTGAACTCATATACCCCATCCCATTAGACATCTTGTTAATTTCAATCCACATATAATTTTATAATTGGTATTTCAATTATTAAGTTATAAATAATACTTGACTTATAATTTAAAAGATATTACCTTTACCTTGAAAAGTAGAAAATTACAGTATCATAATTTGGTATACTATAACCAATGTATCCTTCGCAGAGTTTTACTGAACAATTTGAGGTGTTTATTTCATGGCTTAGTACAGATCTTATTTCAATTGGTGATGTTTTTCTACATGGCGTTGTATTTATATTACTTGGAGCTATATTAACTATTTTGATGGGGGTTAAACGACCTCTTTTATTAGTATGGATAATTTGTTTTCTATTCGGTATAGCGGAGGAAGCTCGTCAAGCTTACATTGGTCGTCCGGTTGGCTGGAACGATTTGCAGGATTTGTTTGTGAACGGTGTGTTCGCATTGGTTGGGATTTTTACCGTCGCCAAAATCAGAGCACGTAATCTCACTACATATCTCAGTACACGTAAGTGGAAAAAACGCCGTGTTGCATTAGTTATTACGTTAACTCTGGTATGGTTAGTTTTTCTAATGCTTGTACTTCTAATTAATCCTTCAAAATGTAATGTTAATATTTATACTGATCCACCTACGGCAAATATTTTGATTGATGGTGAAGGACCTTACAAACGGTGTATTAGTAAATCCGTTTACCGTAACGAGTTGACTACTATTCTGATTACATGGGAAGACGACATAACGCAAACGTATGTTATACAAGTAAAATCAGACACAACGATTACGATTACACGCTGAAGTAGGTTTTTTTAGGCTGACCGCAGATAGAATTTGATAGGCGCTTATGCGTAAATGCTTAATCAACAAAATCATCAATGTAACTTAATATCTTAGAATAACAATGTATTTAGATTACTGGCAACTCAAACGAAAACCGTTTGAAAATACACCCGATCCCGATTTTTTCTACTTCTCACCGGAACACGAGGAAGCTTATATTCGGTTTAAGTATGCAATATTAGAGAGTAAGGGAGCAATTCTCTTGACAGGTGATTACGGCTGCGGGAAAACTACATTAGTTCGCTTACTAGTTGCTGAACTTGATCCGGAATTCTACCAGGTTGCAATTATTAATCACCCGCGCGGAGAAATTACTGATCTACTGAAGTCATTGTTAGTAGATCTTGAAGAACAACCGGAAGCTGATTCCATTGACCTCCTTGAACGCCAACTTGGCGAAAAACTACTGAGGAATTTCGAAGAAGATAAAACAACTCTGCTTATTATTGACGAAGCACAGCTAATTAATAAGGATGCGATCTTTGAAGAAATCAGGTTATTATTGAATTTCAATCTTAATGATCGTTTCCTGATTAATCTGTTTCTCATCGGGCAGCCGGAACTTCGGGATCGTATAAACAATTTGCCACAATTCGAGCAGAGAATATTCTGTAAGTTTCATCTTCGCGTTCTTAATCATGCGGAAACAACGAAGTATATTAACCATCGGATATCCATAGCCGGAGCCACCCACACACTGTTTTCACCGGAAGCAATCAGTTTGATCCATAAAAACAGCTTTGGAACACCACGCAGGATTAATAACATCTGCGATCTTGCCCTGCTTTTTGGCTCAACGCGTAATGCACAGATTATTACCAAAGAGATCATCCAGGAAGTATAGTAGTATTTAACATTTCATATTCCAATGTATAAAGCCAGAAATCTATTCAGAAGCGCTAAGCAAATGAGATTAGTTTCGGAGAAGGATAAAACAACACCGGAACTGCAATCTGATTATGTTTTGATTTACAATGTAAGTTTGAGTGAGCTTCTAATGCTCAATAATCTGATTACCAGCGCTGGATATCGCAGCATTGTTGCATCAAGTTTTAAAGATGCTGATGAAAAATGCACAAAAAATCCACCATTTGCAGTTGTAGTAGATTTCTCACGCGAACCTGAACAGGCAGTAAAATTATTTAATTGTATTCGCAAAAATAAAGTCGCAATCGACACACTGATCTTGTTCTTTTGCGATGATGGTATATTATTAGAGAACTCTCTTGGTTTACATGCCAGAGGTTACGAGTACCTTTATAAACCCATCGAGTTAGGACCTTTGAAAATTCGTCTGGAATCCATTCTACAAAAGAAAAATTGGCGTGGAAGCATAACTATACCTTCGCGTATCCCAAAGAAGACAATTCCCGAAGAACTTCCTATCTCATTGTCGCCTGATTTGGAACAAATGTTGAAAAATGAGGATAAACCATTACCCATCCCAATTCCTAAAATAAAATCATCTATTCCTGTTCTTAAACCAGCAATAACTGAAACAATTATCGAAGATAATAATAAAAGCAAATCCGAGGTTTCAGAAAATAAATCTATTCATTCACCTGGTAAAAAAAATAAAAATTATTTCTATGATCATGCTGTACTTGTAATTACTGAACAGATTGAAAGAATTAGAAACGATGAACCTATTAAGCTATTGACTATTAAACAATTATCAAAAGAGCTATCCGATAACATACACACCCACCCGGATCTCGAAGTAAGGGCTTTGAATCGAAGAGAATTTAATTCCCTGTCAAACCGTATCATTAATATGACTGTCTTTGCAACTCTATTGGGATACAGGATGAAGCTTTCTGAACAGCATCTTCATTTACTTACTGCTTCTGCTCTTATTCACGATCTTGGTATGGTGAAGATTCCAGATAGCATCTTGAAAAAAGAGTCCGAATTAAGTAATATAGAATTCAAAGCAATCAAGCAACATCCCGATCATACTGTAAAAATAGTAGAGGGTGCTGTTGATTTTGATAATGAAGCGGACAGTTCTATTACAAGAATAGTATATCAGGTTCACGAGCGTGAGAAGGGGACCGGATACCCGAAAGGATTAGAATCTGATCAGATTGACCCGCTGGCTAAGATACTCGCAGTTGCTGATGTGTTCGAGGCATTCAGCCATCCACGTAAATACCGCAAATCGTTCATGGCGTATGAAGCGATTCAAGAGGTAATTAAGCTAAAAGGCAACGAACTTGCCTCAGAAGTGCTAAAGGCGCTTGTAAATGAGTTATCTATTTTCCCCTTGCATAGTTATGTCCAGCTTAATAATAAACAGATCGGGCAAGTAATTGAGATCAATAAGACACACTCACTGCGACCAGTGGTGGAAATAAAATTTGATGAAGCCGGAAAAGAAGTCAAACCTCCATTAAGATTGAACCTTCAAGAAGCACCATTCCTGTTTGTTACAAAGATATTGCCCCAAAGCAAACTTCCCAAGATAGACGCTAATGGATATGAATGAACCTCCTGAATTGCGGATTCTGCTTGCGAAATTAAGCGCTGAATTCTGTAAAGAAGGTGTAGTTTCTGACAATGAAATGAAGGATAGTTTTCTTAGATATAATCCTTCTGAAATTGCTGAGATACTCCTGAATGATGGTCTTTTAGGATTTTTATGGAAACCACTCTCAAGCTTGTATGAATTTCCCGCATCACAACGTACGATAATTAAAAACTATTTATTTGATACTTGCAGACGAGAACTACTTGTTCACAGGCAACTCCCCATGCTTTGGTCATTGTTCAAGGATGAAGGTTTAGACCCGATACTGTTACGCGGTCCATCATGGCAGAGATACTATCCATCCGAAGTTATCCGTGACCTGTCTGATATTGATTTATTAATACACCCGGATCAGAAGACTAAAATTGATATATTCTTTGAAGCGATGGGTTATAAGAGATCATTTCATTGTCCCGATGTATGGTTAAAAGATGGTGTAACCCTGGATATCCATACGGATGTAATGGGAATTACCTGGCTGCCGGCATCGGTTTATGCTGGTAATATACCCTTACAAGAACTGTTTGATCGAAAAAAAACCATTCAATTTGAGTTTATGACCCGCTGTCAGGGGCGGCGTCTTGACATCAATGCTTTCAACCTCGGTGGGTTGACAGCAGAGAGTTCTATTTTTCAAGGAGATGAAAAGGAACTCCTGAAGATCAGCGTACTTGAGGAAGCCGACGATCTGATTTGTGCATCTATTCACTGGGTCAAACACTCATTTAACAGATTGTCCTGGAGCGTTGATCTGTTAATGTTATGCGACCAAGTGAACAAGTTAGACCTATGGGAAGAAGTGACCGAACGAATAGAGCGCTATAAAGTTGACGGGTTAGTTGGTTTTGGTCTTTTACCTGTTAGGCGTATATTTAATGCTGATATACCGGATAGTGTTATCAGCGGTAATATGAGATCGAATTCAAGTGTAGTTTCCAGGTGGATTATTGAAACAATTTCAAAAGGCAGACGGTTTGAACCTGCCGGTTATTTACTTTTTGCGAGTTCTATCGGGAATATATTTAGGAAGTTTCAGTTTTATTTTGAGATCGTTTTCCCTCGACGCAAGGTTCGTCGACGGATGTTCAGAAGGTATCCCGATGCGCCGAGATGGCTTTTTCCATATTTTCACATCTCAAGAGGCTTGTCAGGGACAATGCGGCTTATCAAGGGGTTGCTTTAATGCCTCGGTCAGATAACAAACTCTGTATTGCTATTGGACCGATTCACTTAATTATAGAAAGCCCGATAGATTGGGTCATCCGTGAAATAGTGAACAATTATAATCCGTTTCTTTGTCATAGCGATTCCGGATTTAAGTTAATAGTTTTACCTAAAGATCGAGGTATTTCTTATAACATATCCGATCTGCAAGTTACATATAAGAATGGATACGTTTTCGCCAGACGAAGCGACTTCGATTTGAGTATTAGTATGAATGGTAATTATGCCGAAGGACAAATACTTGAAGGCTCATTACCCGGGCTTGTTACTATGTTGAAATTTGTCTTTACAGTAACTGCTTTTAAAACCAATGGTCTTTTTCTCCACGCAGGCGCGACTGTTAAAAATCGAAAAGGTTGGGTTTTTCCAGGACATTCAGGCGCAGGTAAAACAACGTTGGTTAAGAGATTGAATAAGCATAAACTGTTAAATGATGAAACAACACTTGTTATTCAACAAAATAATGGCTGGTATGTTTACTCAACTCCTTTTAGTGGTGAACTTGCTCAGCATCCGGAACTCGATTCAGCTCCCTTGCATGCGTTGGCTTTCCCTGAAAAAAATAAAGGAATGAAGTTAACAGGGATTTCACATACTGAAGCAGTTTACAGGATAATTCAGAACGTTATTGGGTGGGGCGGGGAAGATTGGGGTAACTCTATGCTCGATCTGGCAGTTGACTTATCTAAATCATGTAAGTCTTTTGTTTTATCCTATCCAATTAACAGCGATCCGGATATCCTATTTAAAAAGGTTGACTATGAGAACTATCCAGCGCAATAACGACGTTGCGTTCAGAATACTTGACGGTGAAGCAGTGTTACTCAATCCTGTTGATAATCAGATACACCTGTTGAATGAAGTAGCGACATTTATCTGGGAACTGCTGCCTGAACCCAAGTCTGAAGATGATATTCTATCAGCAATACGTGAAGAATTCGAAGTAGAGTATACACAGGTGCTGTCTGACCTTCAGAAATATTCAGATCAACTGCTCGAAAAAGATCTGATTGAAGTTATTGCAAGGTGAATTCAGGAGTGCTGCTTACTTTGATTGTTAGATTGTTATATTGCTTCGAGACTTCGGAACAATACAGCAATACAGCAATAAAACAATCTAACAATGAGACAATTAAACAATGAACACTGAACAATGCAACATATCAGTCTATAATGAAATTGTTGGTCGGGCAATGGAGCTTAAGCATCCGCTTGATGTGATGTGGGAACTTACTTATCGTTGTAACCTTGAATGTAAACATTGTTACATAACACCTGGAAATGGCATTGAAATAAGTACAGAGAAAGGCTTTGATCTGCTTCAACAACTTGCAGATGCGGGAGTTTTATGGTTAACTTTTTCAGGTGGCGAACCATTTCTACGAGCAGATATTTTCGAACTGTTAGAGCGTGCCCGATCACTGAATTTTGCAGTTATGCTATTCACTAATGGCACACTTATCGGACAAGCGGAAGCGAAACGGTTGGCAAGTCTAAAACTTTCCGGTGTTGAAGTGAGCATCTATGGCGCATCACCGGTGATCCACGATGCGTTTACAGGGATTGAAGGTTCATTCGAGAAGACTATGGCAGGTATTAAATATATGCTGGCGTTAGGAGTACCCGTCACATTGAAAACTTGTATTGTAAGATCAAATATGGAAGATATGACAAAGATGGAAGAACTGTGTAATAATCTCGGAGTGAGATTCCGTATGACTTCATATCTTGCTCCACAGAATGATGGTGATACGACAAAGGTTGATAAGCATCGTTTAACTGATTACCAATTAGAGAAGCTTTATCGGGAAGACGGTTTTTCTGATGATAATGATGAAATAGTATATCCGGATTTACAAATGAACGACCAAAAAGACATTATTCCATGCAGCGCCGGTCATATAACCTGTGGAATAACGCCGGATGGTCGTATTCTGCCTTGTCCACAATTTGTAAATGGTGGAGACAGCATATTTGAGAATGATTTTCTTTCTATTTGGAGAAACTCTGAATATCTTCAGAAGATCAGGGAAATACGACTTTCCGATGTTGAAATCTGTAACAGGTGCCCAGGACTGAAATATTGCTTTCGCTGTCAGGGCATTGCTCTAATCGAAGATGGTGATCTATTGGGTCCTTCAAGTGAAGCGTGTCGAAACACGCGAATATTTATGAGGTTAATAGGTAATGAAGCGCAAGTACCACCCGCCTGAAATTCGATCTGAAACTGCATTTGAACAAGAAACATTGGTATGTCTTAAAGTTAGACGAGGATGTTCTAGACAACTTCCTAGACAACTTGGTCAAATACGGTGCCGTCGCAGGATGATACGATATCGTAGATGCTACGAGAGAACCAGGAGTTAATGGGCTGATGGACATCCATTATATTATGCTGGCAGATAAGCGGCGTCTTCAGGCTTATCAGCAAGCGATCAACGCTGTCGTAAAACCAGGCGATATTGTTCTCGACATCGGAACTGGAACCGGGATACTCGCACTTATGGCAGCTCAAGCAGGAGCCTGCAAGGTATATGGGATAGAGTATGATTCAATGTCTGAAGTTGCAAAGGAAATTGTAGCTGCTAATGACTACAAAGATGTAATTGAAATCATTTCCGGTGATCTACGGAACATTGAACTACCTTGTAAAGTTGATGTTCTTATCGGTGAGATGTTGGGCAGTTTTGGAATCGAAGAGAATATTCTGGCGTTATACGATCACGCTTGCAAGCGCTTCCTGAAACCCGACGGTATTGTGATTCCGCAACGATTCTCGCTTTGGGCAGCGCCGTTTTCATCGCAACGAATCCGTAAGGAACTCAAATTCTGGGAGAAGGTTAACGGGTTTAACTATTTACCGATTCAAAAACGCATACAGCATCTCACTAAGATAGATTCCATAAAGCAATCGGCTCTCATTTGTAAACCTGAAATGCTTGGTGAATTTGATCTGAAAGATTTTTCTGGAATGGATATTAACGGATGTGTAGGTTTTACCTGCGATAAATCAGCAGTTATAGACGGCTTTTGCGGTTGGTTTGAAGCAGTGTTGTCCGACGGAATTATACTTGACAATAATCCTGCCTCACCACCGACACACTGGCGGCAGATGATATTCCCGTTATTACCTTCAGTTCGAGTAAAAGAAGGTGACACGGTAAATCTACGCATCACAAGTACGCACTTTGGCGATGAAGTCCATTTGAACTGGTTCACTGAATTTAATCTGTCGGGCAGAAGAGAACAGCGCAAGCAAGCAGCTTTTCTGGGAGTAGATCTACCGGGAAAATTTACAAACTGGTTCACACCACCACTTGATTCGAAAAGTAAATTAACCGAATACGGTCAGGAATTATTGGCAGCATTGTCCTCTATTGAAAAAGGAGCTGAAATATCCAGAATAAAGATGGTGAACGATAACGATGATGAAAACAAGCAGAAAGAACGACTGGCAATGAAGCTGTTGCGTGAAGGATTGATTGAGATTGACAAGTAATTTATGAAACGGCATCAAAAAATTGCGGCATTAGAACTTCTGTATCGGATTATCCAACAACGCGGTTCAGCAATTATCACAACTCATGGAAGGAGTATGGATCCGTGGATACCTGATAATAGTCTGGTTAAGATTAAGTCTGTAGATAGCGGATTGAGAACAGGTATGGTGGTGGCGGTTCGTGATGGTGAGAGGTTGCTCGTTCACCGGATTGTTAAAATTGTCTCTAACAACGGTTTTATTACCAAAGCAGATAATCTTCCTTTCATTGATGGTCTTTGGAAAAATGACTTTGTTTTAGGCACTGTAGTTTCAGTTGTATCGAATGACGGTGATGAATTACCTTTCCCGCAAGGCGAGTTGTTTACAAAGTTTCTAGCGCGAATCTCGCTCATTTACGGACGATTATTCTATACGCTCGATGTAATGTTACAATCTATCCTAAGGATTGGGTGTTCGATAATCCACTGTAACGCCGACATTAATCACTTAAGTTCGCGATTTGAAATATTGTCTGCAATTATTTTTAAAACAGTTCAAGGTTTCATTCGTATCAATTTTCATATAATCAGCAAGTTCAAAAGGTAAACACTATGGCAGAAAAACCACATTCGTTGCAAAAGACCATCCTTATTGTGGATGATGAACCGAGTATCGGTCAATTACTATCAGAGTATCTCGTTAATTTGGGTTATAGACCTGAGATCGCCAATGATTGCAATGATGTTATCATCTTTTTTGATGAAAAAACACCGGATATAGTATTCCTTGATATTCAACTTCCCGTAGTAAATGGAGTTACAATACTGAAGTTAATAAAACGTATAGCGCCTGAAGTCGTCGTGGTTATGATGTCTGGGATAGCAACTGAAGATACAGCAAGGGAGACTTTAAAAATCGGTGCTTTTGATTATATTACAAAACCTTTTGAATTTTCAAGGGTTACAGAGATACTCAGAGCAATCGAACTAACACCGGAAGAACATAGATATTGATGGTTATATATAAACAATGTAAAGTACTTGTAGTATCTGTCCTTATATTCTGTTTTTTGTGGTATGTTACTTCACATACCACATTAATTGCAGCACCGCAATCTGCTTCACTTAACAATCTGGCGAAGATTCGTTGTAACCTTTATACTGAAGGTAGTGAAGATGCAAGGATCAGACTGGCTTTTGATTTCCAGAATTATTCTGAGAAATTAATATTGAAAGAAGATATTAATAAGGACAAGGAGACAGAGTCCGGTTTTCTTAGACAGTTTATTATTACCTTGGAAAAAGAACGCGATAAGGATATTTTTAGAGGCGTCCAGATTAAGTATAGTAATGCTGGTGGAAAAATTAAACTGAAGGTAGGTTTTAACCAGATATCTCTATTAGTTAAAAGAGATTTTGAACTTAAAGCTTCTTCATTTAACTATATAAAGAATAAAAAAGTAGCTTTCATAGACATACCTTACTCGAAACGTTCACAGGAGGAAATCCCTAAGCAAAAATCAGATAATAGGAAAGATAATAATCCTGATAAAACCAATTTACTCCAACGAATAGAACCGAAAGAGCGAAGCGGGCACTATATTTTGGGTCCGAGCGATATACTCGGAATTACAATTTATCTTAGTTGGATGAACGATGCACAACCGGCAAAGATAGAAGAAATACCAATAACTTCCGATGGTCAGATATTCTTACCTTTCATCGGTTTTATGTATGCAGCGGACTTGACTTGTGAAGCATTAGCATATAAGATAACTGAAGAACTCAAAGAGAGCTATTTAAATCCTTATGTTACAGTCAAGGTTGTAGAACAACGCAGCAGGACTGTTACAATAATAGGTAAGGATTTCAATGGTGTTTTCCCGATAATGCAAAATGAACGTCTATATCATTTAATTGTGAGAAATTCAAATAAAGGTCAATTCCTTAAGAACTATAGAAGGTTTCAAATTACCAGACTGGATGGAAGTAGATTCGAGGTAGATCTTTCAAAATATATTTCAAAAGGCGACTCACTAAACAATCCTGTTCTCGCAGTTGGAGACCAGATATTTATTCAAACAGACAAGATTCAAGTAAAAATATTCGGCGCAGTAAACAGACCAGGAGTATATTCATTGGATTATCCGGCTACTTTAACAACCGGTATTGCCGTTGCCGGAGGATTTGCTAATAATGCAAAAGTTAATAAAATAACTATTACTCATCTTGATTCATCCGAGCCAAATGTCTATAATTTAGAACGATATATAAAAGAAGGTGATATTTCTGTTAATCCGGAACTTCAAGATGGAGATATGATATATATACCAGATAGGTTTGTGATAACGTGGGGAATTGCACGAGATGTGTTGATGAGTATTCATATGGTGCTAACATCATATGTTTTAATAATATCATTAAGAGACTGATAAAAAGAGTGCGTATATTTTACATTCAATTTCTTATTAATTAAAGAATCGAGCAGGTAATAAATATGGAAGAATCCACATTTACAATACAAGATTATTCTCGTATTCTCAGACGTCGCAAATATACAATTCTATGGATAACTGTAATAGTAGGTCTGATAGTATATATATTGTTTCCAAAATCCAAAGCAGTTTATCATGCCAGTGCTTCAGTTGAGTTAATTCAGAAAAACACGGTAGGGGGGCTTTTATTGTCAGATGTATTGTATTTCGGTGAGGGTGATAATATTGCAACCCAGGCAGCAATTATTACCAGTCAGCGTATAGTATTCCTCGCTGCACAGCGAATTGGGGAGATTGAAAAAAGTATCGCCTATGAAGATTTGAGTATTGTCTATGAAGATCCTAACTCTCGTCCTGAGTACTTCAAGAAGATGAATGAATTACAGAGGAGTGTTACATCGAAGCCTAAGGAGCTAAAACGATCAAATATGATTACCGATATAATTGACGTTACAGTAACCACGAACAATCCCAGCCTTTCAATAAAATTTGTTAATGCAGTTGTTGATGTTTACAGAGCGGAGAGTTTGAACCAACGAAAACGCGAGATGGTAGATACAAAGAGCTTTATTGAAAAGCAGTTAGCAGAATATACTAACAATCTAAAAAGATCAGAAGAGCAGTTAATGAAATATGTTAAAAGTACACTTCCTTTTGTTGAACTTGAGGGTGGTGATATATTGGATATCCAGATAGCTTATGGCGGAAAAAAAGAACAAATAATGAATTTAGAAAAATTACAGAGAAAGCTTAAACAGCGAATACAACTGGATGATAATGAAAAAAGTTCTGAAGATTGGATATCATTGGCGATTAATGAACAATTCGGTGAAAATGTTTTTCCTAATGTTATTAAACTGGTGAATCAGAAAACAGAATTGCTTGGATATGTAAAAGAAGAAGCTCCTCAAATACGGGAAATTAATCGAAAAATAAAAGAAGGAATTTTATCGGTATTGCCGAGTATAGAGAACAGACTGGATAATCTGGAAAAACAGAAAAACGCTACATTAGCCCTTCTGGAACGGAATATTGAATATGATCGTCTGAATCGGGAAGTGAGATTAAACGAGAGTATTGTTGAGGATCTATCATCAAGCCTGCAGGATGCTCTTATTCAAGGAGCTAAAGATTTTGAAGCTGTTCGGATTCTTGAATTTGCTACTTCTGCTGCCTCTGTTGCTGGACTTGCTCATACTCACCGTTTGTTTTTATCTATGATTATCGGACTGGTTGCCAGTATATTTATCGTTATACTTTTTGACACCTTTGACACATCCATCAAGGTTATTGAAGATGTGGAAAGTTTTCTAAACTTAGCTGTGTTAAGTGTCATTCCGCGCATTTCTACAAAGAAGTACGCTACTAATGGTATTAAATCAAAAGTAACCTCAACAGGCGGTGGGTACTCAAAATCCTTAGGGTTGATAACACATTTCTGGCCCAAGTCTCCTTTTGCAGAAGCGTATAGAACGTTAAGAACCAATATCGATGTTGCTCGGTCTTCTGAAGAGAGCACTGTGATCATGTTTACGAGTTCAACAATGAGAGAAGGCAAAACCACGACGATTTCAAATTTAGCAATTTCTATGGCACAGAAGGGAAATCGAGTACTGCTTATCGGATGTAATCTTCGTCGACCAAGTCTCTATCGAGTATTTGATCTTGAAAAAAAACCAGGTGTAACAGAAATCATCATGGGAACAGTTAAATGGCAGGATACAGTCAAGAATATTACAGATATGTTTGTTGGAACGGCGGTTGGAATAGATGATGTATTGTTAAGCCCCGGACTTGATAACCTTCATATTATCACTGCGGGAGCTTCATCGGCAAATCCCTCTGAGCAGTTATCAGAGGATTCATTCCGGGAGTTCATAAAAGAAGTTCGTAAAGAATATGATATCATCTTAATCGACTCGCCTCCAACACTTCCGGTAACAGATTCCGCGATAATTGCACCGAATTGTGATTTTGTAGTAATTGTATATCAAATTGGGAGAGTAGGCAGGGATATGTTGAGTAGAACCAAAGCACATCTCGAAAGCGTAAATGCCAAAATACTTGGCGTTGTTTTGAACGATATTAAAGCCGAATTACATGATTCCCAGTATAGTTCCTCGTACACATTAACATACTATGGTGAGGATGACCAGAAAAAAACAAAGAGAGGTATGAAGTCCTTATCGAATATGGATGCTGATAATGGTTCAAACGGTGGTTTTATGAACAAATCATTGTCATATTTGAAACGTAAAATAAGTAGTAATTAAGTTGTTATCGAGCCCATCCCGCTCAAACCTGCCTAAATTGCATTCATGCCAAAAAGAATATTAATATGCCCTCTGGACTGGGGGATAGGTCATGCCACACGCAGCCTGCCGATTATCCGCCTCCTGCTGAAAGCGGATTTCGACGTTATAATTGCAGCCGATAAGCGTCCTTATGCGCTGTTGGAAAGGGAATTTCCCGGTCAGAAAATGATTCGACTGCCTGGTTATGATATTACTTACCCTCATGATTCTAATATGGTTGTCAAGATGATCCAGCAGACTCCACGATTAATATCGAGGATTATAAAGGAACACCGGGCATTGTCGCGCATTATTGAACGTTATAAGATTGACCTTGTTATCTCCGATGCAAGGTTTGGTCTGTGGACAAAGCAGGTTCCTTGTGTTTATATGACACACCAGGTTATGGTTAAGTTTCCCGGGAGATTCAGATGTCTGGAGTCAATCTTCTATAGATTACATAAGTGTTTAATTAATAGGTATACCGAATGCTGGATACCGGATGTCGAAGGCGAACCTAATCTATCAGGTGATCTTTCACACAAATATCCTCTACCTCGCAATGCTCATTTTATTGGACAGCTTTCTCGCTTTACAAAGAATGTTAATTATCAGGAGCCCCAGAAAAAAGGTTTCCAGGAGCAGCAGGCGTCCCCGCCTGCAGATAACATTACAAACTACGACCTCTTAATCCTCCTTTCCGGTCCAGAACCCCAGCGAACCATCTTCGAGAAAACAGTCATAGATCAAGCTATGAAATTGACCTCTTTTAAAACACTAATCCTGCAAGGTAAATCAGAATGCAGCCAGGACGTGATGCTTTCAGAAAACGTAAGGATGTTGTCTCACCTCCCCGCTGACGAACTTAACGCAGCCATCCTCGCTATCCCATTAGTGTTAGCCAGACTGGGTCATACTACTATTATGGATCTGTCAGTGTTAGGCAAGAAAGCAATACTTGTTCCCACGCCAGGGCAAACCGAGCAGGAATACCTCGCTGAAAAATACAAAGAGGAACGTTTTTTCTACAGTGAGACACAGGATGATTTTGATTTACAGCGGATGCTTGACAGAGCAACTGAATATACTGGCGTTGAGATGCATGAGGTTGACGAAGAGGCTATACTTAAAAGAACTCAGTCTGTTTTGATTCTTGGAGAGTAAAATTCCGAGAAATCGACAGGTCATACAGAATATTAAAGAGTAGGATATTGTGATGTTGTAATTGAGTGGCGTATTCCGAAGCTTCAGGAATGTTTGCAAACTTCTGCCACAGGCAGAGATGCCTGTGCTGCTATCAGTGTGTTATAATTTAGAGGAACATATTTTGCGACAAATATCAGTGGAATCTTTCAAGTTTATGGCGGATCTCTGGAATAACAATAACAAGCAGTGGTTTACTGATAATAGAAGACGATACGAGGAGACAGTCCGTCTTCCACTTAAGTCGTTAGCAGAAGCCCTGGCGGAACCGGTTGCCTCGATTCTACCGGAATTTACCGGCAAACCGAAGATGTCACGCATAAACAATGACATCCGGTTCTCACTGAATAAACCGCCATATAAGGAGCATATATGGATCTCATTCGGTAAGGTTAAAGGGAGTTGCGCAGATATATTTGTGGCAATCGGTCGTAATGGCTGGGCTGCCGGTTGCGGGATTGGCGCTCCGAAGCAAGAACAACTTGATGGTTGGCGGAAGAACCTGCTCGAACACAGGGATGTATGGCGAAGATACGCTCAGGCTGCAGGGATGGGTGAGAAGATTGGGATATATATAAACAACAGTTACAAAAAACCGCTTTTCCCTGACATTCCGGATGATTTGATGCAATTAGTTCAAGCAAAGAGTGTCTGGCTGGTAGAAATCCCCAAAACCGAATTCAATGATAATCCTGAACGGGATTTTTTTATTAGTATTTGATGGATGCTGCCTGTATATCTCTTTATGCTTATACCATCGGTAGAACTGTCGGGACGCTTAGCTGAATTGGGAGATTCGATTAAACCGCCGGATAAAGAAACTGAAAGATTTTGGAGAATTTAATACCTTAATTTTGAGATGCGTGTATTTATGACAGAAGACAATTTATCGCCACGAAGGATATGAAGAGCACGAAATGACAAAGAGGGGGTTTCCGATTTGGCATTAGGTTATTCTACTTTAATAATAACAGCTTAAGAAAAGCTGTTTGTTTATTATTAATCGGTTATGCCTTTAGCTCAGCAATGTATAAAATTAATAACACCGGAGTAGCGAAGCTTGCTGCGCGTCCACTTAATAATACCGG
>JAVCDD010000009.1 GCA_030765125.1 Candidatus Hatepunaea meridiana
TGGTTCATCCGACTAATGCGTACTTAGTTTCATGAATAGCCATGATTTTGAGTTTAAAGAATTGCATATCTCTAAAGCCGTAAGCTTGTCGTTTCATTGTCTTAATCTTGTTGTTTGTTCCTTCTAACGGTCCTGTTGAAATCGAATAATCGTAGTATGCCAATAATCCAGTGCGATATGCACCGATAGTCGCTAACGGTTGGTTGATCTTCAAAGCAGCTTCCAGACGCTGCCGTTCGTTTCGCTTATCGTCAAGGTTTTCAGGGTTCTTGAGTAGCAGCCAGCGCGTTCCTTTAAATACCTGTTTTTCTATCTTGCTTGCTTCACGTTGGAGGTCACGACGGAAGTTTGACAGCTTCTCATTGAGCAGTTTAACTACATGAAAGTGATCAAAGACAATTGCGGACTCAGGAAGCTTCTCCTTTATTGCCAGAATATATGCCGGTGACATATCGATGGCTACAGCATCTATCTTTGCTTTCGACCGACGTAATCGCTTGAAGAACGGGATCAAAGCGTCAGCGCCCTTGCCGTCGCCGACAAAGACTACAACGCCGGTTTTCAAATCGAGAACGACAGTGAGATAGCGATGTCCCTTGGCTACGGAAATTTCATCAACTGCGAGAAGACGTAAGTGTTTAAGCTTCGGCTTTGAATAACGACGCATTAGATTGCGTTTCTGAATATCTTTGATGATGTCCCAACTGATCTTAAGATGTCTGGCAATGTCCTGAATGGTCATCACCTTTGAAAGTTCAAGCACGTATCGCTCGAAAGCTCGTGTATATGTTCGTTTCGGGTCGGCAAATGTCACTTTGACCTGACGAACCTTACCGCAAGATCGGCATTCGACGCGAGGGATATTAAGCGCTATTTCAACTATCTTATTACCGATGGGAACGGTACGAAATCTACGTTGTTTCTGTCCACGCTTGACAACCTTTGTCGATCTGCAATTAGGGCAGCACAGGGAATGATTGTTTTGCTTAATATGAAATGTACCCCGTTTCTTTTCATAATCAGTTCGAACGTAGTCATAATCCCTTATACCAAAGTCGTGGTAAAGTAAACTTGTTGACATAGGAATTCTTCCACTTAATGGAAGAATAAAATACATTATCAATGAGCTGTTTCCTCAACTATCATAAATAAAAAGTACGCATTTGTCAGAAGAATCCAAGTTTTCTAATACTAATTGCTGGCGAGAGCAAAAGTAATTGCTAACCGTTTTATTAGAGTTCTGATTGATTTTATCATAATTCAAAGATAATGGTGAAACCGCTGAAATCCAATACCAACTGGGCAGATGGAAAAATGACAAGGGAAACCCCCAAATTCAATGAAAATGATATGAAAATTTCTTGCTATTAACGTTTGTTTTCATTAAATTAACTTAGTGAATAATCTAACCTGTTTCTTTCCACTTTTTAACTCAAGATTTGTAATTCGTTTTCTTTGGTATTTGTGATAATGAAAATAATAAGTAATTGACTATGCAGAAATTACATTTTTATCATATCGTATCCTTTACTCTATTCATTATAGTATTTCCGTTTTCCTTAGCAGCACAGACTGAGGTTGAAGGCAATGTATCGGGTGAATGGACAGTTGAAGGAAGCCCCTATATTACAACCGACAATACTATTGTTCCTGAAGATGGTAGCCTTGACGTAGAACCGGGTGTTACGATTATAATCAGTCCGGGTGACAGTCTTACCATATACGGAGGAATATCATTACAAGGTACTGAAGATGATTCAATTACTATAATAAGCGCTGAACATGAAGAGTTGCGAAGCGGGATATTATATTTCGAAGATAATGAAGAGAATATCCGCCTCGAGTATTTACGTATTAATACTTTATACCAGCTCTATGGAAAGCGTGTTGATATTGATATATTTAACTGTACGATTGGAAATACAAGGGTAGTTATTTGGGAAAACAACGGTGATATATGTGAAATTGCCTCAAATGCCTTTGATTGTAATATGACAATAATGAATAAAAGAGAGCTGCTTTTTCATAATAATCAGACGCTGCCGGGGTCCTATTGTAGTTTTTTTGCTGGTTGGGTTGGAACATGCAGGTTTAACTCTAACAACTATCAAGGTTCAACGGAATGGCGTCTTCATAGCACTAATACATTTATTTCAACGGATAGCGAGATTCAGGATTCCTTATTTCTTCTTTATACTATCTTTGGTGCCAATGAAGTTCGATTTTCTGATGACAATTTGACTGCATTGTCGTTAGATTCGGTCGATGAATTGGTGATAGAAGGAACAGAAATCCGTGAATATTATAGGGGTGGACGCGTTGATGATTTAACATTCTGGAGTGTTGACAATGTTCGATTAACGGATAGTGAGATACACGGTTATCAACGTCACTATAACCTAGGTGATTACTTTATAGATTGTGATTTTTATAATTGTTTAACAATCAATGGCGCTGAATCAGTAACCATACAAAACGTAGAACGCGGTAGCGGAGTCATCCTATGGGATGATTGTGAAGATATAATTATTCGTAACAGCAATTTATATTCACTTAATCTCTGGGAGATATCGGATGCTGAGATTGAAAACTGTTCATTCAGGGATAATATTAATATCAATGATGCGAGAAATGTTATCTTCAGATACAATGATGTTGCAAAAGATATTATAGTAATGAATACAAGGAGAATAGAGATAGCAAACTGCTATATCGGGACAGCACATCCGGATCGCATTGATTTTCGTGGTATTCTACGTATTAATACTTGTTCTTATGGTCAGGTTTCGAGAAATCTGATTATCTCACCAGGAAAAGGATGTTCCATTAGCAATAACGAGGAACTTGAATTTTTTAACAATACTATTATCAGCGGAGTTTTTCAGCGAGGCAGCGGTATATATGTGTCCGATCCACCATTTGATATTTATAACAATATCTTCTATAGTATGAATGGATACTCCGTTGTGGAAATAAGTCCCAGAGGGGCTGAAACGCGTATTGATTATAACCTGTATTATGGACATGGTGGGTTTTGTAACCGGGAAGGTCTTGAACCGGGAGAGCATGATATTTTTGATGATCCGCATTTCCGGCACTATCATAACGGAATAGAAGACTTCAGGCTGCGCGCTGATAGTCCATGCATCGATGCCGGTTGCGAAGATTTCGGACGGGATCCGGATGGAACTACGCCAGACATAGGCGCTATATGTTACGACCGGAGAGTAAACCAGCCACCAAGTGTTATCAGTATTAGTAGAGATTTGACAAGTAAAAGGGTGCGTTACAGCTACGAAGCGTTCTCGGTCGATGATAATGAAGGATGCCATATCAATTTCCTTGACTATCCTGATTGGCTGCGACCCGGACCGAGGCGCGATTATGAATCCGCAAGTAGGCAAATCTCAGGTATTATACCACGCGATGTGGATCGTTTTACGTTCAGAGTGCAGACAACGGACGCTGAAGGTTTAATGGACTCCCTTGACGTTGAGGTTGCAGCTACCGATCACACATTTATTCAGGGTGGCGACATCAGCGGTGTTATTAGTGTGGATGAATCCCCATATATGGTTTTGGGGAGCCTGATAGTGCCGATAGGTGAAACACTGCGTATCGAGCCGGGTTGTCGTCTGGAGTTCCTGGTAAAAGATTCATTAGACCACTATGAAGACCAGAGTGGTTTATTTGTGTATGGTACACTGTTTTGCGAGGGTACAGTCGAAGACAGCATCACTATCACATCTATAAGAAATCCACATATCGTAAACCCAAATAGACGGTCGTTCTCAGGTATTCGAATGGACAGTAGTAATGCTGATACTAATCGGTTTGCCTATTTACATATTAACAGAACACACAATATAATTGCAGAACATAAAAATATTGACATCCGGAATTGTTACTTTGAAGAAGTTAGTTTAAGGATTTATGAATCCTATTATTGGGTAATTTCAAACAGATTTGATAGTAATGAAGATAATGGTAGTATCTTTGCTTCACACTCAAATGGTATTATTTCCAACAACCTTTCCACAGGGGAAAGGGGTGGAATTAGAAGTATAGGCGGTTTTAGTCATATACATAATAATCTTCTAATAAATGCCAATCGGATATCTTCCGGTTTTTCCGACAGTAGTCATATTGAACATAATGTGCTGATAGGATCATCTTGTATATCTTTTGATAATCATGCTTCACCGCTTATTGAAAATAATACCGTTTTATTCAATCAATATGGCATCAGGTGTGGCAATGGTAATGCTGTTATAACCAACAACTTATTATCTTTTTGTCAGGAATATGGAATCTATTGGAGGGTAACAGATGAAAATGAACAAGGTACTTTACAATATAACAATGTTTACGGTAACCAAGCCGGAAACTATGGATGGTATCAAATACCTATAGAACCGGATTCAACCAATATCAGTGAAGATCCTCTTCTCCTTGATATACCACCCTATCGCCATCACCTATTAACCAACAGCCCTTGTATTAACACTGGTGATCCTGATTCTCCGGAGGATCCCGATGGAACACGCAGTGATATCGGTGCGGTATGGTTTGATCATGACAACCAGGCTTTCAGGTTAAATACTTTACAGCCTGATGTAATTAATGCCAATCCGAATGAACAAATGAGATTTGTAGTTACAGTGGACGACCCGGAGGATGATAGACCCGGGTTCCGCTGGTCGCTGTTCCGGTGTCTGGAAGATCCGATAGAGGGCGGCAGGATTTTTATCTGGGATTGCGATATAGAGGTTGGTGAAAGCAACACTGTTTTATTCAGCCTCAGTGAATTAGGTATTTACAGACTGGATTGCATCGTAACAGACGGCTATAATCTGGACACTTTACGCTGGAATATCAATATAACAACTAATAGTGTTGATGAGAGATTCGCACTAATTCCTAAAGAACTCGAATTAAATCGCATTTATCCCAACCCTTTCAATTCGGCTGCAATTATTGAATTCTGCGTTCCGAAAAGCGAAAAACTTACACTGACCGTTTTCGACATCCAAGGACGCGCTGTCTCGGTTCTTGTTAATGATTATATCCAGGCTGGAAAGTACAAGATTAACTGGCAACCGATAAATTTTGCCAGCGGAGTATATTTTATTAGGCTTTCTGATGAGAATAAAAGTGCGTTTAAACGCATATTTTACTTTAAGTAACGCCTTTATAAGTTTGATAATTGCCAACAACAAATTAAAAGGAGAAATCATGAAATATCTGTCAGCTATAGCAGTTATTTTAATGATCTTAGCTGTTAGCCTTCATGCCGATATAATTAATATCGACGATCCGGATCTCAGCGAAAGTGAAAATTGGCCAGAATGGAATCTGAACGATGATACCTATATCATTGAAACGGATTGTTATGTCCCACAAGATGAAACACTGACTATTACGGGTAATGGTAGTGTTCTTTTCAATGATGACTTTGAGCTTGAAGTACGAGGTTCACTCATTGTTAATGGTAACGATGAAAATAACCACGCCGTTTTCTCACGAAATGAGGAATGGAATGTCTGGCGAGCCATCGTATTAAACGGGGAAGGAAATTATAACGGCTTAGCGGAGTTTAACTATTGTACCTTCGAGTATGGTGGCGCACCGGAAGGAGGTGGAGGAATAATAGTCCTCCGCGAAGACGCTGGAGTTGAGAACAACGAAGAGGGTGGAGTTATAATGGAAAACTGTAATATCGGGTATAGTGAGACCGACGGTATCGCATTAATCGGCGCGAACTCTATATTAACGCTTAACAATGTTCAAATCGGCAACTTCAATAGTGCCGCTCCAGACGATGAAACACAAAATGGTATCAGCATTACTGGTGAAGGAGCTTCAGCGACATTAGATGGTGTTGACATTATTGGTTGCGAAAATAACGGTATCAGTATTACTGGCAAAGACATTGAACTTACACTTACTGATGTTTACATTACTGGTTCCGATGATACTGTAAATGGGATATGTGTAGGGATTGAAGGTCTTGGCGTCGAAGACGATCCTGACATTTCAGGCTGTAGTATCGATCTTTTAGGTGATTGTGATATCAGCTATATGACCCAGGATGAAGACGAGAAAGGCGGTTATGGTATCGTGATCTTTTGTGATCGTGAAGGGGAAGAAGGAGACACAGATATAGTACTTAATCTATCTGACGGTGAAGGTCACGTAAACGGGGATAATAGTATTCATCACTGTGAAAGACATGGCATATTTGTAAGCAGAAACAATAACAATAGTTATGATATATATAACACGAATATTTATAATTGTGAACGGGGAATATCCATAAGAGAGGAAATTAATGATCCATTACAAGATTTACAATACTTTATAGTAGACTGCAGTATAATTAATAACAGAGAGGCGGGGATTTTCATAAATGGAAGTTCACCGCCACCCGAAGGTGAAGAAGATTCATGGGTAGATTTCCAAATACTTAATTGTGAGGTTTCAGGTAATTGCTTTGATATACCAGAAGGTGAAGAAAGCGCAGGAGGGGGTATTAATATTGATATGATGTCGGGTGGTGCAATAAATAGGTTTGGACGAGGATTTTTAGTAAGGAATTGTCAGATTCACAATAATTTACACGATGGTATTACTATAGATTTGGATGGACTTTCCTGTGGACGTTTGGAATCGAATCAAATTTATTCAAATCTTAAAAACGATGATGATGATTACGGTAGAGGAATCTACATCCATCATGGATGCGGGAGTAAGATAGACGTAATTAAATGCTATATTTATGATAATGAAAGTTATGGATTATGGGAGGATGCACTTGGACAGGCAGGAGGTTGTCAGTCTTTCATAAAAGGTTGTAGATTTGTATGTACAGAAAATGGTGAAGGAAACATCTTTGTCTTACATGGTACTTTTTCTATACAAGGTTTAGGCCGTGTAATCCATGAAATATGGCATAATGATATATATGGTAATGGTATTAATGGCGATGAGGATTACAATTTTGGGATAAGATTAGTTGGTGGTATTAATGTTGTTAATGCTAATCCAATAATTTCAATAAAAAACAACTTTTTATGCTCAAATAATATTGGTTTAGTTTTAGATGTAAGTTCTGGTTGGCAAGACAACGTTGATCATTCTATTTTTAATAATACTTTTTCAGATCAGGCAGGTGACGATATCTTAATTACTAGTCAGGTAGGGGGTCATGGTCCTGTACCGGTAATCAGTTTGAAAAACAACCTGTTCACTCGACAAAACGGTTATATTGAAGAGAATTACGCAATAGAGGACGAAAATGAGGGTGATGAAGAATATGAGTTTAACGGATTCGATCAGGAACCTCATCTAAGTGGATGCTCATACAATGAGGATAATACCGTAATTGCAGAAGATCCGGGATTGGTATATGTTGAGGAAGGAGACATTACAGTTCCATACGATTTTCATTTATGCTGGTATTCAGAAATGATTAATAAGGGTGACACAGAAGGTGAGTTCAACGACCCAGACGGAACAAGAAATGATATTGGCGCTTTCGGTGGTCAGGGCGCAGACGATTTCAACCGGGGAAATGAAGGGGATTTTGATGAAGGAGAGTTTTTCAAAGACTTCATAGTAATCCCGGATGAAACTGAATTTAGAGAAGAAGATGTCCTAAATGCTTTAGATGAGTATTGTATGTATGGTGATTGTGTTGTTCCCGATGAACATACACTAACCATTGGACAGGGAGTAACTGTCGTTATGCTCACAGATGTGCAGCTAAAGATTGAAGGAACATTAATCGCAGTAGGTAATGGTTGGGATGCAGGTGAAAGAATTTTATTTAAACCCAATTTAGAAGATATTGATTTAGATGAAGAGAACGCATTCATCCCCAGCAGTAAGCAGCATAAAGGATTGTATTTCTATGAAGCTGAAAACAATAGACTGGAGTATTTTAGAATCTGGGGATCTGACCAATACGGCATAAAATCAAAAAAAACAACCAGTTTTACCGATTTCGAGAATGTTAGGTGTGATCATAACGAAAGCGACGGTTTTTATATCTATGGTTCATTGACACTGGGTTATACTGATGTTGAGGTCAGAGATTGCGATTTCTGGTTTAATGGTTCCGATGGCATAGCGGTATCCGGGAACAACGAGCTGGCTTCCATTATCGGTGGTACAGCAAAATATAACGATTCTTATGGTTTGTATGTTTATGATCATGCTGTTGATGTTGTTGAGGATTTTATTTCAGAAGAGAATGATTCTTATGGTGTTTCACTTAATAATGCTGATGCTGTAGAAATTACCGATGTAATATCGATTTACAATGGTAGCTGCGGCTTTCGTTTCCATAATGATACTTCTTTATTATTAGGTTGTCACGCTTTAGACAATGATAAAAACGGTATTTATTGTAGTTATAGCAGTGAACCTGAGCTTATTGATTGTCGTATTGCCGATAATGGCTACAATGGAGTGGATTCCAACGGTAATACCGCAGAGATAAAACTTCTTAGTTATTCAAGCAGAGTCGATATAAATGGTGGACATAATGACATTTGGGATGAAAATGTTGATCCGGGTGAGCCTCCGGATGAGTGTTTATTGTTCAGCTATATTCCAACTCCAATTATGAATCCCATTGAAGGCGCTGGTAATTACTGGGGTGATATTGAAGATGATGATCCAGAGGACTGGTTTGATTGTTTTAAACCGGGAGGAGATCCCAGAGTAGTATATGAAAATATAATGGACTATGCTACCTTTACAGGAGCGAGTGAAGGAAAATATACAGAGAGCATTGAGTATGAAAATGCAGCTAAACGACTTTATGAGTCAGCTCGCAGATACGAACGTGAAGGTGAATACCGTCGTTCAATTGCACTTTACATCAGGATATTGGAAGATTATCCGGTAAGTGGGGTTGCATTTCTAACGCCTAAGCGCTTGAGCGTATGCTGGTGGAAATCCGGTCAAGATATGTCCGACTTGATCTCTTACATCGAAAGATTCGAGTGCCCAGAAGAGGCTTCAATTCTTGAGGATGAAATTTTCTTTACATTAAATCAATGCAGGCAAACTAACGGAGATTTTGAATCTGCTCTTTCATCATTGAATAATCGGATTGATGAACCAAGGAATAGATTGGACTGCTTACGGGCAATCGTTGATCGTGAGATGCTTCTTATAATTCTCATAGAAGAAGATGAAGATATTGTTGATAACATGGGTAACAGAATGAGATACCATGAAAACCAAATTGCCTACCACGAGGATTTGATAGAATATTATTCTGGGCGTAATGATGACATATCCAATAACCTACCCGAAACCTTAAAAATTGCTCGTGTATACCCCAATCCTTTCAATAGTATGACCAACATCACCTTCAATCTTCAGGATGACAGCAATATCAAGCTGACAATCCACGACCTGCAGGGACGCGAAGTTTCATCGTTATACGAAGGTCAGGAAACTGCCGGTGTGCATTCATTATCCTGGGATGCATCGGGATCGGTTTCCGGTGTGTATATCTGCCGGTTGCAATCGGATAATAAGGTGGCTACGATTAAGTTAGTTATGGTGCGGTAACCATTAATCCAGGTTAATTTAAAGGGAGTGATCTTCAGGTCACTCCCTGTTTTTATTAACCGAAATGAATATTACAAGTCTGACTTAATTCACTTTCACCAGAAGTAGAAATCTTTATAGCCGTCTTCTCCCTTCCCGGAAACAGAATAAACGTCACCTGTCCTTTCCTCGCCACTGGATTGAGCTTAATCCCCTTCAGGAAAGCTCTCAAGAATAACCGCTTTTCCTCAATCGTTCCTTCAGCAAACGCTGTCTTGAATTCCCCTGCCAATTCAACCGCCTGATCGATTAGGCGGTTGATTTCAAGCTTCTTCGCACCAGCAGCCTCTAGCTCCAGACGTTTGGACTCCAGAACAGCCAACTCCCGCTTCAGTTCAACCAGTCTGGCATCCACATATTCTCTGTTGGTAGAGGTAAGGTTTTCGATCAGGTTTGATATGGTTTGTTTGACTTCTTGAATCCTCCCTGCCACCTGATCAAGCTCTTCTCCGATCTGCGGAACAATATCATTAATCTCCTCTTCGACCATCCGCCGAATCTTCTCAAGCCCCTCTGGCTTCCCGAAATATTTCTTTAACATCTCCTCAATTTTACCCACCACCCACCCTTCCAACCATTCCTTGCGAACTACCCGTCTTGGACACACAGACTTACCCTTACCAACATACCCGCCACATGCGTAATAGAGGGTTTTTGAGTTTGAACCATCCTTGCGTTTACGACCGCTGTTTACGGTATAGCCAAACCACTTATGCCCACAGTGTGAACAATGGATCAGTCCAGTCAATAAATATGGGGATCTGGCTCCTCGCCCTACATTGTGAGTATTGGCATATCCGAA
>JAVCDD010000111.1 GCA_030765125.1 Candidatus Hatepunaea meridiana
ATATTAAGTATTATAGATGGAAGCATATATCAGGTAATGAAAAAATTAGTAATCTTTAATTCTGCATTCCTTTCCCAGCAGAATCGTTTTAATACTTGACAACAGGGAAAAAAGAGTGTAAATTCCCTTTAAGCATTAATTCCAATGCTGTCAGGGACGGCGCCCTGACAGCCGAGACGAGCCGTTGCTGTCAGCTCACCGCATTTGACAGTTAGTTAAATTTAATATAACAGCCGATTAGGATTAAAGTTTCCCTGGAGGAAAGCTTACGAAAAATTGTTAGGGTTTTCTGGATGTATATAAATGTAATTAACCAGGATACCCATCACTCTGTCTGATCCGGGCATCCGCTCGGATTTTTTATTTTAATAGACCAATGAAACAAAAACATCACAGCGCTTACATTACGGTCTGGGTCTTCGTTCTAATGACTGTCTTATTTTCGGTACAACCGGTAATATGCCAGATTAGAGTTATTGCTGAAGACGACCAGGGAGTAACGGTTGAGTATTATCCTGAACTGTTACAACCGATTAATGCCGATCAGAATATGGTTCGGTTATCACTCAAAGGCGGCGATAACGTTTTTATACCGGGTGAACCTGAACTTCCGGTATATATCGTTACAATTGCCGTTCCACCAGGTTCCAATCCTACGGTAAGATTGTTATCTCGCGAGACCGGAGATATACAGGAAGGATCATTATCCATTTTTGAACCAAAGGACACAGAGAACTTCAAATCCCTGGAACTCCAACCACCGGCAACCGGTGAAGTAATTGGAGTATCAGAAGTGCGCTCTCTTGGTGGATTAAAGGTTATTCGTATACCGATTTATCCTGCTCGACATTCCACTAATCCACCGACGGTTGAACTCGCACAGCGAGTGGTCTTTCGCGTGGAATTTGGCAGGTATTCCATTGTTCAGGCAGTTCGTCCGGTCAAGGTTAACAGAACAGTACAATCTATTGTAGTTAACGTTGATCAAGCGGTAAAATGGGGCAACTATATTACATCCAATTTTACTGGGCAAATGTGGACGCCGGAGAGGAATTCTTCATACCGTTTCGAGATTCGCGAGGAAGGTATCTACCGGGTGAGATTTGAAGACCTCATGAATCGTGGCATCGAATTACCACCGAACGGGGTTCCCTCTTCCCACATACAGATATATGGCAACGGTGGTATGGATTTACCGCTTGATCCATCCGAAGAAGCTCCGCTGGGAAACAGGGAATGTGCCATCTATATGAATGATGGTGAGGACGGTACTTTCGGACCGGGTGATTGGTTTCTCTTCTACGGAAAAGGCGCCGGTGGCTGGGTTCAAGACCAGCAACTTGGTTACCGTTATAACGTTAATCATTATTCACCCATTAACTATTACTGGCTAAATGTCAATCCTGCAACCGGTGGCTTGCGAATGGAGACCTTTACCGATGAACTAACTCCCGATACAACTGTAAACACCGCTATTTGTCGCTATTATAATGAAGCGGAGCAATTCATTCATTATCCGGGCGGTTTCACCGGTTCAGGTTTAGAATGGTTCGGCTATACCTTCGACGGAGCGTCCAATATCTATTATACGGTCAACCTTGATAATCCGGACGTCACCCTTCCTGCAAATCTCAGGGTCAGGATTATAAAAACATTACGTGAACCGCGCATCAGTATTCGCTTGAATGGTGAAACTATTGACGAATACAGACCCGGTGGAAGCAGCTTCACATCCGGACATCTGGTTTCGGATATTCAATCTTCGCTGAACAACCGTACAAACAGCATTACGCTTGAACAACTTAATGAAGAAGCAAGAGCTTTATTTGACTGGTTGGAGCTTTCCTACTATACTACTCTTAACCATCCTTGTGTGTTTGAAGAGATTGACTACAACGGATCTGTGAAATATGAAATTACTAATATTGATGAACCATGGATTTTTAATATCACGGATGTAAACGATGTGAAGTTTGAACGCAGTATAAGCTTCATTAATCAACAGCAGGCGATACGCCAGCGCTACATAGTTTCATCCGAGGTTGATTTCCTCACAGTTGCTGCACCGTTTGAAGAGTATGTTGAGCCTGCCAGAGACATAAGCAACCTCTGGTCAAATCGAAATCTGGTTGACGTGCTTTTAATTACGCCAGACAACTACTGGGATGAGATAGAACCTTTACTCGCATATTATGCCAGCCGGGAACCGGCTTTAGCTCCAGCGCGCGTACGTCTCTCCGAGATATACAATCACTTCTCCGGTGGATTGCGCGACCCTGCTGCGATTCGTAATCTGCTGATGTATGCCAATGAAAACTGGGCAAACCCTGTTAACTACGTTTTACTCTGCGGTGATGGCGATTATAACTACCGTGATATCAATCGAGCTGCCTCTGATAATTTTATGCCGCCTTATGAACTTAATGGATTATGCACCGATGATTGGTTTACTGATTTCACTTCTTATGCCCAAGACCAAAATTCATATCCACTTCCTGAAGTACCTGTTGGTCGTTTAACCGCTGCAAATTCTTATGAGATGCAAACAATTGTTGATAAAATTTCAGCCTATGGATTAGAACCTGAATTTGGATCCTGGCGCAGCCGCGTCACGCTTGTCGCCGATGATGAGTTTGGTGATAGCTGGAATAAAGAAGATGAGCACGTCCGTTATACGGAGCAAATCAGTGCAAACTGTATTCCAGGTTATTTCAATCGGGACAAAATATATCTAACGGAATACGAACGACAATGGGGAAGAGAAAAACCCGCTGCAGGTGATGATCTGCTCTCGAGCATAAATAACGGGACATTGCTCGTCAATTTTATGGGACACGGAAACCCAACTCTTTGGGCGCATGAGCATGTATTTGTCCTTTCGCGTGATATTGGTCGTATTGAACCATCGCGACGCTTACCTGTATATCTTGCCTTTACCTGTGACTGGGCATATTGGGATGATCCAACAGCACAGAGCTTCCCCGAGCAATTGCTGGCTCTTCCCAATCGAGGCGCTATTGGAGCGATCGCTTCCACCAGATTAACCGGTGGAGGCGCTAATTACAATCTCGCCAGTAACTTCTTCACCAACCTGTTTTCAGAACCAAATGGCTCTTCACTCGGTGAAGCGTTAATGCTTGCCAAACACCAGTATCGACGCAGTCCGATAAACAGCGCTTCCTATCATTTGTTAGGTGATCCTGCTATGCAAATTGGCGCTCCACGCCTAAGGGGAAGGTTTACATCACTTTCTTCACCGCTGACACCACTGGCGCTATCTGCTGTTACAGGTCAGATTCTTGTCAATAACAGCAATCAATTTGATACTACCTTTACCGGTGAGGTCGAGTTCAACGTGTTTGATACAAAGGTTCTTCATTATCACGGAGTCTATGACGAGAGAAATGATTCCTACATTGACCTGTATTACCATTTAAGCGGTCAACCAGTATATCGAGGTCTTTTCAGTATAACCAGTGGAATATTTGATGGACAATTCGTCGTGCCGCGCGACGTCACTCTGGGTGGTGAATTAGGACGGGTTCTGGCGTATTTCTATAATGATGAAGTTGATGGTGTTATTGTGCGCGATTCAATTCAATACGATGAACAGGTAGCGCAGTCAGTTGACAATGAACCACCTGATATAACAATATACTTTGGCAGCCGGGCTTATCGAGAAAGTGATCTGATTGGAACTGAACCGCTGCTTATTGTAGACCTGCAGGATTCATCGGGATTAAACCTGACCGGCGCATTGGGACATGGTATAAACATTTCCATTGACGGTGGTCAACCAATTGATTTAACACCATTCTTCCGCTATGATCTGGATAGCCACCAATCCGGCGGTCTTGAAAGAAAAATCGGACCTATCAGCCCCGGTCTGCATTACATTGAGTTACAAGCTTGGGACAATTTTAACAATTTTGCAGTTGCCGAGTTAGAAGTTGAAGTCAGTGCTGATGCGGGCGGTTTGAAATTAGAACGGATCTATAATTGGCCCAATCCGTTCAACGATAAAACAGAATTTACATTTATTATTACTGATTTCCCCGCTGATTATGAAATTAAGATATTCACCGTCGGCGGCAGGCAAATCTGGGATTATAATGGTACCGCAACCACTAATTATGTGCGGGATGCCGTCTGGAACGGACGCGATTCGCACGGTCGCCTGGTTGGCAACGGTGTATATCTTTACAAAGTAACAGCCTGGGATGATGAAGGTAACCGTACAGAAGGGATTGGAAGAATTGCGGTTGCACGTTAAATTAGGCTTAAGGCTTTAGGCTTTAGGAATTCGCCTAAAGCCTTAAGCCATTTTTAAAAAATAATATCAATAAATAAAAACGAGAGGGTTATGCTTCGCAAAACTCTAATTATCCTAATCGTATCGCTGCTAATTGCAGGTTCTTTCAGCAGCGTCGAAGCTGGAGTCGCTGAGGCGACCGGTATTTTTCTCTTGATAGCCCCTGGCGCAAGACAGGGTGGAATGGGTGAAGCCTTTGTAGCAATTGCAGATGACGCTACTACTACCTGGTGGAACCCGGCTGGACTGGCATTTCTCCAAAAACGCGAGCTGACCTTGATGCATACTAACTGGCTTCCGGAATTCCATCTTCCCGACCTTTACTATGATTTTATATCCTTTACCAACTTCGTTGAGGATTGGGGAACGTTCGGTGTAAATGTAGTCTTCATCAACTTAGGCGAGAGCCCGCGTACAAACGATCTTGGTCAAACATTAGGTTACTTCAGAACCTTTGAAACGGCAATGACCGCTTCTTATGGCGCTACGGTAACTGAAAACTTCGGACTCGGTCTCAACGTGAAATTCATCTATAGCCACCTCGCCGATCAGGGCGCCGGTCAGGAAAAAGGCGACGGTTCCGCCACTGATTTCGCTATTGATCTGGGTGTTCTATATAAGATACATGACCCATTGCTACATAAAAAGCTAAATTTCGGCGCCAATCTGTCGAATATGGGTCCCAAGATGTCCTATATAGACGTGGCTCAAGCTGATCCTATCCCGACAAACCTGAAATTTGGAATGGCTTGGATGCCTGTTGACGACGGCTTCAACAAAATTACCGTCGCCTTTGATATGAACAAGCTGTTGGTACGCAAGCATCCTGACGGCAAGACCGATCCGTTCTATATCGCTCTTGCTACTGCCTGGACGGACGAACCAGTCTTCCTGGATATGATCTACAACGCCGGTATCGAATACTGGTATTCCGATATGGTCGCACTTCGTTATGGATACTGGAATGATCAATTAGGGCATCTTAAACCGATGACCTACGGCGCATCTTTTAAAATTTCAGCGTACCGCTTCGACTTCAGCTATATCTTCGGTGAAGGCAGCGAGACTCAGAAGAACACCATGCGACTGTCTCTTAACATCACAATGTAGAGGATCGAACTATTACCTGTTTGCCTGATCGTCGCTTAATCTTATACAGGTTTGGATTTCTCAGTATAAGTCTGCTGTTGCTGTTGTTTTTTTCTAACGCGGTAAATGCAGCTTTACCCAGTGGAACAACCCCTAAGTTCGATGTACAACGTCCTCGTCTGCCATCTGTACGGATGATTGAAACCGATACTCGTCGTAGTGGAACGGTGAATATCCTGGCATTGCGGGTCGAATTTGTTACGGACACACTATCAACCACCAGCGGAAACGGTACTTTTGATTACGAGAGCAACGACACAATCTACTTTGATCCACCACCGCACGACTCGTTGTATTTCGCTGATCAACTCGAATTCAACCGTTTCTACTGGCGGAAGATGTCGAACAATGCGCTGGATATAACCTGGGATATTTATCCTTCCGGCATGCGCGCTGCTTACCGGCTGCCTAAACAAATGTGGCAGTATAACTATAACTATCCTACTGATCGTGATCCGATGCACCTGGATCGAGGGTTGTCGCATCTTTTCGATGATGCGATTAAAGCCGCTGACGCTGACACGGCTGTACATTGGCGTAATTACGATCTGGTTATTGTTTTCCACGCGGGAGCAGGCGCCGAATTTGACCTGGGCTTCAGTGTAACACCGCACGATATTCCTTCAGCGCTTATGGATGCAACCGACTTTCAGCGTCATCTCGGTTATGATGACGGTATACCTGTTGATGATAACGGCGTTACACATTACTTAGACAGAGGCTTAATACTGCCGGAAACAGAATCGCACGATGACGTACAGATAGCAATGAATGGCGTGATTGTTTTCCTCTTCGGGCATTGGCTGGGGTTGCCAGCGCTGTATGATCGTGATAATGGTTCTGCCGTTGTCGGCAAGTGGAGCCTGATGGATCGCGGATTCGGGAATTTCTATGGAGCCATCCCCGGTCCGGTTGACGCCTGGTCGCGCAGCTATATGGGCTGGTTGACGCCCACTGAATTAACACCGGATACGTTCTCAATAGCTGCCTATGGTTTCGATTCACCGGAGGCTATCGAAACCGGTCGGATTCGCATCACAGATAGAGAATATTTCCTGCTTGAATGCCGTCACCGCGATCCTCGAAATGACTCAATTGCCGTAGCGATTGATCGCAACGGTGACAGTTTGATCTTTAACGATGATTACACTGTAAAAGCCGAATCCGGCTTCCGAGTGCCCGTCAGCATAAACAACCTGGACTTTGATTCACCTGGTTCAGGCATCCTTATCTGGCACGTTGATGAAACGCTGTCAACTTTAATTGAAGAAGGTCGGTTCAACAGCATAGACGAACATAAAGGACTTGACCTCGAAGAAGCTGACGGCGCACAGGACATTGGAATGGATTACCCCTTCCTGACGCCAGGCTGGGGCACAGATTACGGCATCCCAGATGATGCCTGGTTCTTTGACAATTACGCTCACCAGGATGCAAACAAAAAAAGTGCGGTTAGCTTTAATAATGGAACTTATCCTAACAGCAAAGCTAATTCAGGGGCTGTTACTGGAATTACTATCGAGAATTTCTCTCGCGTTGATACAGTGATGAGTTTTAGTTACTTAAGGTCAGGGAATTATTTTACCAATCCTATCAGACATAATCTCGGCAGAGTAATTACAGCAACAGGAAATTTTGATAATGATTTGTTAGACCAGGAATTTGCCCTTATCGGAGTTGATTCTATAAAGGTATTTGACGGAGATGGTTCATTACTTCATCAAGAAGCTATACCAGGAAATATACAGCGGTTTCCCCCAGCCGTTCGCGATTTGAATAGTGATAGGATTGATGAAATAATCTGGTTCGGACCCGGAGAAGACCACAGCCTGTACTACTTCTACGCACTTGTTTCTTTGTTTGGCAACTTTTCGGTTACTTGTTTTGACAGTATTCCGTCATCACCTGATGTTTGGGATATAGAATACACTTTTGGTGGTGATGGCGCCATCGGCTCTGTTCTGTTAGCCATCTTCTCCAGGACTTTATCCAGTGAGATTCGCACTTACAACAGCAGTTTAACTCGCGCCAGTATCCTGCCAGTTGACAACAGGTTGGGTTCTATCCATCGTCTCGGCAGCGCTATTTCCGATAGTTTTCTCATTGCTGGATTGGGTGGTCTTTACTTGTGGCACAGTCTGGAACTTGAGTTGTTAGGACCACTTGAAAATATTAACGAATTTTCCGATTTTAATTCCAATTACCTTGTTGACATAGATGCTTCGGGATATCAGGATTTTATTTACACTGTTTCCATTGATGTGGGTCCACATTTAAGCATCATCGTATATGATCCGTTGATTAACGGCACAACTAATAGTGAACTTATAAATTTGGGCGCTGAATATCACGATCACACTCTACTATTTGAATCTTCTCTACCGGTTGATGTTAATTCAGATGGCGATTATGAATTGTTATTCTGTGAAGAAAACTTGATTGCTGCTTATGAACCTAATGGAGTATTGGTTGATAATTTTCCTCTTTCATTAAGAACTAACTCAACGCTTTCGAGCTGGTCTTCACAATTTGCAGGTTATATGCTGATAAGCGATCTTAACGGAAATGGCTCGCCTGAAATTATATGTCGCAGGGAATTCACTAACGCCGGTTCTATTAACAGTTTAAACGATGATCATCTTTATAGAATCGAGGGTTTAGACCTGAACGGTGGCAATCTGCCCGGTTTCCCATTGGTCGCTCCCGTTGGTTTCAATGATTTTGATATGCGATTCTGTCAACTTGACGATGAACCCGGACACGAATTACTTATTGTAAATGACCGGAGTATTGAGGTTTACGATTTTCCTTTCAGCAGTGAAACCGGAAGCGTCTGGTGGGGACAGCAATACCGCGACAACGATCATTCAAACGCTATCTGGGAACCGGCAGCGTCCTTTTCGCCAGCGGATGCTTCATTTCTTATGCCGGTTGATCTTTGTTATAATTGGCCTAATCCGGCAAGCTCAGAAACATTTATTCGATATTTTCTGAATTATCCGGCTTCGATCAATGTGGATATATTTGACATAATGGGCGAGAAGGTAATCAGTTTCTCCAGACAAAATCAGGCAGCAGGTCTTAGTTATGAAATTCCGTGGGATCTATCCGGTATTGCCCGAGGCGCTTACGTAGCCGTTGTGAAAGCAGAAGGAGCGGGGAAAAACGAAACGAAGTTGGTTAAGATTGCGGTGATTAAATAAGGATGAGGAATAAGAAAATAAAATTACAAAGCTGTGAGAACAATAAAAGCTTGAATATTCTCAATTTATTCATCCTTTATCCTTCATCCTTCATCCTAATCACACTACTTTTGATAACATCGTCTTATGCTCAACCAACAGGATACAATCACCCGGAACTGAGATGGCAGACCATCGAAACCGAGCATTTTGTAGTTCATTTTCACGATGGTACGGAGCGAACGGCTCGTGAGATTGCCGGTATTGCTGAACTAGTTTATAAACCAATTACTGATCTTTATAATTATGAACCTGACGCTAAAGTCCACTGGATTATCCGCGATCATGATGATTATTCAAACGGCGCATCCTATTATTACGATCAGAAGATAGAAATCTGGGCGACGTCGCTTGACTTTGAACTGCGCGGGCAGCATCATTGGCTATACAATGTCGTTACGCATGAATTTACACACATGATACAACTAGGGCGGGCGCGCAAGGGTCCGCGTTGGCTGCCGCAGGTTTACTTTCAGTTCTTTGGTTATGAGCAAGAAAAACGACCCGATGTTCTTTATGGTTATCCCAACCGTATAGCCTCATTCCCGATGATCGGAACGGTTGTACCGATGTGGTTTGCTGAAGGCACCGCTCAATTCCAGGCGCGCGAGCTTGGGTTTGATTACTGGGACAGTCATCGCGATATGATGATGAGAACACGCGTCCTTAGCGGTGATATGCTGACAATCAACGAAATGGGCGTGTTCGCCAGCAAGAATACTTTCGGCAACGAATCGGTTTACAACCACGGCTACGCGGCGGTTAGATATATTGCGGAGACTTGGGGAGATGATGCTCTTGAAAAAATAACCGCTTCCATGAGTGGTTCTCTGAATTGGACGTTCAACCGTTCCTGCCGTCAGGTGTTAGGGATTTCCGAGCGTGAGCTATATAGGCGATGGCAAAATGATATGTTCAAGGATTACAACACTAAAACCACTGTCATCCGTGATAATATTGTCAGTGGAAAGGTCATCAGCGAAGGTGGATTTGGTAACTTCTACCCGGTGTTCTCACCTGATGGGAAAAAAATAGCTTTCATATCTAATAAAGACAAGGACTACCTTTCACTGGGAAGTACGTACATCTATGATATTGAAGCAGACAGCCTATATTCCACCAAATGTCCGGCAAACGGACCGATTGATTGGTCGCCGGATGGTAAATACATAGTCTATTCAGCAAAGAGTAAACCGAATAGATACGGATCGCATTTTAATGATGTCTATCTGTGGGATATTGAAGCAGAAAAGAAAATCCGATTAACCAGATACGCCCGGCTCTTTTATCCATCATTTTCACCGGATGGTAAGCAAATCATAGCGGTTCACAATCAAGATGGAACTCACAATTTAACGCTCATTGATATACCGGATAATATTGGAACTGAAGACATAAGCGCTGAAACGAACTTAACCATACTTACTGAATTTACCGACGGTACTCAGATATTTCAACCGCGGTTTTCACCGGATAACAAATGGATCGTTTGCTCAACGGCAAATCTTGGACCCAGGGACATCTATTGCTTCAACCTTGAAACCAGCGAATGGAAGCCGTTAATAGCAACACAAGCCGATGAACGCGATCCTGTCTTTTCTGATGATGGGAAGATGCTTTACTGGAGCGATGATAGGACAGGGATTTTTAATGTATATCGGATTGAGTTATCTGACAGTTATGACAAACATTCTTGTCGGTCAAGCCAAGATAAAACCACCGGGGAAAATAGACATTCCTGTCTGCACCCATACCACGATAGACAAAAATATCTGTCCTGCCCGGTTGGGAAGGTTGTTACTAATGTAATCGGTGGGGCGTTTATGCCGGTTGTTAGTTCTGATGGTTCGATTGCTTATGCTGAATTTACCGTTGAGGGTTATGGTTTAAACCTGATTGATAATGTAACTGAAGTTGATCCTGATCTAATGTCTTATCTGCCTGAAGATAGTCGAAAAATATGCGAACTAACACCGCCACCATGCGTAATAAAAGAAGCGAAACTATATTCCAGTCCTTTCGGTAAATTGTTTATTATACCGCGTCTGTTCCTTGATAAGAATGCTTTCAAGCCCGGCTTTTACGCAATGACCAGCGACCTGCTTGAGAAATTCAACCTGTTTGGCAGCGCCGCGATGAGCCAGCAAGGCGAATTAGACCTGTATCTTGATCTGCAATATCGAATATTATATCCGACATTATACATGCAAGCATACAATATTGTCAGGAAACACGATCAGAAATTCGACGATCAATTTGTAATTGTTGGTGAAGAGCTAATTGATACGGTATGGGTTCCTATCTATGATAAGTATGAAGTTGACTATAAATTTAATCTGACTGAAATTGATATTGGTGCAAAAGTACCTGTAGTTAAAGGCATTACGGCTTCTGCTTTCGCTCGGGTATCCGAATACAAATCCGCTTTGAAATTTGACGACGGTGGTTCGTTTGATTACACGTACCATAAAGGGCGAGCCCTTCACCTTCGTCTGGATGCCAATATGCTTGGATTGTCATCTGCAATGGACATCCACCCTACCAGCGGATGGTCAGGCTGGATTGAATACGCCAGAGAAAACAACCGATTTATTGAAGGTTTTAAGATAGACGCTGAGAGAGGCACCCTTGGCGAGGTCTTTAACCATTATAATTATCACTTGATTGAAACTGATATTGATTACTATAAGAAGCTGTTTGGTAATTTTGTAATCAATCCGCGGTTGATGGCAGGCGTGGTTACAGAAAGTGTCGATTCGTTCTACAACCTTTATGCAGGTGGATTGATTGGAATGCGGGGTTACAGTTTTTACAGTATGGGTGGATCGCGTAAAGCATTGCTCAGAACATCGTTGCGCTTTCCCATCATAACGCACATTGATAAAACCTGGGGGGCTATATACCTTGACCGCATCCACGGAGGACTGTTTGCCGAAGTAGGCGATGCCTGGACTGATAAATTCGATCTTAATAATATCAAACGCGACGTAGGCGCTGAACTCAGGTTCAGTCTCTTCTCGTGGTATGGATTTCCAACAGATTTACAGCTTGCTGCCGCTTACGGACTGGATAAATTCACGGTAAGCGATGATGCGGGCAATCATCAGTATGGACATGAATGGCGGTGGTATATGACGCTGTTGTTTGGGTTTCTATAAATCAAAAGTTCAGAGTCCAGCCCTTCAGGCTGTCTTGCGTTCCTGCTGGGATAACAAGACACGCTGAAGCGTGAACTCTAAACTCATTAACGAAATATAAAATAATCTCATAAAAAACCGGAGGATAAATGAAAAAGCTGTTTTTAATCATGGCGCTGCTTCTAATTGTCGGTAATGTATACGCTGCTGACGGGACTGGCTTAGCCGACCTGTTGTTTGCGCCGGAAACAGTACCTCTTAAACTAACCGATTTCGATCTGACCGGAGCGGATAAAACTTCCGCTGCCGCTGGGAATCTCAATCCTGGCAAAGCGCTGTTGCTTTCCGCCATCATGCCCGGCGCTGGCGAGTTTTACGCCGGCAGCAAACTAAAAGCCGGCATCTTCTTTGGTATCGAAATTCTTGCCTGGACTGGAGTTGTCTATTATTATGGGCAAGGTAAAGATAAAGAAGATGAGTTTATGGAATTTGCTGATGCCAACTTTGACGAGAATCTTTACCGCGTCCGCGAATTCGATCTGGCTCGCAGCGCACAGTACGGTGATTCAAACGCTTACAACGGTGATTTTGATACCTGGACTGATGAGGAATGGGAAAAGAAGATTCATTACCTGCCACGCGAAGGATTCACTCACGAACTTCCCACTCAAGCTGATAGGGATGCTAATTGGAGCCACGATCAGCAATTCTATGAAATGATCGGCAAATACATCCACCAATTCGGCTTCGGCTGGTTAGACCCCAATGTTGGAAATATTACACCCGATGACGCCGGTACGGCATGGTTTGACGGCAATGTTCCTATGTCCCTGGAATATATGGATATGCGCCACGATTCAAACAAGCTTCTTGAATACTCCGCCTGGGGCTATAACATCGCCCTGCTCAACCATGTGGCTTCTGCATTGGACGCAAGCTTCTCTGTCAGAGTCGCCAAACGCAAAGCAAAGGTTGAAGTCGGTTTCCGTCAGGTTCCGTACGATAGAGAACTAGTAAACGCAGCAGGACTGAATTTCACTTGGTAAATCGCACACTACTTGCCGGACTCCTCGCAGCGATAATACTAATAATACCTGCTACCCCTGCAATAAGCGGAAACCAGCTCATTGGGTTATCTCCAGCAGTCGCTAATGTTCAGACTACACAGAACTCGATTAATCGAGTTCTGTGTAGCAGTTTAGGAATCAACGCCCGGATTGGGTGGGAAAGCGTTCAATCGGCGATCAGTGTTGACGTATCCACTGAAAGCAGGTCCAGATCAGAAAAGGGACAACCCTTCTTCAAATCATTGCTTATTCCGGGCTGGGGTCAGTTAACTCAGGGAAAACGGCTCAAAGCCTATACCTTCTTTGCAGTAGAGGCTTCATTAATCGCTTCGTTGATAGCCTTTAATAAGTACCAGGGCTGGCTGGAAGACGACTATCGCACCTTTGCACAACAGCATGCCGGTGTCAATGGTGATAGGGATCATAATTACTATGTAGACATCGGTAACTGGCAGGATCAGGAAGCGTATAACGAGAAACGACTCCGCGACCGGCAATTCGACCTTATGTACACCAACGCTAACGATTCCTGGAACTGGGATTCCGAAGCGAGCAGGCTGAATTTCAGGTCAATGCGTATCTCTGCCGACAGAGCTTCACAAAAATCATTGATTGTCGTCGGAGTTATGATTCTGAATCACCTGTTTTCAGCGGTGGATGCTTCAGGGAAGACCGGGAAGAAGAAGTCGGTTGAGGTAAGTTCTTCACCTTTGGGCGGAATCAAGGTGGGGATGTATTTTTAGAAGTACTTTAGATTGCGCAGATATTTTTGATTGATGTGTAAAAACCCTAAAAGCGGGCTATCGGGTGCCCTCAGCTGACAACCAATCTACTAATTATTTAGACGTTACGGTGTCAGGTGAGGGCACCTGACACCACGGATTGAGGTTTTTACACATTAATCATTTTTGTTTTCGCACTTTTGCATACTCGCACTCAACGACAGACAAGAATGTCTATCCTACCCGTGTATCACGTTTTCACACTCATTTCACAACCATCACTTTCCCACACATCACTTTCCTATAAGCCTCCAACCTAACGAAATACAACCCTGTTGGCAAATCTCTGGCGTTCAAATTTATGGTATGAAATCCAGCCTGCCTATATCCCTGAAAAAGCGTGAATATCCTATGTCCAAGCGGGTTGTATACTGCCAGATTTATGTTTGCCGGGGTTGGGAGTGCGTAATTGAACGTTGTTGTTGAATTGAAAGGATTGGGATAAGCGGGGGATAGTATGAAATCATCGGGGATTTGGTTGACGGCTGCAACGTCAACATCGAGGAATTCCGTTATGTCCATTATGAGCAGACCGCTCTCGTCATCGGCAACGTAAGCGTAATCCCCCGCGATAAAGACGTCCCGGGCTGTTCCAGGGGTGTAAAACGTCTTTACAAGATTTGGGTTTTCGGGCTCGGATACGTCGAACATACATAATCCGCCCACGCCGTCCGCTAAAAATGCGTGACAGCCGCTGATATATACTCCGTAAGCGTTACCAGCGGTATCGTAGAAACCAACCTCGTCAGGATTTTCGGGATCGGAAACGTCTATCACACGCATTCCGTAACGCTCATCCGCAACGTAAGCATAATCTCCCGACACCGAAACGTCGTAAGACCAGCCGCGTGTGTTGTAATATCCGACCTCGACGGGCTCCTGAGGGTTCGCTATGTCAATTATCCGCAGACCGTGAACATCATCGGCGATGTATGCGTAGTTTCCGCTTATTGTAATCCCACGCGCCTCACCCGGAGTATCGACTGAGTTGACCTCCTCCAGACGTTCCAAATCGTAGAGATCAATTACACGCAGACCGCTCTCGCCATCGGCAATGTAAGCGTAATCTTCATTCAATGCAACGCTGTAAGCATATCCCGGCGTGTCAAACTCACTGGCGATCTGAGGATTGTCGAAATCGGAGACGTCGACTATCATTAGCCCGTTCTCACCTCCGGCTATAAATACGTAGACGCTGTCCACAGCAACATCGTTTACGCATAGTCCTCTCGGATTGTAAGACATAATTCCTACCGGATCCTCCCGGTTGTATATGTCAACGATGTGCAGATAACCGGTGCCTGCTATATAAGCATGATCTTCGACGACGGTCACTCCTACCGCGCTCTCCGGAGTGTCGAATATAACGCCTCTGTGAGCATATCCGTACAGAAAGACCTCCACTTCTCCGTTGTCCGGGTCGTCGGAAGTGATGGTCAGTGTTCCCTCGAACAGACCGTCGTCTTCCGGGGCGAACGTTACAAACAGTTGAAGCCTGTTGCCAAGTTCGATGAAGACCTCATCCTCGAAAAAGGTACTGAAATATTCACCCTCGACTGAAACGTCAGATACGGTCAGGTCGGTTAGACCATCGGCGCGAATGTTCAGGAATTGCCCGTCGTGATGATTGACCTGCAGCAGTCCGAAATCAATCGTATCGCGGTCAACGGCAATGCAGGGACCGGCACCTGTGCCGTAAAGCGGGACGATAACCTCTTCACGCTGCCGGTCATCAGATGAGATGAACAGCATCGCTCTGAAATCGCCCACCTCTTGCGGAGCGAAGGTCAGCGTTGCATCTATGCTTTCATCCGGTTCAACTACGTATACGGTATCGAGGTCAACGCTGAACCAGGCGCCTTCAACGAATATCTCCCCAATGTTCAGGTTGAGTTCACCGGTGTTGCCGATAGTGATAACTCTGTCAGCAAGGCGATTCAGTCCTACGTCCCCGAACAGAACCATATCAGGGATAATCACAATGACAGCGCCCTCGCCGCGACCGCTCATCGGGACGTAGACTATTTCGTTGTCGGGATCGTTTGAGGCGATGCGCAATGTGTCGGCGTAAGCTATGCCCTGGGTGGGAGTGAAGGTTACGGTTAATTCGTGCCTGCGAGCAGGTTCAATCGTTATTTCACCTTCAAAGTCAGCAACGAAAACATCGTTTTCATTAGCGATATCGGATACAATCAGATCGTTTAGTCCCCGGCTTGAGATACGCAATGTCAGTTCTTCGCTCGAATCAATACCAACTATGTCGAAATTAAGAGTACGAGGATAACACCTGATCGCTGCACCGACGCCAACGCCGAGCAGCGCAACCTCGACCTCTTCGTTCTCCTCGTCATCGGAGGTTATGGTCATAGTTCCCTCGAATTCACCGCGCTCTTCCGGGGCAAATGTAACGGTGATTTCCGCTTCCTCGTCCGGTTCGAGGGTGAACTCGTCCTCGAAGTCAACGGTGAAGCAATCGCCTTCTATTGAGATGTCGGAGACGGTCAGGTCTTCGTTGCCGATGTTTGTGATGGTTAGGGGGAGTTCGCAGCTTAGATTGAGTCCGACATCCTCAAAGTCGAGCTCTTCTTCGGATAAACCAATACGGGGACCGATTAATGTGTAATCAGATACGTCGAGAATGAGGAGACCGTTATTGTAATTTGCTATGTACGCATAGTTATCAACAACAGTAACTCCACGAGTAGTCGCATCGGTCTCATAGGTTTCAGCGATTTCGGGATCTTCGCTATCCGAAATATCAACAACATAGACATTCCTTTCTTCATACTGTCCAATAAAGGCGTAATCACCCGATACAAAAACATCACCCACCCTGCGAATATGGCAGTAACCAACTTCCTCAATATCTTCCGGATCAGATGTATCAATTATCCTAAGTCCACCACTATCACCACCAAGATCACATACATAAGCATAGTCTCCGGAAACTTGAACATACCATGCAAACATGCCTCCAATTCTACTAATTATTTCAGGATTTTCAGCATCTGAAACGTCTATAATAACAAGACCATGTGAGCCATTGGCAACATAAGCTAAATCATTAACAACTTCAGTGTTTATAGCGTCAAATAGATCGATGTTACTGATTTCGGTTAAATCTCTTGGATTAGAAACATCGATTAGAGAAAAACCACGTCTTTGTTGTGCCAGATAAGCGATTTCGTTCACAACATAAACACCTCTCCATTCTTGACGTAACGGATATCTATCAAGTAGTTCAATATTTTCAATATCGGAAACATCAAGTGTGAATAAACCATTCTGACCACTAAGATACACAACTTCGCCGATGACAAATATCCAGCCAAAAGTACCAGCAAAACCATCCCAATTACCTGCTACTTCCGGATCTTCGGGATCGGAAATATCAATTACTGTAAGTCCTCCATCTCCATCCGCGATATAAGCGTAATCTCCCAGGATGAAAACATCATGAGCAGATCCAGGAGTATCACATTGCCCAACCTCAGTTATTTCACCCCGCACAGGTATAAAAGGTATGAAGAAAAGGGTGGCTGTTAAAAGAATTGTTAGATATCGCATACTTGCTCTCCGGGTTGATTCGTTACCTGGCAATTTTACATTATTATACTGAAGGTGATACGAGGTTTATGGGGGATTTTTCCGCAGATTTCGCAGATTTCGCAGATTTAACAGATTTTTTTTGTTTTAGTAGATACGACACTCTTGTCGCTTGATAAAGGGTATTCTTATGGATATTGAATTTCGAGGGTTTTACATATCTTCCTGACGAGGTTGTTATCTATTTCATTGTGTCTGGGAATAGATTCGATTCTGCCATTTAAGGGATTGATAAATAGAGAATGGCTATGTCCTTCACGCTTAAGGTGACACCCATATCGTCGCAAATGCTTAAGAAAAGTATACCGTTTCATCAGAAATTGACTACTTCTTCGATAGCGTCTTTCGGTATTCCCCGGCGTGCATCCTCTTCTCGTGTTTGTAGAATCAATTCTATCGCATCCTGTAGATTTTCACGGCACTCTTCAATCGTCTTACCCTGACCGTTAGCGCCTGGAACCTCAAGACAATATCCGATGTAGTATTTCTCTCCCTTCTCGAAAATGTTATGAAACGAATAAGACATATTTACCTCCATAGTAGACGCGACACTCTTGTCGCGTGTTTATTCTGTTCGAGATTACGCAGATTTCGATAATTCAGTGATTTTCCGCTACGATTCGGTTTTTGTCTTTCACCTGTTTGTAAATTACGTAGAAATTTAGGTAGATGCAAGGTTCTTGTTGAATGTTTTATCCGCAGATTGCGCAGATTACACAGATATTTTCGTTTTTTCCGCTTTCATACTTTCACACTCATTTACCACTTCTTTTTCTTCTCCCCCAGAACCAACCATTCATCGTATAACTCTTCCAATGTTCGGTCTATCTTTACCAGTCGGATGCGGCGGGATTGGGCTCGCGTTTCTTTGCCTTTTTTAATCAGATTGTTAAACTCCGATTCTACCTCAATGCGAAGTTTCTCCAGATGTTTAATTTCAATCTCAAGCTCCCTGAAACGCTTAGAATCAAACTTTATACTTCTGTTCTTCTTGCCACCTTGCTTACCTGCCACCTTGCTTACTTGCTTACTTGTTGACTGGTATTGATGTTTGTATTTATCCCAGAATTCACTGAAGTTGCCGTCATAAGGGCGCACGTCCGGCGGTACAAAGTGCAGGATGCGATCGGCGAGTTTGTCGAGGAAGTAGCGGTCATGAGACACTAATATTAACGTGCCCGGATACTCCTCAAGGGCGTCTTCAACGGCTTCCCTGGAATGAATATCGAGGTGGTTGGTTGGTTCGTCCAACAGCAGCATATCGGCGCTGGAGTGCAACAGAACGGCAAGCTGCATCCGCGCTTTCTCGCCGCCGGATAAGACCTTTACCGGTTTTTCAAGATCGTCTCGCTTGAACAGGAATCGGTGCAGCAGGTCGGCGGCTGTGCCTCGCAACAATCCGGTCATCCGCATCGTGTCTTCTATGATGCTTGTTTTCAGGTCAAGATTCTCGCCTAATTGGGAGAAGTATCCCACCGATACCGACTTACCCACGCGCAGGTTCGGGTTTTCCCAGCCTCCGTATTCAATGGTGTCCTTAAGCAGTGAAGTCTTACCTGTGCCGTTATCACCAACAAAAGCCACCCTTTCGCCTTGAGTTATAAGAAAATCAACGTTTTCTAACAAAACAGGCGCTTCATCAAACTGCTTGCGATATCCCTTTGCCTCCAGCGCAATCTTTCCCCGCGAGGGCTTGGTTAAAAAGCGAAAACGGAGTTTCTTTCCTTCACCTGCCGGTCTATCAATCTTTTCCAAATTCTCAACCCGCCTTTCAAACGCTTTTGCCGTCTTGGCGAGTTTAGGGTTGTCGTAAACAGAACTCCAGGCTTTCAGACGCTGGATGTTGAATTTGAGGCGGTTGATGTCCTTTTGAGCGCGTTTATAAGCGGCTTCCTGAGCCAATTCTCTGGTGAGTTTATCGTGGCGGTAGTCGCTGTAGTTGCCGGTATATTCGGTAAGTTTACCGCGTTCCAATTCCCATACCTTTTCGCATACGCGGTCGAGCATATAACGGTTATGCGACACTATTATGAATGCCTTTTGTGAAGTCCTTAAGAAGTTTTCTAACCATTCCAATCCGCTGAAATCAAGGTGATTGCCGGGCTCATCGAGTAGCATCAGATCGTAATCATCAATCAGGATACGCGCCAGTCCGACCATATTCCGTTCACCTCCGGAGAGAGTATCCATCCGGCTATGCCAGAGCCTATGCGGGATGCCAAGACCATTTAACAATGATTTAATACGCGCTTCCGCTGTGGATCCGCCGAGTAGTTCGAAACGGTCGGTTAACTCGGCATAACGGTTGTATAATATATCAAGCGATTTGTCGATTCCATTGACACCATTTCGATGCCCATTTATTTGATTGGAGGAATTGATCTGGTTTGTATTGTTTTCTGAAGGTGAAATTCCTTCTAATTTCTTTATTTCACTCTCCAGATGACTCAACTCACTTTCAACCGACATAAGTTCACTTAGACCAGCATAAACCTCGTTATAAACAGTCTGCTCCGGATGATATTCCGGGTTTTGTGGGAGATAACCAATACGCAGCCCGGGTTGTCCTATCGAATGCCCGGAAACGGGATATAATTCACCCAAAATTATCCTAAGCAGTGTTGTTTTCCCGACACCGTTCGGACCGACCAAGCCGATATGATCAGATTTGTTGATTTGAGCATTCAGACCGGAAAAGACATCCTGACCGCCGAAAGCCATACTTAGGTTATTTATTTTTAGAAGGGACATGTATTCGAAAACATAATGAGGTTTGATTGTTAAATTGTTAATTTGTTAAATTGCTATATTGTTGTATTTCGGTAATGCCGTTAGCTCAGCCGGAGTAGCGAAGCTTGCTGCGCGCTTGCATGCAGACACGTATGCGCCACCGTGCAAGATCACAGCAAGTTGTGCTACTCCTGTATAATTAAGGGGACGCGCAGCAAGCTTCGCTACTCCGGTATTATCAAGTTTATACATTGCTGAGCTAAAGGCATAACTGAATTGTTGTATAGTCAAAATCCTAAATTTATATCAAAACAATCAAACAATTTAACAATTTAACAATGAGACAATCACTTATTCAATATCAATCGCTGAATTGCATTGAAGTTTTCAGTTTACATATTTGGTTGGATCGGGAACGCCTGCTTCTATAAATCCGCGACGACGAATAATACAACTGTCGCACTGCCCGCAGGATATACCCTCCGGCGTCGGATCGTAGCAGCTATGAGTCAGGCTGTAGTCGAGCCCTAAATCTACGCCTAATCTGATTATCTCGGCCTTTGTCATATCTATAATGGGTGTTTCGATAGTAAACAACCTCCCCTCTACTCCATCTCTTGTCGCCAGATTTGCCATTCGCTGAAATGCTTCGATGAATTCAGGTCGGCAGTCAGGATAGCCGGAATAATCTAAGGCATTGACACCAATGAAGATATGACGAGCGTCTATTACTTCTGCCCAGCCCAGGGCAAGAGAGAGAAAAATCGTGTTGCGCGCAGGTACATAAGTCGACGGTATTTTACCTTCAATAGTATCATTTAATCTTCCTTTGGGCACATCAATATCATCTGTAAGAGCCGACCCGCCGAACGCTCGTAAATCAACCTTGATTAACTTTTGAAGGATGACACCTATTGCTTTTGCAACACGTTTTGCAGCGTCCAATTCGATATGGTGCCTCTGCCCGTAATTAACGGTGAGTGCATAAAGGTTGTAACCTCTATCGCGAGCTATAGCGAGGGTTGTACTCGAGTCAATACCTCCGCTTAGTAAAATTATTGCTTTTGGATTCATACTTTCATACTTAAAGACAGACAGGAGTGTCTATCCTACCCGGTTTTCCTTTCGCACTTTCTTTAATATAACCGCAAAATTATTCTTTTACAAGGTTTACTTACCAAGTAAACAACTCCTGTCTTTATTGACAAAATGGTGATAGAATAGCTATATTAAAGGTTATGAATATAGAAGCGCTACCTTGGCACGAATACGAATCAAAACTATCCTGCCCTAATTCCCCTATTGAGTCGGAAGTCAGCGAAAAAGTTAATTCAATTGTCGTTGCCGGCGCTGAATTGAACATTGAATCTACTCGTTGTATTATAATGATGTCCCGAGTTCCGCGTAAAATCAGCGCAGATGATCCCTGGTTGGTTGCAGTTCGAAAAGCCGTATCTTATGCAGTCGAAAACGAATGGACGATTGTGTCAAGTTTCGGTATTTTCGGTTGGGAGTATATTTCGTGGTATGCAGCGAAATCAATGGCAAATATCTGTATGGTTATGCCAACCAGCGCCTTGAATACGTTTTATAAAGAATGTGAAAAATGTACAGTAGAGTTAGGTTTGAACCGTGAAAAAACCACCTTCCTGATGCCGTTGACTGAAGATAAGCTCCCAAAAGCAGAACGAATGCAATTGCGGGACAAACTGGCATTTCTTATTTCTCATCACTGCCTGCCTGTTTATATCAGAAAGAAAGGCAACTGGACGAATGTTTTAGCAGGTGCAAACAATATTGACAACCGATTCCATATCGAATCCCCAGGCAAATACATTGAAAGCTGGCGCAAGGATATAAGCTGGGCATCCTCTATTTCTTCATCTAAATGGGATGATCTTCTCATTCACTGGACTCGTGGAACTTACGGACCCTGGCGCGGTGAGGTTGAAGCCGATTACTTTGAAGTATTGACAGAAGCTGAATCGGGCAATCCACGCGATGCGCTTGCAACTTTGGAGTATATTGCAGCTTCAGGTATACTGCGTGGCGAGGGTAAAATGGTCAAGGGTGGAACTCTGGCTATTTCTTTCACTTCGCTGTCACCGATCAATGCTATCAAGCAAATCGAGTTTCGTGCAACGTTGAGCCGTTGGAACTTTGAACCTTATGGTATTGCTTTGCCACGTAAAACGTTACAGCGACTCGGCACCAGGAAAGTTATATATGGCGACAAAGAGCTATTCAATCAATTGTCACCAGAAGAAAAACCATATTATCAGTATATTGGTGAACAAGATAGTAAAGAAGGCTCGATCAATTGGCAAAGGGAAAATGAATGGAGGATATTGGGGGATATTGATCTGATGAGCTTTAAAGACGAGGTAATAATCATCACACCATTTAAAAACGAAGCTGCTAAGCTTCGGAAAACGCTGCCATATAAGATAAAGGCATTAGAAGAATGAAGAGTGAAGGATGAAAAAATCCCAAAATAACGAAAACAACTCCGGCTTTGTTTGGGCATTGTTTGAGGCTATGCGATCCTATCGAAAGCAGTTGGTAATTGGATTGTCGGCTGCAGTGGTTGCTTCGGGAGTGGAGGTAATGAGTCCGATGCTGCTTAGGTCCGGTATTAATGCACTACAGGACGCTCGTCCGGTCGGCTGGCTCTATTGTTTTTCGGGGTTGATTATTCTCGTTGCCATTATCAGCGGTTTTTTCCGCTATGTGATGCGTCTGAACGTCATCGGAACATCACGTCTGATCGAAAGCGATATACGTAAGAATTTCTTCAGTCATATACTCAGCCTGGCGCCTTCCTTCTTCGACCACAACCTTACCGGCGATCTTATGGCACGAGCCACTGATGATCTTGATCGTGTAAGAATGGTAATTGGACCCGCGGTGATGATGTCGGTCAGCACATTACTGACATTAATATTCTCCGCGGTAATGATGTTCTATCTCGACGTCAAATTGGCGTTGATGGTTCTATTGCTGGCGCCGATAGTAAGCGGTGTAGTGTTGTCTGTCTCAAGTAAACTTCACCGGGTTAACCTGCGACAACAGCAAGTCTATGGTAAATTAGAGTCTCAGGTTCAGGAGAATCTTGCCGGTTTCAGAGTCATCAAGTCGTTTGTGCGAGAGGATTACGAATCTACAAGATTCGCTGAAACCTGTCAGGTCTATTTCAAACGCAGTATGGACGTGGTTAAGGTTCAATCGCTGTTTATGCCGCTGCTGACTATGATAATCGGTACTGGTGTAGCCGGTATCCTGTGGCTCGGCGGACAGCGGGTTGCTACGGGCGCCATTCGTCTGGGAGATTTCATCGCTTTTATGAGCTATCTATCCTTGATGACTTGGCCTATGGTTATTCTGGGCTGGATAACCCACCTTTACCAGCGCGGTAAGGCTTCACATAAGAGGTTACAGGATATTCTTACGGTTGAAAGTCAGTTTGACGATGATTCCATTGTAACAGATCGCGTAGGGGCTGATTTATCAAGCCCTTCGCTACCAATATCGGGGCATGATGAATCAACCCCTACTATAATCTATCATAATATCCACTTTCGATATGCAGAGAACGAACCGGATGTTTTCAAGGGACTCGATCTGACGATCCCTTCCGGCAGCACATTGGCTATCGTTGGACGAACAGGGTCTGGAAAAAGTACTTTAATGCGGTTGCTCACACGGTTTTATTCACCACAGACGGGGAAAATCACTATAGATGATAAGAAATGGGATAGCCTTGCCATTGCTGACCTCCGCCAAATGATCGGCTACGTTGATCAGACACCGTTCCTCTTTTCCGCTACAATCCGTGAAAACATGAGTTTCAATAATCCCGATACTTCAGATGAAGAGATTGAGAACGCGGCGCGAATAGCTTGTTTCGACAGTGATGCGGTTAGTTTCCCTGATGGCTATGACACGCTGATCGGTGAGCGTGGTGTCACTCTTTCCGGCGGTCAGCAACAGCGTCTTACTATCGCACGTGCACTGCTTGGAAATCCATTGATACTGGTATTGGACGATGCTCTTAGCGCTATAGATACACAGACTGAAGCCAGGATAATAAGTAACCTTAACAGTGAATTACACAATCAAACTAAGATATTTGTGACTCATAGATTAGCTGTCGCTGAACGCGCGGATCAGATTATCGTCCTTGATAGCGGCGTTATTGCTGAATCAGGCGGGCATAATGAACTGATGAAACTCGATGGGATATACGCTGCTATGTACCGCAGGCAGCGTCTCGCAGATGAGTTAGGAGCGATGTTATGAGAGGCGGTCCTGGTCACGGTATGGGTAGTGATGACAGCATCTCCGGACAAGCTTATGATGCACGGTTGATGAAACGGCTGTTTAAGTTCTTTAAAGGATACTACATTCATTTAGGTTTAGCAGTCGTTCTTCTTCTATCAGGAACCGCTTTCGAATTGGCTGGACCCCTTTTAGTTAAAATTGGTATTGACCAGCATATCGCCGTTGGCAAATTAGAAGGCTTAGGCAAGGTTGCGTTGATTTATTTGGTCTTGCTTACAGCCGGATTTATCCTGCGTTACTTGCAGATGTATCTGATGCAATGGTTAGGGCAGCGCGTTGTACTCGATATGCGCATCAAGCTTTTCTGCCACCTACAGCGTATGGACGTCAAGTTTATCGATTCCAAACCGATAGGCTGGATGATGACGCGCATCACCAACGACGTCCAGACGCTTAATGAAATGTTCAGTTCCGGAGTGGTTGCTATAATCGGTGATTTGCTTTCTCTGATGGCAATTGTCGTTATTCTATTGCTGCTTAATGTCAAGCTTGCATTGGTTACTTTTCTTGTCCTGCCGTTGCTGTTTTGGATGGTTTTTACTTTCCGAAAGAAGGTTCGCATTACTTTCCGCGAAATACGTGAAGCACTTGCCACACTGAACGGTTTTATGCAGGAACATATCAGCGGTGTACGCACGGTGCAGTTATTTGTCAGGAAGAAGATTACGCTCGAAAAATTCCAGATCAGGAATATTGCCTTACAGAAGCTGTGGATTAAAGCAATTAAGTATTTTGCCCTGTTCTTTCCGGGAATTCAAATCAGTTCAGCCATTTCAATGGCATTGATCCTGTTGGTCGGAGGCTTGATGGTACGCGATGATGCACTTACCTGGGGCGCATTGGTAGCATTCCTTCAATATGCAGAACGTTTCTTCAGACCGATTCGAGATCTTAGTGAGCGATACAATACAATGCAGGCAGCGATGGCAGCAGCGGAACGAGTGTTCTGGTTGTTTGATACGAAACCGGAAGTCAAGGATGCGGATCAAGGATTTAGTAGGTTGGACACTCCTGTCCGACAAACACCGCATAGTAGGTTGGAAACTCCTGTCCGACAAACACCACATAGTAGGTTGGACACTCCTGTCCGACAAACACCGCATAGTAGGTTGGAAACTCCTGTCCGACAAACACCGCATAGTAGGTTGGACACTCCTGTCCGACAGTCAACGAGTCAGACAAGAATGTCTAACCTACCCGGAGAGTCAGACAAGAATGTCCGATCTACCCGAATAGAAGGAATAACTGGGAAAGTCGAATTCAACCGGGTTGGTTTCGAGTACAAACCAGATGAACCCGTACTGAGCGATATATCCTTCGACGTGGAACCCGGTCAAACAATTGCAATAGTTGGAGCTACAGGCGCTGGTAAAACTACACTGATAAGCTTGTTGCAACGCTTCTGGGACGTTACATCGGGAGCAATCCTGCTGGATGATAGGAACATTAAGGAATACCCTTTACATGATTTGCGCAACATGGTAGGGGTAGTACAGCAGGATGTTTTTCTCTTTAGTGGTTCTATAGCTGAAAACGTCACTCTTGGTGATACCGCTATTAGTGAAGATGATCTACGAGAGGCTCTTCGAGATGCCAATGCACTGGAATTTGTGGAAGCGTTACCGGATGGAATTGACGAACCGGTTGGTGAACGTGGCGCTAGGCTATCGGGAGGACAGAAGCAGTTATTAGCAATAGCTCGGGCTATAGCCATTGATTCACCGATTCTACTCCTCGATGAAGCCACATCCGCAGTGGACACCGAAACCGAGCGTCACATCCAGGAAGCGCTCGAACGACTTATGAAAGGACGCACAACGCTTGTTGTCGCTCACCGTCTATCAACGATCAGACAAGCGGACAAGATAGTTGTGATTCATAAAGGAAGATTACGTGAAAGCGGGACTCACGAAGAGCTGTTAGAAAACGATGGTATTTATGCACGGCTTTATCATTTGCAATTTGCAGAAGCGGTGATTTGATTCATTATCAAAACATAAAAAGGAATTACTATTAATGATCCTGTTGTAACAACCATTGCAAAATTCTATCATTAATAGGGATTCAGTTAGCTTAAAGTCCATCCCGATACTTCGGGATACTTTCCCAGCGAGTCCCTTCAACCTGAAGGTTGTACTCTGAACTCTATTATTCTTCAGTACTCAATTCTTCCAAACATTCCTTCTTATAACTATTTTTTTTATTGCCAAAACCCCTAATCATAGTTATCTTTAATACTTGCTTTAATCTGTTTATTTCGATGTCTAAAATTACGTTTCTATATATCCGGAGGCTTAAATGCACAATGGAATTATCGATAGTAAACATTACCCTTATCACTGGATACTACTGATTATATCCTTGTTATTCAGTTCTTATCAAAGTCATCCAGTTGAAGCTTCTATTACTGTTGCCCCTTACGGTTTTACTGTATCGGTTGAAGAGAATCAGGAAGCCGAGGTTGAACTGGTACTCAGTAATAGCGGTGAAGATGAGATCGCGTTCAGTTTAGACTGCGAGCTGATCGAGGATGAAGAGGAACGCCAGGTGTGTCCACGCCGTGATGATCCTGGAGATGTCCTGGCTGATTATAACACGCCCTACCATCACTGGATCTGCCTGGCATGGGATCCTGATCGAGAACTGATGTGGGGGGCTGATTACGATGCAAGTCGTCTTATTGCCATTGATCCGGAAGACGGGGATATTGTGGCAAACTACCAGGTGGCAGGCAGATATGTCGGCATGTTTTATCTTGAAGGTGTATTGTATATGGGTGGATACAACGCCAATCGTTTCATCTTCCGCTACGACACCGACGGAAATGCCCTGCAAAACTGGCAATTACCCATAAGCCTCAGTGATACTCATATCGCTTCGGACGGTGAATATATCTTCGCCGCCCACTACCAAAGGAACGGAGGACAGGGCATAATACAGGTCTTTGATATAGAAAACCTGAGGCAAGTGGCGACCATAGACTATCGTCAGGAGCTTGGTACTGATCTTTGGACAGCGGAGTGGGTGAATGATCATCCTGAAGGGCAACTCTGGATAACCATTGGTCGGGATAACATTTACCAGCTATACGTGGATGAGGACTGGAACTGCGAGGTTGTACAGCAGTTCCGCAAGGTAAATCAAGCAACTCACTGCGATTTTGCTCATGATGGTGAGAACTTGTGGCTGGCAACTTATGGTGCAAATGATCAGAACTGGTACATTATTGACGACGGTGTCCGCGAATTCTATATGCTCGCTGCCAATCCGGAGGAGGGAATTGTACCAGGCAATAATTCCGAAACAATCGAAATCAATGTAATCACAGAAGGTTACGAAGCCGGAGTCTACAACATCCTGATTGAGATAGAACTTGCCGAGCCCGAAGAAGAGCGGGATGATTTTGAAGAAACCACCATTCGTATTTCAGGAGTCATCTCGATAGGTTCCCCCACTTCGGGAGTTTCAGGAACAGTTACCAGCGCTGCTAATGATGATGTTATCGAGGGAGCATTTATCGAACTGGATCGCTATATCGTAGGCGTCTATTCGGATGATGAGGGTAACTACACATTGTCTGATCTGCCTGCCGGTGAATATGAACTGACCTTCTCTGCACCTGATTTCCTGCCCACAACCGAAGCTGTCAACCTCGGAGAAGATGATATTGAACTGAATGTTGAACTGCTTTACGCTGAATTCCTTTCTGACGAAGACCAGTTCTTTATGGCGCTCGAACCGGATATGG
>JAVCDD010000237.1 GCA_030765125.1 Candidatus Hatepunaea meridiana
ACACTACGACACCCCGACACTACGACACTACGACACCCCAACACTACGACACCCCAACACTACGACACTACGACACCCCGACACTACGACACTACGACACCCCAACACTACGACACTACGACACCCCAACACTACGACACTACGACACTACAACACTACGACACTACAACACTACGACACTACAACACTACGACACTACAACACTACGACACCCCGACACTACGACACTGTTTCATAGATAACCAACCCTTTCCACCGTAACCGTCACCGCTCCAAAATCCTCTTCAACCTTACCGAATAAGCGATATGGGCGGGTATGCGACAGGATGTGGCTGAAGCGTTTGAAAGCGTAAGGGAAGAACACAGTCTCGACCAATCCGGTTGTGTCCTCGAACGTTACGAATTCCATCGCTTCCTTGTGCCGGGTCATTACTACCTTGCCGGTTACCAGCCAACCGATAAATTCAACCCTCTTTCCAATGTGTTTGTGAAGATCGCAAACTTTGATTATTCTGCTGTTTTTAAGACGGTTGCGATATAACTCCAGTGGATGTCTGCTGATCAGGAACCCAAGTGTTTCCACCTCTTGAGACAGGATGGTCTTCTCGCTGTAATTGGATGGTTTTGGGGTGTGTCGAGTAGACTCTAAAGTATTATTGTCTCGTAGCCCGGCTTCTCCGAAGCCGGGTAATAGATTTCGGATAGACTGCCCCGAATTGCAGCCCGATTTCGCCAAAGCCATGGAATGATTTTGTATTGTTTGCCCCGGATTCGGAGAAGCCGGGTTACTAAACAGATCACCCTGATCGGTAATCGGTTTCGCACGTGTAGACAAGGCAATCTGCCACAGCAACTCCGGGCGGTTTCGATCCGGTTCCAATCTATCAAAACAGCCGGCTTTGATAAGAAGCCTTGCGTCGTTAGGATTAAGTTCCGCCCGCTGCATGCAATCCTCAAAGCTTAGATACGGCTTATCACGACACTCTACAATCCTGTCCATCGTTTCAGCGTTCAATCCCTTGATCTGCATAAAACCAACGCGAAGACAACCATTTCGACTGATATATTTAATCTCGCTTTCATTTATATCCGGCGGGAGAACCTTAATTCCCATCCGTTTTGCTTCCGATACATAAGCGAAGGTTGAATAATATCCTCCCTGGTTCGAGATCACCGCAGCCATAAATTCCGACGGATAATGCGCTCGAAGATAAGCGCTCTTGAAGCTGACGAGGGCATAGGACGCCGAGTGTGGTTTGCAAAAGGAATAACCGGCAAAACTCATAATCATATCCCAAATCTCGTCGATGTTCTCTTTTGTTGCTCCCCTCTTACCGGCGCCCTCGTAGAACTTCTGCCTTAGATCCATCAAACGCCGGTGTTTATGCTTCTTGGAGATGATCTTTCGCAACTCCTCCGCTTCTGACAGACTGAAACTTGCGAGCTTCATCGCCACGCGGGTTACATCCTCCTGGTAAACCATAATGCCATAATTATCATCGAGGATATCACCAATCAACGGATGAAGCGGTTGATACGGTTCACCCTTCAATCGACGCAGGTATTTGTTTATAAACGGATTCGCCGCAGGTCGAATTATCGAGGAGTGAAGAACGAGATGCTCGTAATCGCCAACACCGGCTTTCTTCTGTAATTGCCGCGTTGCCGGGGATTCCACGTAGAAGACGCCCATCGTATCACCGCGAGCGATTAAGCTTTGAGTATCCGGATCATCCAGAGGATTTAATGAAGCATAATCAAGCTCTACCCCGTGGTTCTCCTTAATCGCCTTGATAGTATCCCGAATAACCGCAATGGATCGATTGCCGAGCAGGTCTATCTTAACCAATCCCGAATCTTCAGTCTGATCCTTCTCCCACTGGAGTATCCTGACACCCTTGGGAGCAATCTCCGTCGGTACCCAATTCGCTGTTTTACCGGGCGTTATAACCACGCCTCCGCAATGTACCGAGACGTGCCGCGGGATATCCTCAAGTCGCTCAGCCCATTTCAGTATATCCGACCAGGGATCGGGAAAGCCGTGATCCTGTAGTGCAGGATGTTCGGTAACCGGAGTATTGCTTAAGGAGAAACCGTAACCGATACGTTTAATTACGGCGGATATCTCCATATCCGGCAAACCGTAAACTTTGGCTGTCTCACGGATGGCAGCGCGCTTCTGAAAGCTGACGTGATTGGATACCATCGCCGCTTTATCGACTCCGTATTTTTGAAAAACGTAGTCCAATACATCATCACGTTCGTCCCAGGCAAAGTCAATATCAATATCCGGTGGATCGGTTCGTGCGGAATTAATGAATCGCTCGAAAAACAATTTATGTCGAAGCGGTTCAACGTGTGTGATGCCAAGACAGTATGAGACAATACTCGCCGCCGCCGACCCTCGCCCACAGGTGCGAGGTGATTGCTTGACAATGTCCTCTACAACCAGGAAGACCGGCGCATACTCCTTGTCTTCTATGAGCTTAAGTTCAAATTCAAGCCGGTTGCGCACATCATCAGTAACCTGTCCATATCGCCAGATTGCTCCCTTGTAAGCTTTTTCCCGCAAGATATTAATAGCCTGTCCATTCATCCCAGGTTCTACCTCCGGATAGACGATTCCAAAGTCAGGCATCCAGGTGCATTTATCCGCAACTTCGAGCGTATTGTCCACTGCCACCGGACAGAAGCTGAAGACAGAGCGCATCTCTTTCTCATCAAGCAAACAAGCGTAAGTAGAAGCATATTCTTCCGAAGGCAGCCGATCAAGTGTTGTATTCAAATCTATAGCGCGTAAAAGCTTATGAAGATGATAGTCATAGGAATTCGTCCTGAATGCTCGAGTTGTGGCTACCGGTTTAATTCCAAGTTCTTTTGAGCATTTTAGTATCTCACGAACCGGTTGTCCGGCAATCAGTTCTGAATACAAATGATCTGTCTTATTATGAAGGGCTTTAAGGATACTGGTATTATCCGACAGAATAACGAGTCCTTGATATCTTTCTTGTAACGCTTTACGAAGATCGAAATCCCTGTTCAAATGACGATCTGTAATAATCTGACAAAGATTGGCGTATCCGGTGCGATCCCTGACCAGCAATACCGCGCGATATCCGGGTGAGTTGACTTCAGCTCCGATAATCGGTTTCAACCCAAACTCACGCGCATAATCCAGAAAGAAGAAAAGACCATAGACATTATTGCTATCCGTTATCGCAATAGATTTGCAGCCCTGAGCCTTAACGGTTCGACAGACCTCTTCCGGTGACGTTGTTCCCCAGCCCATCGAGTAGTAGGAGTGTACATTCAAATGCGCAAACATCAGGCGGCGGCTCCATAAGATAGTGATTTCTTCCCGAAACGGGATTGTATCTTTTCCATAGCGTTCATTACGTGGTCTAGTTTTTCATTATTCAGCTTCTTATAGGATGATGATCTAATTTTGATATTGCTCCCACTTCCCATATTTGATTGGTTCCAAAGGTCAAGTTGCGGAGTATCTTTGGACAACCGCATAAAGTTCAATTCAATTCGCCGAATACGCACCCGCCTTGTTACAATATTATCGTGAAGCTCCCGCGCAAATTTCAACCAAATTGATGTTGAATTAGTATGTTTTCGCAGCCTCTTTGATCCCCGGACAATCTTGCCGTCGCTATAGTGGATATTCAGGAGCAGTTCCGAGGCTGCTCGCGTGCGCTGATGAAGCCGGAACGTTCCTTCGATAACCATTCGATTGATATGATTAAGGATTTCATCTTTGTCATTTGTATCCTCTGAAAGCTCTTCAGCAATAACGATCCTCGGTGGAATGGTTGGTGGCAGAACAGGTTCCGGGTCAATTCCCTTTGCCTGGCGTGAAAGGGATAGTGCAACCGGACCAAGCGCCATTAGCAGCAGATCGAGTTCTATCTGTTTGATTTGTTGAATCAGGGTTACGTTCAGTTCGATAAGCTGTGATCTGAGCTTACGATCAACCGTTGGCAGTACCGAAATCCGGTGCGGTTCCATAAACGGTTCTTCGCTGCCGCGGTCAACTTCGAGCAATCCCTCCGGTGAAGCATCGAAAGCAGCGACCCGGCTGACCAGCTTATTTACAGCAATCCCCGCCTCAGCCGGTAAACGCAGTTCCCGGTGTATCCTCTGTCGCAGCAATTGAGTCACTGACGACGCACTCCCGAACAGCCTGTCAGTTCCGGTTATATCGAGGTAGTTTTGTCCTGCGCGAGTCGGTTCAATCAGGGGAGAATACTCACTGATTATCTTCTGTATAGCTAAGACCGCTCGTTGATAGAGTGAAGGATTTGGGTAGAGCACTGCAATGTCCCGGCAGCGTCGTCGAACGTCGCCTAACGACATCCCTCGATAAATACCAAAGTTCCGAGCTTCAGCAGAAACCGACAGGCACCGAGACCGTGCATTCCCCGATTGCGCCAGAACCATCGGACGGTCATTCAACCTCTTAGAGACCACCCGTTCTACAGCGATTGGGAATGCGGGAATTGTGATAAAGACTATTGATCGATGAATATATTTCATTATACTGCTCTTATGTGCAGTATAATATAAGGAGGAAAAAATGGATTGTCAAGCAAAATATGAACTAATGTGCAGTAGATGCGACACTCATGTCGCATGGTTCTTTAACTACACTCTTATCGCATGTTTTTAACCGCAGATTACGCAGATTTAACAGATGCGGCTCGTTCTGGCAGGTCTTGCGCCTTAAAGCGTGTGACCTGCCGGATTATCTGCTTAATCTGCTGTGAATGGAAATCGGAAAATAAGGGGACAGTATACCTATTTTATAAATACTCTTTAGAATAACTACAATCCATAGAAAAATAGGTATACTGTCCCCTTATTTTCGCTTTGCTAAAGAATTGGCAGAATATTAGTTATTAGATTCAATTAAATAGCACAGTGATCTTGATTTATGTCCCGATATGTTGTACTATGCGGGTGAAATCACTCATTCTAAACAGAGCGAACACAAACAAACACAGGAGAACCATCAATGAAACACTCAACAGTTCTTCTAATGGTTCTTACGCTTGCCCTCGTGGCTGGAAGCGCATCCGCTCAAGAAGCTGAGAACGTTGAACAGGTTGGGCGGATTTACAACCAATGGGATGTTGCTCGTGATGTAGTCGTTGTCGGTAACTTTGCTTATGTAGCTGCTGGACGTTCTGGTTTACAGATTGTAGACATATCCCATCCAGAAAATCCTGAGATTATCGGTTATTGGGACGATAACCAGTGGTCAGCCCGTGGCGTCGCGATTTCCGGCGACTATGCTTACGTAGCGGATAGGTTAGGTGGTTTGCGTGTCATTTCAATAGCCGATCCCGGATATCCGGAAGAAGTAGGATCCTACGATACACCTGGGTACGCACAAGATGTAACGGTTTCCGGAGACTATGCATACGTAGCCAATGGAGATAATGGCTTGCGTATCCTTTCAATTGCCAATCCTGAACATCCGGAAGAAATGGGATTCTATGATACACCGGGGACAGCCTTTGGGGTTGCAGTCTCTGGCGACTATGCGTATGTAGCGGATGGGAGAGCCGGTTTGTGCGTCATTTCAGTAGCCGATCCCGAACATCCGGAAGAATTGGGATACTATGATACACCTGGGGAAGCCATTAGCGTCACGGTTTCCGGCGACTATGCTTACGTAGCCGACGGGAATGGTGGTTTGCGCGTCATCTCATTAATTGATCCCGAACATCCTGAAGAAGTGGGATACAGTGATAATCCGCGGTCTGCACACAGCGTCACCGTTTCTGGTGACTATGCTTACGTAGCGGACTGGTCAAACGGTTTGCGTGTCATCTCAGTAGTCGATCCCGAACATCCGGAAGAAGTGGGATCCTGTGAAACACCTGGGGATGCCATGGGTGTCACGGTTTCCGGCACCTATGCTTACGTAGCGGACAGGGAAAGCGGTTTACGTATCATCTCAATTGCCGATCCTGAACATCCTGACGAAGTGGGATTCTATAATACAGATGGGAAGGTCTATGACATCGAAGTTTCCGGCGCCTATGCTTATGTGGCGGACAATTATAGCGGTCTGCGTTTCATTTCAATTGCCGATCCTGAACAACCGGAGGAAGTGGGATACTACGATACAGATGGGAATGCCAGAGGCGTCACGGTTTCCGGTGACTACGCTTACGTGGCGGATGGGAATAGTGGGTTACGTATCATCTCAATTACCGATCTTGAACAGCCGGAAGAAGCGGGATGCCTTGAAACACCTGACTTTGCAATGGACGTCATAGTTTCCGGCAATTATGCTTACGTAGCGGACTATAGAAGCGGTTTGCGTGTCATCTCAGTTACCGATCCCGAACATCCGGAAGAAGTGGGATACCACGATACAGATTATGCCCATAGCGTCGCGGTTTCCGGCGACTATGTTTACGTAGCGGACGGGTCAAGCGGTTTGCGTGTCATCTCGGTTTCTGATCCTGAACATCCGGAAGAAGTGGAATACGATGATACAGTTAGGGATGCCAGAGGCGTCACGGTTTCCGGCGACTACGCTTATGTAGCGGACGCTACACACGGTTTACGTATCATCTCAGTTGCCGATCCTGAAAATCCGGAAGAAGTAGGATACTATTATACAGAGGGGTCAGCCTTTAGCGTCGCGGTTTCCGGCGACTATGCTTACGTAGCAAACCATTTTAACGGTTTGCGTATTATCTCCGTTGCTGATCCTGAACATCCTGAAGAGGTGGGATATTATAATACACCGGGAAGAGCATTTAGTGTTGCCCTATCGGAAGATGGCTTGATCTATGTTGCAGATCAAACAAACGTGGGAATTTACCGCTTCTGGGAAGAGGGACTACCTCCGTATATTGATCTGTCGGCAGATACTCTGAACTTCGACGAAGTTGAGATAGACTCATCTGTTACAATGACTCTAACGATCTTGAGTGTCGGTTATACAGATTTGACAGTCTCCAACATCATCACTGAAGGTGAGCAATTCAGCACCGACTTTGACACTTTGTTTGCCGTTGAGCCGGATTCCAGCCACGATGTTACTGTAACATTTACACCGGATGCAATTGGTAATATCGAAGGAACACTGACTATCATTTCCGATGATCCGTTCAATGATTCACTCACAGTTACGTTACTCGGAATCGGTCCTGATGCGGTCAGTGATGATCCGAACAGCATTCCCCTTGAGTACTATCTGACGGAATCATATCCCAATCCGTTCAATTCCATAACAAAATTGTCGTACGGTTTACCAACAACAGCGGATGTATCGATTAGTGTATACGACGTGACCGGTCGTTCAATCACAAAATTGATCGATCAACGGAAGACACCGGGGCATTATTCAGTAGTGTGGAATGGAATGAACGCTCCGGCAGGAATCTATTTTGTGCAATTGAAAGCTGACTCGTTTTGTGATATGAAGAAAATCGTTTTGATGAAGTGATGGAAATAGAGGGATAGTATACAAATTTCTCTACTCTTCATTCCTCTCCCAGGTAGGATAGACATTCCTGTCTGTCGTTTTCCCCGCTGTCAGCATTTAGCCTGCTTCAGCAGGCTCCCCTTAGCACCCGGCTTTAGCCGGTGTGAAGGATGGTGAAACACTAATCCGACAAGCGCGCTCTTTGCATTGTCTTCAAAACCGCAACACTCCGGCTGAAGACGGGCTAATACTCCCTCGTTCCCACGCTCCAGCGTGGGAACGCATGCTCGTTCTGGCAGGTTTTGTGCCTTAAAGACAGATGTAGCTCGTTCTGGCAGGTCTTGCGCCTTAAAGCGTGTGACCTGCCGGTTTATCTGCTTAATCTGCTTAATCTGCTGTGAATGGAAATCTGAAAATAAAAGGGACAGCATACCTGATTTGAAACTTATCTCTAATTTCCCCTGCTCATAGAAAAGAGATATTGCCTTGTTTTACCAAAAGGCGATTATTACTTGACTTCTAAGTTGCTCTGGATTATATTCAAGAATGGTTCACCCAAAAGTGAGTGAATTGTTTAGAATAACAAGTTAGGCTGTCAAAGAATGGGATAAAACATGGCTAATAAAGAATTTGACGAATTTTTAAAGAGACAGGCAAGTCATAGTCAATCGAAAAAAATTGATTGGGCTGCAAAACGTAGCGAATGGATAGAGTATTTAGATAGGTTCTATAAAACGATAGAATCATATCTGAAGTCTTATGTTGATGAGGGGAAAATAAAGATTTCTTATTACAAGAAGGAAATCTTTGAACAGTATATTGGTGAGTATGAGGCTCAGACCGCAACCATTTCACTTGGGGCAAATAGGCTGAAGCTTGATCCAATTGGAACAAACCTAATTGGTTCTAAAGGTCGCGTAGATCTGATTGGACCTAATGGAAAGATTAAGTTTGTTCTCGTAGATAGCGCTGCATCGGCGCCAAAAATCTCAGCTCGAGTTTATATTAAAGGTGAGAAACCTCCATCTAAGGAGAAACTGCCGGAAGTAACATCATGGGCATGGAAGATTGCAACTCAGCCTCCACACATTAAATACTATCCTCTTGTGGAGGAATCGTTTTATGACGCCTTAATGGAAGTTTCAAATGGGTGAACGAGTTACTTTCTCCAGACAGCACCTTGATCTTGACGATATTGCATACTTGAAATATCAAAACATGATTTCAATACCGGTTCATTAAGCATTCCCGAAGGGAATGAATGTGAATAGCGGTGGGTGAAACCCACCGAATCAAATTACAAACCCTATAACGACCCCGAAGGGGTCGAACAAAACACAGCTTCATAAATCCTGTTTATCATGTATATCCTTGTTAGTATTTCCGGTTTATCGTGGTTAGGTAGAGCATAGTGATGTTCGAAACTCTTTGATTGGAGACTTGAAAGGCGCTTTCAAATATCGACATTGGCTTGCCCATGGTCGCTACTGGAAACCAAAACTGGGTCAGCGTTATGATTACGATGGGATTTATTTATTAGCGGAAAGCATATTCAACTCATTTCCACTACTCATCAGTTAAGTATAATAATGGTTGCCATAGGATAACTTATAGCTTCACTCCATAGCGGAATGCGAGCTTTGTTGTTTCCTCAGTTTATAGATAAGAGATATTACCTTGTTTTACCCAAAATGCAATTATTTCTTGACTTCTCAGTTGCTCTGGACTATATTCAAGAGTGGTTCACATAAAATAGAGGTCCCTCTCACCTTAGTTTTTAAACAACAATTCAATTAGGATGCACAATGAAACGTAAACTATTTATTTCTTATCTTATTGCCATTCTTGCAATATACGGTTGTGGTAACAAAGAGTCTTCAACCACCCTTTTTCCATTCCTCGAAAATGACAAATATGGCTACATTAATGCCGCTGGTAGTGTTATCATAAAACCAAAATATGATTATGCTGGTGGATTCCATGAAGATCGTGCCCTTGTAATGATAGATAATAAATTCGCAATTATTGATATGAACCAGAATAATGTATATCTTTTCACCGAATTTGATAGACACAATAATTGGAATACATCATATATTTCATATTGTGATCGTTTTGGATTTTCGGAAGGATTGTTAGCTATTCCGGTTGGAGGAAAGTGGGGGTTCATTAATAAAGAGGGAGAAACAGTCATCGAACCGAAGTTTTGTTCACATAGGGTGCCATTTTTCTCAGAAGGTTTAGTAAATGTGCAAATAGACAGTATGTATGGTTTTATTGATAAGACAGGGAATATTGCTATTAAACCCATATATAAAAGTGCTGGTTGGTTTTCGGAAGGATTGGCTCCTGTTAAGATTGGGGAAAAGAATTGGGGATATATCGATAAATCGGGGAGTATTGTTATAGAACCCAAGTTTTATAGAGCTTCCCCATTCTCCGATGGAAGAGCTCCCATAAGGATGAATGAGCGGCTTGTCGGTTTCATCGATAAGACGGGCAAGATAGTAATTGAACCGAAGTATACTATTACTGATGGCTTCAGAGACGGACTGGCTTGTGTTGAAATCGTTGATAGTTATTCTAAATCTGCCGTAATCAATAAGATGGGAAATTTTATTATTGAACCAACCAGAGAATATGTGATTTTTGGCTTTTATGAAGGTCTTGCAAAGATAAGAGTTGGTGAAATATCCGGCAGTGAGAAATGGGGATATATTGACAAAACAGGCGAAGTTGTAATTGAGCCAAAATTTGATTTTGCCAGCGATTTTTCTAATGGATTAGCACGGGTTCTATTCGGTGACTATTCTGGTAGAGTTATGGGTTATATTGATAAGAAGGGGAATTATATTTGGGGTCCTAAATAGCATTCTAAAATACAGATACTTCCAACCACTTTTCAAGGAGGATAAAATGAGAACGTACGTTGGATTGTTTCCTGTTCCGGCAAACCTTCAAATGCTCAGATAAGAATAAATATCCTGATGATGATAGATTCGAAATAAGGGCTGAGTATTTTTCTCGTTCCCACGCTCCAGCGTGGGAACGAGTATTCATATCGTCACCTTCCGTCACATTATCGTCACACCCTCTACTCCCCACCCACAAAGGCTTAGTGCCCACTCTGTGACGATGTGACGCTGTTTTATACATCTTGTTAGTAATACTCACTCAATTTTCAAATTAACTGTAGTTTTATAATAATAGGCTTGCCTTTGCTATTTCAAGGATTTAAACTGTATCTATAACGAGAGGATGTCAACTAACTGGAGATATTACTGATTCTGTTGAAAAACTCATGGAAGCGCTTAGAATAATAAGAACGATTACCTCGGATAGATTACCCGAGCTGATTAACTACAAAGGCAAAAGAGTAGAAATCATTGTGTTACATAATGTACATGATGAAAAAAAAGATAATGATTCTATACTATCACTTCGGGGTTGCTTAAAAACAAAGATTGATGGGATGGAATTTCAGCGTCGAATAAGAAAGGAGTGGGAAAGAGATGAATTATCTTTTTGATACAAATGCGGTTATTCATTTTGTGTGTGATACAGGTAATTTTTCCAATATTAAGGAAAATGACTTATTACATATCTCTTTCATTACATTGATTGAGCTATCGGTTGGATATAAAACAGAAGAGGAGAAATAGGCAATACTGTTATTTATTGAAAATGTCAATTGTATTTTAATCAATGATCTGATAATTAAAAAAACAGTTGAAGTTAGAAAGAAATTCAATCTTAAACTGCCTGATTCAATTATTGTCGCTACCGCAATGCAAAAAGAGATAACACTTGTCACCTCAGATAAGCAAATCATAAGAAAAATGGACGGACTGACGATAAAAGTATTAGATCCTCTATCCGGGGAGGTGGATTAATGAAAAAACCAAGACAACACAACATTACACAACATAACACCAGCAAAAGGACAGGCATTACTGATTCTGTTGATTTACTTCCCATTCCAAACATCGTCACCTTCCGTCACATTATCGTCACCCCTTGTAACCCCCACCCACAAAGGCTTTGCACCCTCTCGGTGACGATGTGACGCTATTTTACATAGTGTGCAACGTTTTTAACCAAAATTCATCCCAGTAACACAAGCCATAGCCAAAAACCCATCCCCATCACGACGAAAGGAGGAAAACTCCTGTGATGAACGACAATTATTCTTCCCAGTCAGCGACAATTATAATTCCCGTTTTTATTTTGTTGCCTGTGGCGCTATTTCGCTGGGCTAATGGAATGAAGCCGTAGGCGGAATGGAATTAGCCCAGCG
>JAVCDD010000216.1 GCA_030765125.1 Candidatus Hatepunaea meridiana
AAAGGAATAATTTCAATGAAACAAGATTAAGCATTAGGAAGAAAAAGTATTTCCTTCCTATTCGAGTAGCAAGCAATTTCTAATAAATGCCGTTACTTTGATACTTTTGCAAAAACCTCTGTTGTTAAACAATCCAGTAAATCCTGTTATCCTGTCAAAAATTCTGTGCAATCTGCGTAATCTGTGGTTCAACAATCCAACAATCCAACAATCAAACAATGAGTCAAACTTGCATTATTAAATACAAGACACTATCTTATCTTTGAACATCCTGTCATCCAGTTTGCCTGACCATTTGTATCAGGCAGAAAAGATAAATAAAACTTAAAAGGAAAAACGAATGAAATTGCATCATCGATCATTAATTCTGATAATATTCATTACAGGATTCCTCGCTGGTTGTTCAGAAGACAATAATCCAGCCGACTCGAATAATTCTAATTCCGATATTGCTATTATTGGAGATTGGGATTCTCAACCGCCTTATATCGACAACATTTCGTCACCACATATTACGAACGTCACAAATCAGGAAATCGTTATGGACTGGGACAACCAGAATTCAGGCGATGTAAAGTCCGAAGTCAAACAATTTGATAATAACAGTAATCTCGCTGTAATGCAGATAAAGGAACACCCTGACCAACCCCAGCAGGTGGGACTATTTACGAAATTAGTCTGGACGTTCACAGCAGCCGATACTCTCAGCATCGATTTTTATGGCTTGAAAGAGAGTGAAGCAGAAGCCCTGGGCGATACGGAAGTGGCATTTGGTACCTGGCATTACGTGAAAATGTGAATGTGACTTTGGGTGAGATGAAACCAACCCTGTACTAAGCGTAGCGTCAGTCTGCCAATAAGCGTAGCGTCAGTCTCTAACATCCTGTAAATCCTGCCTGCCCGGCTATCGACGGGTTATCCTGTCAAAAATTCTGTGCAATCTGCGTAATCTGTGGTTCAACAATCCAACAATTTAACAATTTAACAATTTTCTTCCTTACTTCATCTTTAATCCGCACTCTGTTGTTAAACAATCCAGTAAATCCTGTTATCCTGTCAAAAAATTCTGTGCAATCTGTGTAATCTGTGGTTCAACAATCCAACAATCCAACAATTTAACATTTCCCAGTTCTAATTTCCTCATTCCCAACTTGAATGGGAATCGTAGAAAATATCATTGGGAATAACCTTAAATCCTTATTGCTGCATAACCTGAAAGTAAGGGGAATATTAAGGATGAGATTAGAAATGATTGCGATGTATAATCCAAAGAATAACTGAAATCTGTGACCTTAACAATCACTACACAGAATTTCCTAATTGAGCAATCATATATATTTGATGTTGACGAGAAAGAGCAGGGGATTTTAGTGTTTTTTTTACTATTGAAAAGATGCCCGAAATTGGATCAAATGTTGATAGACCAATTCCCCATCTCTTAATAGTCTCGTTAAATCGAGAATAGTTTTTCTCTTGCCCTGGTGGGATGACTATTATGGAATGTTCTGCATAAACACGACTCTGTTGGGCTTGAAAAACAGCTCGTTTAGGATTATTGAGTTTCAACTCGAAAGCCCAAATTTCATAGTCTCTTATTTTTACTCTTGTCCCGAGTATATAAGATCCAGTAGAGGTCTGAATGATGTGATCAGAAACAAGGAGCTGCTGTAAATGCTTTTTCAATGATTTTGAACTATACTCAGAATGAGATAATAGATATTCCAAGGTTCTTGGTGCATTTGGTTTCAGCACACTTAGAATTGAAGAACCGACGTACCCAATGGAATGAGGCAACAGTTCAACCGGAGAGTCTTCCTTTGTTCTTAAAGCAATGAAGTCCGGTCTTCCCTGTTGACAATTGACTTCTCTATAAACACCACCGAAAGTTCCAATTCCAGGCAAGCCTTCTGAGGAACTAAGGAGTTTCTGAAAGGCGTCCCCCATTTGTAATTCTGTATGTTTAATTTTGGATGTTACCATCGTTGGCTCCAATTCCCTTTACATCTTATCTTGAATTAGGAAGTAAACAGGCTTGTACCGTACGCCAAAATAATGGTAGAAATAAGGATTATCATCTCCTGATCCCTTCAGTATTTCGATAGCCTTTTGCCAAGTCATTTCTAATGAGTTCTCTTCATAATACTCAACAATATCTTCAATATAATGAGGTTTGATAATTAAATTTGAATCCTCATCAACAACAGAATTCGAAGATATAGTAATAGTCAACTTATAGTCCTGATTGATTTTCAGATTTTGTGATATAACAAACCATGCACAAGGGCAATCAAGACTCAAATTAAATAAAGATGATACGAGTGGAACACCTGCAATTGTTGGTATTCCGTTCGACTGGAGATATTTTGCTCTATTGAATATCACTTCGTTAAATTTTACTAAAACAGCATCTTGCATTGGTACGTTAATCTTCGGACGACGAGGATACATTGCTAAGAGCCTGATTTTCTGGTTTCTGTCACATTTCTGACTGATATTTGACCCTTCACGAGAACGCCAAAAATAGAACGGGATAACGTTTCTCCCTTCTCGCGATAAGGCATTTATCAGTTTTGGAATTAAAAAATATTCGGCAGTATGCTCTGATATAAAGCTTGTTGACATTTTTCCTTAATTACTGTTATAAATGTGCAATTCCTCTAAACTCATTTAAGCCACTTAACCACTCGTCAAGATGGTTCGGACCTGTTGATGGATCAAAGTTAATTCCTGCATTCTCCAGTTGTAGGTAGAGTTGTTGAGCACTTTGAATAATCAGATTCGCTTCAATAATTCGGTCTGCAACTAATGCATGCGATTCTATTCTTTCCACAATAGTTTTCAGACTATACCAATGAGCAAAGCATGAAATTTCATCAGACCAATTACCTTCTCCAGAAATGGGACCATTCAAAAGAATGTAATCGTAATTTGATTCAGATAAAGCGTTCTGAATATAACCTGAGATAAAAATACTATTGAATTCAGGATTAATTAGAGGATTCGAGAGCAATGGTATAGATGAATATCTTTTTCTCGGTCGCGTTCCACCAGTTGAGGGTTGAAATCTCGCAAGCGAAAAATATCTTAGATTTTGATACCATCCACAGGCAGTATAATTTACTCCAACAGTATGAAGTAAAAAACTATGCCAATCACTATAACCTGAAATGATTTTATAGCCATTAATAACTGAAAGAATGTAACAAAAGTATAAGATATTACTGTAAGCTGTTGGTTCATATGCATGTACAAGGTAATTAGCATCTCGTTTGATTAAAAGATAAAATCCTTCGACTTCCAATTCTGTAAGAATGTCGAGAAATTCTTCAACCGACGGTAAACTCCGAAATGCGGTTTCTGAAACTACAATCGAAATGAGTAAAGGTGGTGGATTATTCAGACTAGAGTGATAATCCGCCGATTCTATTGCCAGATTAATGGCAATTTGACTCCAATGATCGTAGAAATCATCTATCGAAATTGATGGTGAGATCAAGTATTCCGGGTTTTCACCCAATATGTTGATTTGGTAATCAAGGCATTCTTTAACGTACTTCTGGATTAGAGAGGGAGAAAAATGGGTTCGCTTAAGTCCTGAGTTATTCTTGTAGTATTCGTATTCACTCAAATGACCATCACGTGGATTGGTGAACTTTGATGCATAAAACTGTGGATCAAACAGAATCATCGCATCTGGATAAGCTTCTCGCCAAGTTTGAATGTCAGATTCTAAACGTTGACGCCTTTCATCCCGGGGGCTCATAATTACACCGTCTATTAAACCTGCATCAATACCCTTTTCTATTTTCTGTCCTCTCCCGTATCCGCACTGAGCTAGAATACTCATGAAACCCTCTTTTGTTAGATTTGATCTAATGCTACGTTTAACAGTTTGATGCTCCTATATCTCAGTGCCGGACGCTTTGCAAGTAGGCGCAAAATAATATCATTCAAACTTTGCGGTAGATCTGTACGATAATCCTTTGGTGGTACAGGTCTCATATTGGCAATATTCCACCCGAAAGCAAATAGTGAAGTAGTATTAGGATCGAAAAAAGGGTGTCTGCCAGTAGCCATTTCATAGAGTACTATTCCCAGTGAAAAAAGGTCTGACCGGAAATTCAGAGAACTTCGTCGATTTGTGAAGTCTAACTGTTCTGGTGAAAAATAGAGGAGAGTTCCAACTGGTCCAATTGAAAGTGAACTATCTTGTAGATCGAATACAAGACCCATATCGAGAAGAATGAAATCACCATTCGAGGAGCGACTCATTATGTTCCCGGGTTTAATATCTCGATGTATTTTAGCAAATTGCCAGATTTCATTAATTGCGTTTGAAATATTCTGAGCTAACTTAATTAGATCAGGAATTGAAAAATTTCCATGTAATTTATGATATTCTTTGAGGTTTTCCCCATCAATGAATTCTTCACTGAAGTAAAGAATGTCGTTTCCCGATATTTTTGCTGTAGTCAATCCAATTGGACCCATTTTGACAAGGTTAGGGCAATCACATTGTCTCATTGTTTCAACTTCGCGTTGAGCTCGTGCAGTTACGTCATCAAAGAATCCGGCAACCGATGCATTAATTTGTAGGGGATTCGGTGACATGAATTTTAATGCATATTTTTGGTTGTTAATGATTCCGGTGAATACGATTTTTTGTCCCCCACGATCAAGCAGTTCAATACTGCTTGCTGCAGGAATGATCGACTGGACTTGTTCAGGTGTTAAGTCCGGTACTGCCATTGTTAAGTATCCTTAAAAATTATGCCTTTGCTAATTGAATTCTTAATGTCTTAATATTTTACCCAATTACATATATAATGTACTCAACTCATTTTTCTAAGTCAACTCTATTCCCCTTTTCTTCAAATCTTACTATATTATATTTATCTTTTTAATATTCTCGCTTGAAAATTCCATAATACAGAAAAACAACAGAATAGAAAACACCGGAAGATAAATCTGATTTTGAAAAATATATTTCCAACGAAAAAAATAAAATTCTTATCCGTTTACTATTAGTTTTATCACTTTGTGTATCCATCCTTTATGCATAGGATAAACAACTCTGGCTTCGATCCAACATTCCGGATGACTACGGAGACCTATTCGAGTATGATTCTCCCTGACAGAGAGATGCATGTGAGTATAGTCTCAAGTCGCAAGTCTCAAGTTACAAGTCCTAATTGAGTGATTTACCACCGGGTTTCAAGTCCCAATTCATCAGAATAACCCAACGCAACAAATCCTCCCCCCTCCGCTAACTCACTTACCCGCATCCTCATCAACCCCCCCCCATCCGAATAATCCGCTAAATCCGCTGTGAATTTCCCCCCACTTTCACACTTTCTTACTTTCGCCCTTCGCCCTTCTCCTTCCTCATCTGATTAATCCGTTAAATCTGCTGTGAATTCTTATGCTTAATCCGCTTAATCCGCTGTGAATTTTCTACTTTCCAAAACCACATAATATCCTAATTCAACTTGACAGGATGGTTTAGATTGCTTAATTTGCAACTGGCGCTAATGATTGTTGGATGCTAATTGCACTGGTCGGAAATTATGAAAAAGGAGGTTCGAATGTTTTACTTGGCAGGATTATTTATCGGGATTATGTGGTTGCTTATATCTGTCGCTATCGTTACCGGACAATCACCATTCTCCGGGGTGGTGTCGGTTTGGCAAGTTTTTGGGTGGCTAATACTTGCCACAGTTTTACACCTTTTAGGCGATCTGTTTTTAGGTATTGGATTCTTGTTCCATTTCATAACTATTTTTTACTTCGTTTATAAGTGGTTTGGAGCGGAGGTTAAGAAGGTTTTTTATATACTTGGTATATACTATGGTATTCCCTCAATCCTGGCAATGTTGTTCAAATTCCTCACCTGAGAACGTATCCACCAAATTTATTCCGGATCGATTCAATCCACTTAATCCGCCAAATCCACTGTGATTTTATCCCTTTCTTTAACAATTTAACAATTCAACAATCACCTAAAAATATCACTTTCCCAGGTATAAAACGTCCCCTCCCGACCATGCCTCCGATACGCCCCTATCCTCTCCAATATCCTCGACACCGACTTGCGAGTATTGCGTTTCCGACACTTATAGTCCAGCAACTGATAGACTTCCGCCAGCCACATCCTGGAAACCCCCATGCTGTCGGCTCGGCGCAGGATTCGCTTAACCTGTTCTTCGGGACCGTTGCGGAGCGCTTCGCAGTAACCGACGTTCACAGCCTCCATAAATCCCTTTATTTCCGAATGGTAATCGACTGGCGTGAAGTCATACAGCGGCTGCACAATCTGCTTCACCCGCGGCTCCCAATGTTCCGGCGGCTTCAGAGTTTCTCCCCTGAACACTGATGAACCGGCTTGCATATTCGCGTATGCCATCCGTAGCGACAACAGCTTATTCCGGATCACGGCAGCTCCCTCTAATATCCTCTCATCGTTGAGACTCATAATGTCTTTCGTGTTGCGATGCTTCATAGTGATGGTCAGACACCGGCTCTCTAAAGCCGGATCGCTGAATTCCGCGCGTGTAGCGATCACCTTGGGTCCGAACGGTTCGAATGTCTCCGGCTCGCGATTACAGCCCAACCTGACCACTGCCACTCCGCGAGTATACCCGTGGTTCAGTATTCTGATTACCTGGTTATGCCAGATGCTTCCTCGCAGGTCTGCCTCGTCTATCACCAGCGTCCCTTTGATCTGTTTGATGAGCCGGTAAATGGGCGCAGGCGACATAACTCCGGAAATGTTCACAGCACGATAGCACAGCTCACTCAGTGCCCGCAGCGCCGTACTCTTACCGGTGCCGTATTCTCCCAAAAACCTGAGGTAAGGAACCGAATCGTAACAGAATACAAACCAGGTCATCATCGCGTAAGCTGCCATCGCTGCCAGTTCCCCTTCGCTTCCTAATACCAGCACCCTTTCCAGCCAGTTCATTATATTTTCAAATATCTCCTCTTCATCCCTGAACGTTTCAGCATCCGAAGGACAGGAGACTATCCCCGATGTAACCAACTGACGGTATTCCCTCTTGAGCGTCGCTTCCCGTTTCCCGAGAAACACCAGTTTATACCCGCGCAGCGTTCCCCGCTCATTACGCAGATAGAATCCTCCGCTCTCATTTTGAATATATTCAACATACGGTCTGGATTTCCGCAACACATGATACGGTCCCGCTTCATAGTAAGGATCGTCCTCAAGCACAAGTTTCATCAATGTTTCCATTATTCCTTCCGTCAAATTATCGTCACCCCCTGCAATCCACACCCACAAAGGCGCTGCAACCACTCTGTGACACTGTTTTATAACCATGTTGATAATATACAACATTTTTAGCACAAAATCAACCATTTGCTCCCAATTGCTACTAAAATTATTAAATACCCCCACCTTGAATCATTACCGGATTCCAGATCAACTCAGATCTGTCTAACTAACAAACCTGTAAATCCTGTTATCCCGTCTTAAAAAGTCTATGCAATCTGTGTAATCTGTGGTTCAACAATCCAACAATATTAGTGTTTCTTGAAAGTAACGTCGTTGCGAGCGAAGCGAAGCAATCTCTTTCGTCACTAATATTCAAACAGATCGCTTCGTCCCAGCGTTCCTCGCGACGATGTTAACAAGTCATTACTTCCAGGAAATACTGTAATAGACAATCCTGTAAATCCTGTTATCCTGTCAAAAAATTCTGTACAATCTGCGTAATCTGCGTTTCAACAATCCAACAATCCAACAATCCAACAATCCAACAATCCAACAATCCAACAATCCAACAATTTAACAATTTAACAATTTAACAATAATTGTTTTCGTATTCCCCTTTGAAAAACCATTTATACTTCGTGACTTAAATTACTTTTCTTCAATATCTTTACATTCCCTTGAAAAATTTAAGTTCAGAGTCCAGCCTTCAGGCTGTTTTTCCGCTGTCAACCCACCGCGGTTGACAGCACCGTCTGAAGAGTTGCCGTCAGAACAAAAGGAAAGTTGTTTTATCCCAAAACAATCCAACAATCCAACAATACAACAATACAACAATAATTATTTTCGTATTCCCCTTTGAAAAACCAATTATACTTCGTAACTTAAATTACTTTTCATAAACATCTTTAAATTCGGAGTTAAAATGAAGCTTTCCACTGTTTTACTTATATCAGGTTTTCTGATACTGAACATCTTTCCCGGTTCAGCCATTGCCCAGGTTGAGATTGGACCTGAGGATATTCCGACTGAGGCAGGATCTATTTTACCATTCTACGTCCTTGCCGATCCGGAAGGTATCGAGGTTGACCTCGGATTCGGAGGTGAAGACCGGGAATGGGATTTTACAAACTACGAATTTGATGATGTTGAATACGATTCATTAATCGCGCCTGAAGACGCACCCAATGGCGAAGATTTTGAAGATGCAAACCGTATTTCACTTTCCTCCAGCGGTGGAATTGCCTTGAACTTCGGTGATAGCTACCAGTATGAACTGATTAATGATGACGGCTGGTTCCTGCTTGGAACAGGCTCCACAATGGGTTTTGGCAATCTTAACTTCCCAATTATTTTCCCTGAGCCAATTCTATTGCTTCCCATGCCTGCCGAATTCGATGAAGAATGGGATATGACGGGATCGTTTGCTTATGGAATGGAAGCGCCGGATACATTGATGGGTGGTATCCTCGACTCTGTTTACATCGTTATCGAGGTCGGAGGTGAAGCGGAAACCGACGCCTGGGGTACGGTCAGATTTCCCTCTGGTGAGGTTGAAACCATACGACAGCATGTGCTCCTCGGCGTTGAAATATATGCGGTTGGCGTCGCTGAAATCCTGGGGAGGCGTATGGAATTTCCGATCGATCTTGGTCTGAGTATTGAGCCGACTCACAGCTACCGTTGGTTCGCTCCGGATTATGGATTGCTGGTTGAAATAAATTCCCTGCCTGGGGAGGAGGAAGAAGATTTCGAGCTTGCTGCCAGTATTCGAGTAAGGTATCTCGCACCGGAACTAATTTTCCAGGAAGAGTCATTGGAATTCGGAGAGATCTGGCAAGGTGGAAGCAACAGCGAGACCATTACGATTGCCAACAACGGTGTGGGTGATGGCAGGATCATGCGAATTGAACCTGCCGAAGAATTCACCGAACAAATCTCCTGGGATGTGGAATTGCCCTATACCATTAGTCATGAAGAAGAAACTGAGATAACTTTCAGGTGGCAGCCGGAGGAATACGGTGAATTGGAGACTGAAATTGAAATCTTCCACAATGATCCGGTTCTGGAAAATCCGCTCGTAGTATCTGCTCACTGTACCTCACTCTTGCGGATCGAAGACGGAGGGAGTTTAAATGCACAGGAGTTTTCACTGCATCAAAACTTCCCCAATCCGTTCAACTCACAAACGATTATCACATTCAATCTCAATAACTCAACAGAGACAAAACTTGAGATAATAGATGCTGCAGGCAGGCAGATCGCCGTCCTGGCGGAGGGTTTATTCACCAGTGGTCAATATGACGTTACATTTGAGCCTGATAATCTCCCGATTGGGATATATCTATACAGGCTTTCCACGGGCAAATCAGTCCTGACAAGGAAGATGATCTACCTGAAGTAAATCTAATTGTTTGAAAAAAGCGGTCGATATCACCGAGATCCCGACCGCTTTTTTAGTTTCCACGTTCACCTTCCGTCACATTATCGTCACCCCCTGCAACCCCCACCCACAAAGCCTTCACGCCCACTCGGTGACGATGTGACGCAGTTTTACATAGTGTGTTGACTATTTACTTTGATTCCACCCCAATTAATGCTATTTTATCACCTTCATTTTTTAAAGGGAAAACTAATAAATTGAAAAAAATAAGAGAAAAACTAAAAAATGTGGCTATTATTGCGCATGTAGATCACGGAAAAACCACTCTCGTCGATGCAATGCTGCACCAGTCAGGTTTATTTTCCGCTCACGAGAGGATTGCTGAAAGAGCAATGGATACAATGGACCTTGAGCGGGAGAAAGGCATCACAATAATGGCAAAGAATACTGCAATCCCTTATAAGGATACAACAATAAATATTGTAGATACTCCCGGACACGCAGATTTTGGCGGTGAAGTGCAGCGTATACTTAAAATGGTTGACGGCTGCCTTCTGCTTGTAGATGCTTCTGAAGGTCCTTTACCACAAACGAGATACGTGCTTTCAAATGCCCTCGCTAATGGTCTGGCAATCATAGTGGTTATTAATAAGATTGATCGCCCTGATGCTCGTATTGATGAAGTACTTGACGAAGTGCTGGAGCTATTCCTTGACCTCGACGCCTCAGAGGAACAGTGTAATTTTCCAGTAATCTACACAATAGCCAAGACGGGAACTGCCACACTTGGCATGGAGGTGAAAGGCAAGAATTTACAACCATTGTTTGACCTGTTGATTGAGAAAATTCCATCGCCTGTATACGAAGAAAACCATCCGCTTCAGCTTCAGATTACCTCGCTTGATTATAGTGATTATCTTGGGAGAATTGGAATTGGCAGAGTAACCAATGGTCTTATTCATTCAGGCGATACTGTATTGATGACTGATGGAACTGAGAGCGAAGGTGGAATTAAAGCGAAAGTAACTGAACTATTCGGTTTTACCGGACTTAAACGAGTACCGATTAAGACAGCACGACCTGGTGATATTGTCGCTATTGCAGGCATTAAGGGTATCAAACTTGGTGACACACTTACAGACGTCGAGACTCCAAAACCTCTTCCGGCGCTTAAGATAGATGAACCATCGCTTAAAATGGTTTTTTCAGTAAATACTTCACCATTCGCGGGTCGGGAAGGGACTTTTCTTACTAGCCGGCAATTGCATGATCGCCTGTATAAAGAGATACAGGGTAATCCATCGCTGCAGATGGAGGAGACAGAAAGCTCAAACTCATTTCGTATTATTGGCAGGGGTGAGCTGCAAATGGCTATACTCATTGAAACCATGCGCAGGGAAGGATTTGAGATGACTATTGGCAAGCCGACAGTCCGAACCAGGCTCGAGAATGGTCAGTTAATGGAACCGTTTGAACATCTTGTGATTGATTGTCCGGAAACCTATCTCGGAACGGTATCTCAACTTCTGGGACCACGAAAGGCAAAGATGCTGAAAATGGTAAATAATTCTACGGGATGGGTCAGACTGGAGTATGAGATACCGATGCGCGGGCTTATAGGACTTAGAGTCGCACTTATTGTTGATTCAAGAGGAACAGCTATTGTAAACAACGTATTCCTCGGTTGGCGTCCGCATACCGGTGAGTTTCACAGGGAAGTAAACGGTGTTCTGGTCGCTGACAGGACAGGAAGGTCTACAGCTTATTCCTTAGAGAACTTGCAGGAAAGAGGCGTGTTGTTTATTTCACCTGGAGACGAAGTGTATTCCGGAAGAATAGTTGGTGAGAACTCACGGAAAAGGGATATATGGGTCAACCCCACCAGAGAAAAGAAATTGACAAACATGCGCCAATCATCATCGGATGACGCATATCAGATTCATCCGGCAAGAATTATGTCACTGGAAATGGCGCTGGAATTCATCGAGGACAATGAGTTGGTAGAGGTGACACCCAAATCAATCAGGCTGCGGAAACGGCTTTTGACTGAGGTTGCGAATAAGCAGGCGATGCGGAAAACTTAGAAGTTTTTTTTATTGGATTCAACTTTGCCAGTTATTCGGTTGACTATCGGCAATAATTGTTGTATATTATGCACGAACAGTATCAAAAACAGCGTCACATCGTCACAAACTCACTGGAAAGCCTTGGTGGATAAGGCTTAGAGGGTGTGACGATGATGTGACGGAGTGTGACGATAAACTCAAGTTAGGAAGTTAGAGTGATGAGGGTTTATTTGGTTGTGCTGATGGATTGGGATTTGAAACTTGCCGGATTGATAGCAGATAAAACGGATTAAGCAGATATTAAAAAAGAAATCGTGCTGTCATCCGGAAATTTCGGGATGTCAGCACGATTTAACATCTGAGTCAGACAGGAGTGTCTGACCTACCGGTTTTTATAACGGCAAACAGGAACGTTCGCTTCACCAAAAATACTTTTGCACTTTCGCACTTACTTAGTGTCTGATCGAAAACCCTCATTTTTCTGGATAATAACCCCTTTTGTCATTCCCGCGAAGGCGGGAATCCAGGAGAAACAATGGATTATCTGGATTCCCGCCTTCGCGGGAATGACAAAAAGGGGGCTTTTCGGTCAGACACTACTTAAGATATATCAACTTCACGGTCTGTTCAAAATCTACCGCTTTCATACTACAGAAATATACACCGGATTTAAGTGTAGATGATGAAAGCGTTGCTTTGTGAATACCCGGTTTGCGCCACTCATTCACCAACTCAACGATCTTCCTGCCAAGGACATCATAGATGATAATGCTGATATCTCCCGCTTCGGGAACAGCGTAACGGATAGTCGAAACGTCGTTAAACGGGTTCGGGTAAGGATCGAGAAGAGCGAATTCTGTAGGAATAACCGGTATTTTCATTTTATCAGGTTCGGATGGACTGTCTATATTACGAGCATCTCTTACACTTTCTGCATACTCTAATGCAGCGGCTCTATATAGCGGATGATCTTCACCGAACAGCTCCATTAACCTGCTGAATGTCTCAGCAGCGCCGCTCGGGTTATTAAGTCCGTAATGTTGAATCATACCAAGCTGGAAAAGAAGCGTCGGATAAGCGCTATCGTTACGATTAAGGTGTCTCATTCCTGCTGATACCATTCTTAAAGCCTCTTGAGATTCACCACCATTAACCATATCTTGAGCGGACAAACAGGTGACTAACATTCGTTGCCTGGTTTGCAGTCCCCGGTTGTTGCCTGTTTCCCTGAGCATATTATCCCAGTCGTCACGTCTGTCGAGCTCACGATAACAATAACGCATCTGCCTCAATGCAGCAAGGAGATATACAGTGTTCGGATAGTCTTCAATGATTTCCCGGTATGCATCCAGTGCGTCAGATAACCTGCCTTGTGCAAATAACCTATCAGCCAGACGTATGATGTCCTCAACGCCGTCATCAGCGCCGGCAATTACTTCTTCGCCGCCTTCCGATTTAGGAGCTCTTAAACTGCCGCCCGGAGGTGTATCAAGCCAGGGGTCGTAATCCACCGAGCCGTAAATACCGTCAGGACCGGTATCGCTGCCCCACCAGTTATACTCGGCTTGGATTTCGGAAGCCGTATTGTTGTGTACCTGGTAGGGATAATTATTGAATATGGAGTTATTCCCGGGGGAAGTTTCCTGATATCCGAGATATGGGATTGCCACACCTGACGCAATAACGCCGGCTTCATCATCATTGCCGATGAACTCGTTAAAGCCATAGTCAGTGAAGTAATCGGTATAGTAAAGGTAACCGATAGCGTCATACATCGTCAATCCAGCCATAGTATTATCGCTCATCGTACAATGCCCCATCGAAATGACGCTGCCAACGCCGATTGCTTCCACGCCCTTATAGTTATTATCGAAGGATGAATGCGTAATTGTCGGACTGGATTCATAGCAGTACAGACCGACAGGGTAAATAGCGCCTTCCGGTTCAGAGTTTGAGGCTGAACAGTGAGTGATTGTGGGGGAACTGTTGACCAGGTTGAAGCCAGTGGAGCTGAAGTCTGTGATGGTGACGTGGTCAAATTCAAGGTAGTTACTGCAGTTAACGGCTTTTATTCCGTTAATTGCATATTCGATGTCAACATATTGAAGAGTCGAAGTTTCAGTTATGTCTTCGAAAATAATGCCTGCCCAATCACCAGGCGTAGGAATGTCTTCTTCGGAAGTGAAGGTTATATGCGCATTCGGATCACCATCAAATATTCCTACTCCTCTAATATCAAAACGCACCAACTGTCTCACTATGAATACTACATCCCCTCGTACAACAAGATGACCCCGTATCCAACCTCCTTGTAAGTCAGGCATTTGATCAACAATTATGTCATCATGCAAGTAAACTATCAGATCACCGTTTCTGCCATCAAAAAACAGCACACCATCAGGAGATATCATAAGTTCACTATCAATTACAACTGTATTATCATCTTCCTCAGATCCGTGAGTAATAATAACTTCACCCCAGATATTACAATCTTGCCCTAAATAAAGACCTCCAGCCTCAAGATTGAGCGTTTCATCTGGCCCAATTGTACCACCATAGTAATTTGTATAAACATCACATGTGATCCGGTCATTTTCCTGATCGTCAACAATGTTCTTCACACAGAATCCCGTTTGTTTGATCCTGTAATCAAGGCTTTCAGCCGCAGTCACTAAATCTACGCTACTGTAATCCAAAGCTAGATTTGTTCGATTCTGAAATGTGCCCGGGCCGAACTCATCTTCTCCGTTCGGTCCAGGAAAATAATCATTACCGTTCAATTCAATATGACCATCAATGTCTTCATATTCGTAAGGGGGATTAACGTCACGAATCAGTTCCCCATAATTATTGTTACTACAGTATGCATGACCATCCCCAAACTGCACATGGATTTGGGCTCCATCATCATCCTCAACATGCCAGATTAATAAATTATTTTCATTTTGAGTTGGGACATAACCACGTTTACGATCGTCATTTAAGAATGAATCATCCCAATCCCAGTAGCCTACGCCTTTAGAATTGAAGTCTCTATAGGGATCATTGTCATCCGTATTCACTTTTCTGCACTCCAGAAAGAACTGTCCGTATATTGGATCTTCACCATCGTAAGAATCCACATACTTGTAACTGTAGAAAGTTGGTTGTGCTTCTGTTTCATTTATTGCAGGTATTTCAATGGAATATGCTGCTATATCTTCCTCCAACTCTACATGTGTACCCCACTCCATTTTTATGCGATCGCGCGGATTCCAGTACGAACCTGAAGTGATAGGATGTACATTTCCATATTGATCTTGATTGTCAAATTCGCCTGAGAAAATGGCAAATTGACCTGATTGTCTCGACGCATTGTCAAATGCGCCAACTATACTGTGATTCCAGTGATGTTTTGTGGCTGTTCCCCATGGATAAAAGGCATATTCCCCTTCACCCCAACCCGCCGTAGACATTAAATCGAAGGCAAGAGGATCAAAGACTTCATCCGCGAAGATAGGAACCGTTGTTAAATGTCCACCATGATCATCATCCCCACCAACCCAAAGCTCAGGAACGACTGCCAAAATCCATCCTGCGTCTTCTCCCTGACCATTATCCCTGCCTCTCCAACCATCGATGATCGCTTCGTCACCATTTGCCCAACCCCAACCAGGAGTAATCATTATTAATATATCAAAACCAGGATGAATGGGATCATCCGGATTGGGATCAGGCAACCAGCCGTTATTGACAGCTGCATTGATAGGTGCTGCACCTTCTGGCTCTTCCGCTGCACAATGCTGAGTCCACTCACCATATGTCATGTCAACTTCCACCCATGTCGGTTTGCCATTTCCATCCACGGGATTTATCAACAGTGTAGGTACATCATCCACTTCGTAAGGAAGAATAATAATTTCACCACCGGATATGTCTTCCCAATAGTCCCTGACACTGCCGCAGGTTTCATACTCGTCATCGTTAGTGCGAAGCGCCGGAATCTCGCTGCTAAAGTGGTAAACGTTCGGTTCCGTTATCATGTTTTGCAAGTTAAACTTGTCAAAATGGGAAAAGTCATCTCTTCGCGGATCATATTTCTTTCCTTCGCGATCACTGAATTCAACTAACAGGACGGCAACATACAAAGTTTTATTAACATCTCGATCCCACATATCTCGCCATCTCTCAAGGAATTCATCATTATCTCTTCTCATGTCGTTCAAAATATCATTCAACTCTGCCATGCGAGCAGTCGATCTTCGTAAGTGTAGAGGTCCGGTCGGTGCATCGATACCTACTTTCTCATCAGAGGGGGTATATTCTCCATCAATGTCCAACTCAGCGTAGTACCAGTAATCATCAGATGGCGATTGAATAATGGTGTAACCGTCAACGGTCTCATACTCCATCATGAAAGTGTATCCCCATGTTACTGCGTAAAATGTTGTCTTTCCATTAGGTTGAGTATGAAGTCTGTACCCGGCTTTTGGCAGGTACTGAGCTGCGATGACTGCAATGTTGCTGATGCAGAATAAAATAACAAATAAACGAATCGATTTCATTGTCATCTCCTTTTTAAAAATTTTGTTATCAGGTAAACGATTGATCGAATCAGATTTATTTAATCAGTGAAAACCGTGCTGAAACAGTTGTTCGCTTTGATTGAAGCCTAAGAATGTATTCACCAGTGCAGAAATTAGATAGATCACTCACAATTTGGTGATTCCTCAAAACTCCAGTTTTTATAGTCCTGCCCAATAGATTATAGATACTGTAGTGGAACAACTCTCCTGGAGTACCAATTTCGTATTCAATCCTGAAATGTGTATTGCCGGGATTGGGATAGATAAACAGTTGCGGGGAAAGATTCAGTGATTTATGTTTGTCATCATCCTTGACTGGTGTTTCCAACACCACGCCTATTTCACCATTGCGGTTGATCATCTGAACGGTAGGGCCAGTTTTAATGACAGTGATGACGCCGCCATTGCCATCGGTGGTAATGGAGTGGCCATTGTCATTCCTTGCCTGAATGGCTCTGCCGCGATCCC
>JAVCDD010000180.1 GCA_030765125.1 Candidatus Hatepunaea meridiana
AGTATCTCTTTGTCAAGTGATATTTAAGATTTTACATAACAGATAAGAAATAATTGCATACACAACAATGATGTCAAATACAAAATGCTAAATCCCTTAAAAACAACACTCGCTCGGTGTATATTTTGAAAGAAGTGTCAAAGTCGGGATATAATTCTGTTGACAAAATGAGAAGGCAATTCTGAAAGACTGGTGATTTTCAACGGATTCAAAATAAAACCCGCAACTCCTTGCTGTCAAGGAATTGCGGGTTAATGGCTGGGAGATAGGGATTCGAACCCCAATTCTACGGTCCAGAGCCGTATGTCCTGCCGTTGGACGATCTCCCAATGAAGCTACTAATTTAATATAAGTAAGAATAGATGTCAAGTAATTAGAACTGTTGAAATGTATTATTGTGAATTCGGTAACATCTCAAGAATTACAGTCATCACCTGCTCTGCTGTAATTGTTCCAATACAGTCAAGTGTACAATCCTTGCGCCAATTCCCGCGGTGATAACAAGGTGCGCATTCGAGGTCTGCTGACAGATACCGATTGTTTGCTCCAAGCGGCGCTTTTCTACCTGGATCAGTGGGACCAAAAATTGATAATATCTGGACACCACTCGCTGAAGCAAGGTGCATCGGTCCGGAATCGTGAGTAATTATCAGTGAGCAGCGTTTCATTAGTTCGGCTGATACAGCCAAATTGCATTTTCCGATGAATGATTCAACACCGTTTCCTTTGGGTAATTCCTGTAATGCCTTTATATCGCTTGAACCACCAAAATAAACAATCTTAAATCCATCATTTATCAGTAATGTCACTAATTCACTATAATGCGACCATATACGCTGCGGCATAGTTTCACCTGGATTATATGCGCCGCCAGGAGTGATCCCGATAACATTACCATTACTATTAAAACCTGTTGCATTCCAAAGAGTTTCCGCTTGTTTGTATTCGTTTTCAGTAGGAAAGATATCCATCTCTGTACCATCGAGATTGATACCCAATGCAGTTATAATGGTGTTGTATATTTCAATCTCATGCTTGACTTCTTTCTCTTCAACTGGATGCGTCAAGCAATATCCATCATTCTCAAGATCGAGTCCGATAAGTGAACCTGCTCCGCAGAGCCGAAAGAAAGTGATTAATTTTGGCGCGCGGTGAAACAGTAAAACAGCATCATATTTCTCATGTCTGATTTTCCGCATAAGTTTAAATAAAGCAAGTACATTCGGTCTCCTGAACCAGTTGTCATCAACTTCAATCAACTTGTTCAGGTAAGGATTATTTCGGAAAACCGCTGCTGACCAACGACCAACCAGGACGTCTATATGCGCATTCGGTAGACCTTTTCTGAGCGCTCGCAGGGTAGGCGTTGCATTCAGGCAATCACCGATTGCGAATAGTTTTACAAATAGAACCTTGTTAAGACGACCCTTATCAACAGGTGTTCTATATCTGAAAATATTTGATATTGTTTTCTTCATATACAGTCTTAATATAATAGCGGATACGTTGCATTTCCAAGAATATTCATTCTACAAAGTAAGAAAAATAGTAGAAGCGACACTCTTGTCGCTTGGGTAATGTCTTTGAAATACGAAAGTTCATGCGACAAAAGTGTCGCTTCTACTATTTTAGAAAGGAATTAATAAAAAAAGACCCGCACCGAAGTACGGGTCTTTTGGAATAAGTGGTGATTAACTCAATCGTCACGATGACGACGCCAGTTTCCTCGATCATTGTCATCGTCTTCATCGTTGTGGTTGAATTCGTTTAGAACAAGGCGGATGCCGTTGCGTTGATCTGCAACTACCTCTAACCTTGCACGCGCCATACCTTCACCGCGTAATGCGACGTGAATTATATAATTTCCTTCCGGCACGTTCACGAAGTTGAAGTTGCCCTCTCTGTCAGTGCGGGTTGACAGATGACGATGGCGTTGACCTCGTTCCCGCTGCATCGAGAAGACTGTGACGTAAGCACCAGCGGCAGGATCACCGTCTGCTGTGCGAACGTTTCCTACAATTGCACCGACTTCACGTTCATCATCATCATCGTCGTTACGACCTTCTATCTGAAGACGTACGCGGGTAACTTCTCTATCGATAACTTCTATCTCAGCGCGAGCGCCGCCTATACCTCGAGCCATTGCACTAATGTGATAGTCACCGGCAGGAATTCTTTCGAATTCAAACACACCGCGTTCATTGGTTTCCGTAGTGGCGCGAAACGGGCGCTCACCTCGACCGCCTTGACCGCCTATTGTAACAATAGCTCCGGCTACCGGGTCTTCGTCAGCGTCTATAACCTGACCGATTACAGAACCTTGGGCAAGAGCCTGCTGGGTGTTGAAACCCAAAGCTAACAGTGCAGCGAATACTGCGATTAAAATCCATCCTTTTTTCATTTGTCCATTTCCTATGTTTGTGGTTTTGATTTGTTTTATGACTTCTGGAATGTATAATTGCAATCCACGTGCCAAAAATACTTATTATTTATCATAAACATAAAACCAGATAAATCATCACCACTGATAATGAAATAAATTACTTGTAAATATGTGATTTATGATTAATTACTTTTTAATATACTGAAAATAATTTGTGATTCCAAATGTCATTGAATTTAAAAGGATCACAATTTATTAATCTGCCGGTGTGAATGTATATTCTATCTACTGTGAACGTTGTTCGCACTTTATTTGGTATAAACCGCTCAAGCAAGCTTGAGCACTCCGGAGTAGGATGGAGCTATTTCACTAAAACTACCTTCCTGACCTTACAATAGTTTCCAGCGTTGAATTTAATGAAATATATACCGGATTTAATTGACTTGCCATCCCAGATAATAGTGTGGTTACCTGCAGATTGTTGATTGTTATCCACAAGTGAAGTTATCATTCTGCCAAAAACATCATAAATTATTAGTGAGACAGGCGATGACACCGGAAGTGCGTAAGGGATGTTTACAACTGCATTAAAAGGATTGGGATAAGCCTGGTCAAGACTGAATTCTTCCGGTATGGTTTTCTCATATTCATCTACTGTATAGGGAATCGAAACACAAATCATCCTTCGCTCGCTTGCTTCGATAGTCAATTCACCATCACAAGCAGTAACTCCCCAAATCAAATTTATGTAAAATACTTCTACATCTTCGTCAATCATACCGAGGTTTACAAAAATAGTATCCAGGCAAAGAGTGAATTCATTATCCTCGGTCTCTTCACAGAAAACTGTTGTATCCAAGTCATCTGTTATGATATGAAATAACAGAGAGTAATACAGCACCTCGTTGTCAATATCTTCGGCTCGTTCCCAGAGGAATGATACGTTACAATGCAAGCGGTCAAGTATCGTACGATTTTCAGGCAAGACAAGATCGAAGGTTTCAGGGGCATCGTTAACAGAATTGACAGTAACAGTGAAAGTAAACTCATTGGTCAAGTCACGACGCACCGGGTGGCACGGGCTATTTATTGCCCGTGTTTCTTTACCTGCAGATAATGCTTCACGGGCAACAAGTAGCCCGTGCCACCCGGATGATCTGTTGTGCAACCCGCTGAACCTGCCATCATCATCGGTATGATCATCGGCTATAACCGTTACTTGCGCTTCACCGAACCAATTGGGATCAACGCTAAGATATAGCTGATTTGTGCCTTGGATAAATGCAAGTAGGTGTTCATTATCACTTTCAACAGAAAAGGTCAGCTCATCGTCATCGGGATCAATAAATACCGTATCCAGGATGGCAATCCGGAAGGGTTCAAAATCTTCGTTCAATTCAATGTCTTCAATCGGAGAAATAATTACCGGCACTCCAGTTTCAATGCCTGTTCCTGAAAGAGCTATCGTAACGATACCCTCATCCGGATCGTTAGACGTTATATTCACAACACCTTCAAATTCACCAGCCTCTCCAGGTGAGAATGTTACCGGAATATCAATCCCGCCATCGCTTTCAATAATCAATTCATCCTCGAAATCAACTTCAAAGTATTCACCGAGTGCAGAAATGTCCGATATGATTAGATCCTCTAACCCAAGGTTTCTGATTGTGAACTCAAGTTCAGGTGACATTTCTACTATTACGTCACCGAAATCGAGCGCTTCCGGTTCAATCTCTATATCCGGCAACGGACTGCCAATGCCGGTAATCTCAACAGTCGGTGGGCTATCGTCATTGCAATTGAAGGTCAATTCAGCGCTGTATTCATCTTCATCTTCCGGTGAAAAAATTACATTAAGTATTGCTGTTTCACCAACCATAAGCTCAATCGGGAAATCTCCGTCATACTCAATACTGAATACACCGTCTTCAATCTCTACTTCCTCTATGGTCACTACCTCGGAACCAGCGCCAAGTACTATCAAAGGAAGCGTTCGAGAACCTTCTATGGCAACCTCACCGAAATTAAGATCAGGACGAACCACAAGGTTGCACTCTTCTAATTCGTCATTGGTAATTATGGCGTGAATCTGGAGATCATATTCTATCTCTTGAACGTTATCCCCATCGGAGACGTAATAATGATCCTCACCCCAATAGAGATCGTCATCACCTATCTGTCTCCCCAAAACCTTTGGTAAGTTGTCTTCATTTTCGATGTTGAAGTAAACCCAGAAATTACCGTCGATACCTTCAATTTCCTCAATATCGAAAAGGGGAATATAATGGGCGTTTGGATGCAGATCGTCTGGGGTAACTGAGATTTCCGTTGAATATAGTTCCTCGCCGAGTCTTCCGTTTTGATCTTCAAATATCTGGAGTGTCGTTATTACTTCTTCGTCCTGATCTTCGTTTGACCAGCGAGCTTCTATAGCGCGAATGTTGAATTCACCGTCGATATCATCCTCTTCAGGTGTGAAAAGCACCGCCGGTCCGTTGCCAGCTTCAATAACTACAGGATCAGACCAGCACCGGTCATCATAACCTAACATCCACATTCCTTCGGGATAGATAAGTATTTCAGTTGCTACGGTGTCATTAGCTCTGTAATCATCATCATTAAGGTCCGTGTAAGCACGGAGTATCGCGGAACCGGGATAAGGGAAACTCCTTGGACGAAAGTTATGAAGCTCCGATTCTCCTGACAGCAAATCTCCTTGCCAGGGTATAATTGGAGTAGCTCGTTCATTATCAATTTGGTAGAATTTCCTAATAGAACTCTTATCGGTAAATCCGAAATTTTTGACTGAAACCTGACAATCTGTGTTTGTGCCGATAGTCAACGGGTAGCCTACGTGCATCCATTCGACACCAACATCGTTTTCGTAACCACTTCTGGCAATCAATCTAAAGTCATCAATCCAGATACCGCTTCCCTGATCATCGTCCATTACATCATCGGTAATAACCATCCAGCGCAGCCAGACGCTTTGCCCTGCCCATTGAGACAGGTTTAAATTAATGCGCCATTCAGCGAGGTCATTACGGAACCAGACGCCGGGACGATAATGGATCCAGTTTTCGTACCAATCATCATTGCGACAGTAATCATATATGACATCCTGCCAACCACCGTTCTCAGGACAAACATTAACACGGAAGTAATCATCGAGCCAGCCATCACCATCGGCATCGGGCATCCTCATATCACAGCAAACCCAGAAATCGAAGGAGGTATACCAGCCTTCTTCAGGGATTTCGAGCAGTGGTGAAATAAGAACGTTTTGCAGATTCTCTTCGATAGGACAGTGGGCGCTATGGTCGCCATTGTGAGCGTCTTCATCGCTGATTTCCCAGAAGTCTCCCTCACCGTTTAGATCAGCAGTTTCCCAATCTTCCCAGTCGTCCTCAAATCCGTATTCATAGACCAGTGAATCATCATCCCGGCGAGGATAGAATCCACCATAATCGAGGTTTTCACGTTCCCACGCTGGAGCGTGGGAACGAGTAAAGCTTGGGGTTGCATTCCTTTCGATGTTGGAATTAATGGTTGTGTATTCGCTCTGTTTAGCGAAAGCAATTAAAGCAAGAACGGTTAGGAAGAAAAGGAGCAGAACAGTTTTCTTGTACATAATAATCCCTCAGTAGATGCGACACTCTTGTCGCATTGTTTTCTATCCGCAGATTACGCAGATTACGCAGATTTTTTATATGATTCTGTAGGCGTAATGCCGGCGGGACTCCAGCGCTACGATTGGGTGGCACGAGCTTTATTGCTCGTGCCACGCATCTGAATTACAACATCACCTAATCAACATAACCTTTTGAACTTCAACTATCCCCGCTGCTGCAATACGAACAATATACACACCCGACGTAATATTATCCGAACTCAGCACGGCGCTATATTTGCCAGCCTGCCGGTAGCTGTCAACCAATGTGGCAACTTTACGCCCGGACAGGTTATAGACAGCTAATGATACTCGCGATGCGGATGGAATGGAATAGCTTATCGTTGCCCGGGCGTTAAATGGATTGGGGTAGATCGGTCCTAATGTCAGATCGGTCGGTAATAGGGCTTCTGGATTATCGTCCACCGACAGAGGAGCCACTCTCAATTGATAAGTGGACTCGCTGCGCAGGGAATCAATACCGTCATACGCCCATACCCACCATTCGACATCGGTTGTATCTTCAGGATTGACCACCAGATCGGCTCGTGTAACAGTAAAGCCTGTGACTTCTAAATCACGATACCAATGATCTTCACCGTTGAAGTTCGCGACAAATGCGTAGGTAATGGTAGAATCCTCAACTTCATCAACAGATTCCTGCCAACTGAATACCACCGCTGATGTATCCGCCCAGTAGCCATTGTCTTCAGGCGTGAGCAGATCGAACGGCGTGGGCAGGTCGTTGACTGAATTGATCGTAACGCTGAACTGTATATCAGTACTTGCATCCTGATTGTCCGCAGCTGTAATGATGATTTCTGCGCCAGGAACATTGTAATTATCATCCGGTTCGAAGAACAGTATCCGCCACTGGTTTATTTGCATATTCAAACCTTCTGGCGCTTGTGTAACTTCGTAATTAAGTTGATCGCCGTCCGGGTCGCTGAATATATCATCCATATCACAGATGTCCATACGGCGCGGGTCGGGATCTTCATCCAGTATTATATCCCCGATATCCTCAATGATTTCAGGTGGATCGTTGACCGGATTGATCACCAACCGGAAGTCCAGATCGGTTGAAGCACCCGGTTCGTCGGTGGCTCGAATGGTAATTTCTACGCCGTCCGGGATATTGTAATTCGGTTCAGGTTCGAAATGCAGTACATTGAACTGGTCGACCTCCATATTCAACTCTTCTGGAGCGTCGATGACCGAAAAGTTCATTTCGTCTTCTTCTATATCGTAGAACACTTCGTCGAGGTCAGCCACGTCAACCCGGTCAGGGTCTTCGTCAATCCTTATATTTTCAATCTGTTCGACAATCCGCGGTGCATCGTTGATGGCGTTAACGACGACTTCGAAGACGTCTTCCGCCGTTTCTTCACCATCTGAAGCGGTGATCGTAACATCGACGTTCCCGTTCCAATCCGCTTCAGGCTGGACATAGAGCCTGCCCTGTACAATGCGAATACTAAGCCCTTCAGCGTCGGACTCCTGGAACTCAAGATCGTCATCATCATCCGGGTCAACGAAGTGATCGTTCAGATCGGCAATTAGCCTTTCACCGTCGTCCTCGTCAAATTCCTGATCGGGGATTTCCTCTACTAATATGGGTGGTTGATTTACGTGACCGACGGTAATATCAACCGTTGCGCGGGTCCTGCGACCTCCCTGGTCACTTACTTCGAAGATCGGGCTGTATTCACCTTCATCATCAAGATCGGTCTGCCAGTTGAATGTGCCCGTGTTATCACCATTATCAGTGAATTCCGCGCCGCGGTCTTCAGTTCCGTCGTCAACCAGCATTAACAGTTCCAGTTCGTCACCTTCAAACTCGATGTCAAAATCGTCAGCGGTCAGAGTGAATTCGATTTCATCGCCCTCATCAACATTTACCTCATCCAGCGGGTCAACCCAGAAGGGAGGGTCATTGACAGGGGTTATGGTAACCAGGAATACATCGTCAATGCTGTCATCACGGCGCGGGGAAGAAGAATTTTGGATTTTGGATTTTGAATGTTGAATGTCAGTAGCGTAAGCATTCCCGCTTGCGGAAACCATACACGCTGTTCGTAGCGCCGACGTCTTAACGGCATTACCGGAATTATAAGATGGTCTGAATACCATTAAGGCTCTACCGCCTTGATCATCGTCTGCTGTTACGGTTACTTCGAGATCATCACCGTTGAAATTCTCCGGAGCTTCCAACAGCAGCATATTATCATCGTCAATCTCTGCCGTAAGAGGTTCATCCGCTTCAACAGAGAATGACAGATCATCGTCATCCGGGTCCTCGAATACCTCATCCAATACTGCGACTTCAAACTGACCGAAGTCCTCGGGTACACGCATATCCGCAATCGGGCTGACTACCCGAGGTGGCTGGTTGATGTTGTTAACGGTGATATTAACCGTCAGATCATCGGTTCCATCATCTGTGTCGGTTACGCGGAAGACAGGGGTATAAGGATCATCACGACTATCATCAGCGCCAGGCGTCCAGGTAAATTCTGCCGTGCCGTCGTCGTTATCAGCAAATTCCCATCCGTCAGGCAATTCACCTTCGTCGAATACCGACCAGACCAGATCGTTGACATCATCTTCAACATCACTTGCCTGGAAGACGATATGGAGTTCTTCCTCTTCAGTAACATCAACGTCAATCTCATCGCCTAAAGCCTCGCCCTGATCGTCTTCGATAACAGGATCATCGTTAATCGAAAGGACGTTGATCGTGAATTCATCGGTAATTGATTCGTCTCTTCGAGGAGGAGAAGAATGTAGGATGAATTTTGAATGTTGAATGTTGAATGTTGAATGTTGATTATTGATTCGGGCGGCGATCATAATTCGCTGTCCCCAACTGTCCTCGGCTTCGATAATCACCTCTGATTCACCGAAGTAGTTCGGATCTGGTTCTACGGACAGGATGTGTGTTTCAATATCAATATTAGCGTTCAATTCTTGAATCTCATTAGCTTCGATGATGTCAAACTCTAAATCATCACCATCCGGATCATCGAAAACATCGTCCAGGTCGGCGATTTCGATTACACCGGCGTCCTCGTCAATATCTATATCGTCAATCGGATTTACAACTTCCGGAGGACGGTTGAAGTTGCCGACGGCGATGGTGATCTCCAGATCGACATCTTCCTCACCATCGGATACCGTGAAGATTGGCGTATATTCACCTTCGTCTTCGAACGTTGTCTGCCAGGTAAAGCTTGCCGTACCGTGCTCGTTATCATTGAGTTCCGCTTCATCCGGCAGACCACCGCGGTCGCTGAATTCGATGGTCAGATCGTTGTTGTTGTCCACGTCATCCTGGGCAATAAGTTCGAAACGGGCAACGTTTCCTTCGTTTACCTCGTAACGATTGTCTTCAGGATAGCTCTCCCAGACCGGTGGATCGTTGAGCGGATTAACGGTAACAGTGAATTCATCGGATACGGTCTCGTCGCGGCGGGGTGGAGGGTTGAAATAGGGGGACAGTATACCTATTTCTGTTAATGGACCATCGTTCTTTTCAAGAGCACTCATGAAATAGGTATACTGTCCCCCTATTTCTGCGAGGCTTCGAGATGGCTGCACATTAACCATCAAACGCCCACCGTTCTCCTCATCATCTGCTGTCACGGTTACGATTAGATTCTCACCGTAAAAATCATCCTCCGGTCTCAACGTCAGGATATTCTCATCGCTGATTTCCAGATTCAGTTCTTCAGTACCTTCCACCGAGAAAGTAAGATCGACGCCGTTCGGATCTACGAAAATTTCATCCAGGTCGGCTACCTCCAACAGACCGGAATCTTCGTCGATTTCGACATCGTCAATCGGATTTACAACTTCGGGAGGATCGTTGATGGCTATGCCGGCGATATCAACCGTCAATTCAGCGTTGTCAGGATCGTTGGAGCTAATTGTTATTACGTCGCGGAACACACCGGCGTCTTCGGGAGCGAAGGTTACAGTCAATTCATAGTTGTCTTCGGATTCAATAGTAAGTTCTTCGGCAAAGTCAAAACTGAAGTCCTCACCATCGGAAGTTATTTCGAATATTGTCAGGTCTCCATTGCCTTCGTTGCTTATGGTCAATATCAGTTCTTCGCTCTCGTGAATTGAAACGTTGCCAAAGTCCAGAACATTGGGGGATATGACAATTGCAGGATGCGGGACAAAGTCTGTTACGTCAATGATTACCAAACCATTCTCACCGTCGGCGACGTATGCCATATCTCCCACGATCTGAACCCGTTTGGATAAGCCGTCTGTGTTATGGGCAGCAATCTCGCTCATATCTTCGGGGTCGGACACGTCGATAATTCCCAAGCCTTCCTCCCCGTCACAAACAAAGGCACTATTGCCTCGTACATCGATGCCCGTCGCTTCACCTTCGGTATCAAACGAGCCGACTTCAGCCGGATTTTCAGGATCGGATACATCGACCACAATAAGTCCATCATTCCATTGTGCTACATAGGCGTAATCCCCGACGATAACGACATCCCAGGCTTGACCCGGAGTATCAAAGGATCCAATCTCATCCGGGTCCTCAGGATTGGAAACATCGATAATACGAAGACCGCCTCCAGCAGCAGCTAAATATGCATAGTTCCCGTTAACGTCGACGCCTCGTGAATTACCCGGTGTTTCGACTGTGCTGATTTCATCAGGGTTCTCAGGGTCGGAAATGTCAATTATACTAAGTGCACTACTCCCTTGGCTCTCATCTGCTACATAGGCATAATCGCCCTCAACGCAGACATCCCAGGCATACATTTGCCACCTTTCGAGTGCGCCAACCTCTTCAGGGTTCTCAGGATCGGAAATATCGATTATGCGAAGCCCACTTCCGAAGTCCGCTACATAAGCATAGTTTCCGATTACGAAGACCGCGCGAGATGTCCCTGGAGTATTGTAGAATCCGATTTCATCTGGGTTCTCCGGATCGGTTACGTCGATCATGCGAAGACCGCTGTTTCCATCTGCAACATATGCAAAGTCGTTTACAACAAAAATCCCCTGGGCATCTCCCGGTGTGTCGTAGGAGCCTACCTCGTCAATCTGCGGCTCCCGTCCTGTGCCGGTCAGGTCAACGGTCAGTTCATCGTTATTGGGATCGTCAGATGAAATGGTCATTGTGGCGGTGAAATCACCGGTTTCTTCAGGTATAAAGGAAACGATTAACTCGAAACTGCCTTCCGGTTCGATAACTAACTCGTCCTCGAAGTTGCTGCTGAAATAATTTTCATCAATTGAAATATCGGATACGGTCAGGTCGGCGTTGCCTTCGTTGCCAATAGTGAGAATCAGATCACTCCGCTGGTGGACTGCCACTCCGCCGAAGTCCAGTGATGCCGGTGTTACAGTAATACCTGCTTCCGGTTCTTGATGGAAGTAAAAAGCGCCCATATCCGCCTGTGTTTCATCAGGATCGTCCGGCGCGTCCGGATCACCGGAGTCGATGCAGGGGCTGTTGCGGGTCAGGGAATAATCATCATTGTCTATGTCCGCGAACAATGGATCGGAATCAATGTTCCCCGCTCCGGCGTATCCACCTTGAATATCGGAGTAGGCGATGGTTAAACCAGCAGGAGTAGCTCCCGGTTGGTTACCCCAGAAGATCGAGTTCACGATTTGAGCGGAGGAGTTATCATAAGTATGAATTCCACCATTGCCGGTCTCGCCGATGTTGCCGGTTATAGTTACGTTTATCAAAGTGGGATCGCTGTCGTGTGTGCTGTAGATAGCTCCACCCCAACGACGGGCGTTATTGCCCTGTATCAACAGATGATCCAGCGTCGGGGCAGCGTCATTGATGTATATTCCTCCGCCGTAGTTGGAATTTCCATTGCGGATAGTGAAGCCCATCAAGACCGCATCTACTCCAATTCCATCGCGCAAAGTAACCACACTGCCACCGGCGTTGCCGTCTATGATGGTCGATTCTATATAAGCCTGATCGCCGGTAGTCAATAACAGGCTGGCAACGACTATCTCCTTACCAATGAAGTTGATGCGTTCAGAATAGGTTCCGGAATGAACAAGCACGGTGTCACCGTTCTCGACGGCGTTGATAGCCGCCTGGATGGTTCCATAGTCATCCGGGACGTTGAACAGATGCCTGCCGGGGATACCAATTCCGGTCAGTTCGATGGTGGTTACCCTTTCGTCAGGATCGTCCGAAATGAGGGTCATAAAGGCTTCAAAATCACCGATGTCGTCAGGTGTGAAGGTAACAGGCAGAGACGCCTGCCCTTCCGGTTGGATGACAATGGCGTTCTCGAAAGTCGGTACGAATGTCTCCGATCCGCGGATGGTAACTTCCGAGACGGTAAGATCGGCGGCGCCCTCGTTGCGGATAGTCAGGATCAGTTCTTCGCTGTCATCTATACTGACCTCGCCGAATTCCAGGATTTCCGGCTCAACGGCAATATCCGGAGCCACACCTGAACCGGTCAAGGTGATTGTTATTTCATCCTCTTCAGGGTCGTTGGATGCTATGGTTATTATTCCCTCAAAATCGGCGACAGCATCCGGTGAGAAGGTGACGATCAGGTCGGTGTTGTCGTCGGGTTCAATATTGATTGCATCTTCAAAATCACTGTTGAAGTTGTCACCTTCAATTGTCACTTCGGATACGGTAAGAGGACCTTCGCCTTCGTTGCCGATGGTTAAATTCATCCGGGCATTATCATCGATTACAACTTCACCGAAGTCAAGATTGTACGTTGAAACTGTAATTGCCGGGTGCGGCATAAAGTCGGTCACGTTCAGGATGCGCAGTCCGCTGGCTCCATCAGCAACATAAGCGTGAGTTCCGATCACTGAAACATCGTAAGCCTCGTCAGGCGTGTTATAAGATGCGGTTTCACCAATATTTCCCAAGTCGGAAATGTCTATTACCTGCAGTCCACTCTCCATATCCGCAACGTAGGCGAATCTTCCCAAAACCGTTACGGCAACGGCGCGATCTGGCGTGTCAAGTTCACCGAGTTCTTCAATATTTTCGGGGTCGGATATATCGAGGATATGTAAACCACTCTCGTTGTCTGTAACGTAGGCGATAGATTCGATGATGAATATTTCCGTTGCAATGTCGGGAGTATCGTAGCGTCCCGTTTCTTCGATATTCTCAGGATCGGAAATGTTCAATACTAACAATCCATTAGCGCCGTCTGCTACGTAAGCATATTCACCAATGACTGTTACAGCGTGCGCCAATCCCTCTGTATTAAAGGATCCAACCTCGCTCGGATGCGCCCTGTTTGATATATTGACCACCCTCAGACCGCTCTCCATATCTGCTATATAAGCGATTGTGCCGACAACAGCGACATCAACGGCATTTCCGGGAGTGTCGAATTCACCTGTTGGATTGGGGTCTCCGGGATCAAAGACGTCTATGACTTGTAAGCCGTTTTCATCGGCGGCTACGAAAGCGTAGTCTTCCGACACAACAACGCTCATTGCGGTTCCGATATCACCGGCTGATGCGACCTCGTCAGGGTTCTCAGGGTCGGTTATGTCTATTACTCTTAAGCCTCCGTCACCATCTGCAACGAAAGCGAAATCTTCTATGACGGTAACTCCGTAAGCTGTTCCATCGGTGTCATAGTTTCCTACTTCGTCGATGTCCGGTTCGCGTCCGGCGCCGGATAACTGAACAATTATTTCACCGTTTTCGGGATCGTTTGAGGTGATGGTTAATGTGCCTTCGAAATCACCTGCTTCTTGGGGGGCGAAGGTGACAGACAGGAATGTCTGTCCTACCGGGTCGATGACAATGGGGTCTTCGAAGCTGCTACTGAACCAGACTCCTTCAACGGTTACATCGGATACGGTTAAAGGACCGTCGCCTTCGTTGCTGATGGTGAGTCTTTGATCAATACTGCGTTCTATCTGTATAGCGCCGAAGTCCAGTTGTTCCGGTTCAACGACTATTATTGGAACTACGCCTGTGCCGGTTAATGCTATGGCTATTACCTCTTCATCCGGATCATCAGAGGATATGGTCAGTGTTGCTTCAAAATCACCTGATTCCTGTGGAGCGAAAGTAACGGTCAGATCGAATTCCTCATCCGGTTGGATGACGAACGCTTCGTCGAAGTCGCTGCTGAAGTAATTCCCTTCAATTGCGATGTCAGAGACGTTCAATTCAACCAAACCATCATTGCTTAATGTAAGCGTCAGATCAGCGCTCTCGCCTCCTGACACCTGACCGAAGTTCAATTCATTCGGATTAACCATTAGATTCGGTTCTTGCGCCTGGTGGTAGTAGAGTGCGCCCATATCGGCGCGGGTTTCGTCCGGGTCTTGATCGGCGTTGGGATCACCGGTGTCGACGCAGGGGCTGTTGCGCAAGATTTGGTAGTCGCTGTTGTCTGCATCGGCAAATAAGGGATCTTCCTCGATGTTGCCTGCACCGGCATAGCTGCCTTCAATATCTGAGAAGGTGATCGTCATACCGTTCTGCAGATCAGGCGGTTCGTTGCCCCATATAATAGAATTAATCACCTGAGCACTCGCTCCACCGCCGCCGATGCCAATAGCAGCGTTGTCGCTGTTTGCAGTGTTACCGGAGATGGTTACGTTGACGAGAATGGGAATGGAACCGCTGGTGGCGTATAGCCCACCGCCGCGTCCACTGGCGACGTTGTCGACTATAGCGAGGTGATCGAGCGTGGGCGTGGTCTGATCGCCGTTGCAATAGATACCACCGCCCCAATCGGTGTCGGCATTTCTAACGGTAAAGCCGGTCAGGATTGCCGCTTCCGTTTCACCGTTGCGGAAGACGACCGTACTCCTGCCGTTTGCGCCGCCGTCAATTATGGTCGATTCGATGTATTCAGCCTCACCTGTGGTCAGGTACAGACTGCCGACGGTTACGTCTATGCCGTTGAAGTTGACGTTCTCTTCGTAGGTGCCGGGTTGAACCAGCACGATGTCACCGGCTATGGATACGTCGATTGCTTCCTGGATGGTTTCATAGTCATCCGGCACGTTGACGGTGCGCGCTTCGGTCTCTATACCGGTGCCACTCAAATCAACGGTTACTTCTCCTTCATCGGGATCGTCGCTGGTTATGGTCAATACAGCTTGCAGATCGCCTGTTTCACCGGGCAAGAAGGTTACATTAACTTCAGAACTTTCGTCCGGTTGGATGACAATGGGGTTTAAAAAGTCGCTGCTGTAGTAGGCGCCTGCAATCGTTATATCGGAGACGGTCAGTTCGATATTGCCTTCGTTAGAGATAGTTATGGCTAACTGGGACGACCTGCCCATTTCAGTTTCAGGGAAGGCGAGGGCTTCGGGATCAACGGCGATGTCAGGTGTAAGTCCCGATCCGGTTAAGGGGATGTTTATCTCACCCTCATCGGGATCATTGGACGTTATGGTCAGCGTTCCTTCGAAATCACCGGTTTCATTCGGCTGGAAGTTTACGTTGAACTGCCGGTTGCCGTCCGGTGCAATTACGAATTCCTCCTCAAAGTCCGAGGAGAAATATTGACCTTCGATGGAAATATCCGAAACAGTAAGATCGGAATTTCCATCATTGGTGATTATCAATGGCAGAGTGGATATTTGTCCCACCAGGCAGTCGCCAAATGGGAAGGAATTGCGGTTAACGGTAATATCCGGCGCCACGCCTGAACCGCTTAGCGCAACCTCAACCTCCGGATCGTCCGGATCATCGGAAAGTATAGTCAGGGTTGCATCAAAATCGTTCACCTCTTCCGGCGCGAACGTAACGGTCAGCTCAAAGTCCTCAAACGGTTGGATGACGATTTCTTCATCAAAATCGGTCAGGAATGTCTGCGCTCCCCGGATTGAAATATCCGAAATGGTCAATTCCCAGTTGCCATCGTTGCTGATGGTTAACGTCAGGTCTTCAGTTTCACCGGTTACAACCTCACCGAAGTCGAACGCTTCGTCTGAAAGGGTGATTTCGGGGTATTGGACGAAGTCGGAGACGTCGAGGATTAATAAACCGTTATTCCCATCAGCCACATATGCATAGTTTCCTACAACAGAAACATCCCAAGAATGTTGAGTTCGGTGATTACCAACCTCATCAGGATTCTCAGGATCTGAAACATCTATTAAACGTAGACTGCTTTGACCGGCGGGAGTAAAGCATGCAACATAAGCTATGTTACCTACAACAGTTAAGTCTCGAGCATAATCACGTGTATCTTGAGATCCAACTTCGACCAATTCATCTGGGTTAGAAATATCAATAATTCTTAGACCTTCTGTATAATCTGCTACATAAGCATAGTTTTCTATGACTGAAACACCCAGAGCTGCACCTGGAGTATCATATATTCCTAATCCTCCAAGGTTACGAGCATTAATCAATATTAAACCTGTCTGATTATCTGCAACATAAGCGATCTCATCAACTATCACAACATCCCGTGCGATTTGCGGCGTGTTAAATGAACCGGTTAATCTTGGATCTTCAGGGTCGGATATGTTAATAGCTTGCAAACCGCTACGTCCATCAGCTATGTAAACATAATCTCCGCTGACCGCAATACCTTCTGCCCAATCAGGAGTATCACAGCTTCCTATTTCATCAGGTTCCTCAGGATTAGACACATCAATAATACGGAGACCGCTCTCGTAATCCGCTACAAATGCCAAATTATCCGAAACCACCACATCATAGGCATTTCCTGGAGTTTCACAGAAACCTATCTCATCTGGATTCTCTGGATCAGAGATATCTATTATCCGTAGACCCCCTGCATTATCTGCTAAATAGGCAATATCCCCGACAATATCTATACCAAATGTTACACCATTAGTATTATAATGCCCCACTTCCGGTATCGCCGGTTCCCTGCCGACTCCCACCAATGCAACATCCACTTCCCCATTATCCGGGTCGTCGGAAGTTATGGTCAGTGTCCCCTCGAAGTTGTTCTCGCTGTCCGGTGTGAACCGAACGGGTAGTTCGAAGGTGGCGTCCGGTTCGACGATCATCTCTTCATCGATATCCTCAAAGATACTGCTGAAGTTGTCGTGTCCGATTGATATATCGGATATGGTCAGGTCGCCGTCACCGTCGTTGCCGATGGTCAGGATGAGCTCGACGGTCTGGTCGATTACGACCTCGCCGAAGTTCAGCGATTCGGGATCATGCGTGAGGATAGGCGCAACGCCCAGTCCGCTTAAGTTCACATCCAATTCTCCATTATCCGGATCATCGGATGTTATGGTCAGCGTTGCCTGCAGGTCTCCGGTCGCGTCAGGTGCAAAGGTTACGGTCAGTTCATAGGGCTCGTCCGGTTCGATGACGACCTCACCGTCGAAGTCGCTGGTGAAGTAGTCACCCGCGATTGATATGTCGGAAACGGTCAGAGGCGCGCGTCCCTCGTTGTTATCAATAGTGAGAATCATATCTGTCTCGTGACCGACTACCGTGTTGGGGAAGACAAGCTCTGCCGGTGTTACAGCGATAACGGGAGCCGCTTCCTGGAAGAAGTAGAGGGCGCCCATATCGGCGCGCGTGGTGTCGGGGTCTTCGGGAGCGTCGGGATCGGCTGCGTCAACGCAGGGGCTGTCCTCAGTGATGTAGAAGTCGTTGTTGTCTGTGTCAGCGAAAATGGGATCGGAATCAAGGTTGTCTACTCCAGCGTAACCGCCCTCGATGTCGCAGTATGCAACGGTCAATCCGTTCGGCATTCCGGCGGGTTGGTTGCCCCAGACGATTGAGTTTCCGATAGTGGCTGAGGCGCCTGCAAAGATATTAATAGCGCCGACCTCTTCGTTTGCCGTGTTGCCGTAAAGGGTTATAAAGTTCAGATCAGGATTGGCGTTGTTGGTGGCGTAGATACCTCCACCGCGGCTGGTGGAGCTGTTTCCGTAGATTACCAGATGATCCAGCGTCGGGCTCGCGTCGTTGATATAGAGCCCACCGCCGAAGTCGGTTGAGCCGTTGCGAATGGTGAAGCCTATCAGTTCCGCTTCGTCTGTCTCACCGTTGCGGAAGGCGACTACACTACGCCCGTTGTCGCCGCCGTCGATTATGGTTGAGGCTATGTCATCCGGATCGTCGCTCTCGATATATTGGCTGGCAACCGTGATGTTTTTGCCGCGGAAATTGATGTTCTCATTATAAACACCGGGGTCGACCAGAACGCGGTCGATGTCAATGGCTTCGTCAATGGCTGCCTGGATGGTCTCGAAGTCATCAGGGACGTTGTATTCGCGGGGCTGTGCTTCGATGCCGGTTCCTGACAGGGCAACAGCAAGCTCACCGTTGTCGGGATCGTCTGAGGTGATGGTCATAGTGGCTTCGTGGTCACCGGTCTCGGTGGGGGAGAAAACGACAGACAGGAATGTCTGTCCTACCGGTTCTATGATTATTTCGTCTGTAAAGTCGCTGCTGAAATAATCCCCTTCAAAGGTTACGTCTGTAATGTACAGGTCTGTATCGCCGGTGTTGCTGATGGTTATGACAGACAAGGATGTCCGTCCCACCTCAGTATCAGGGAATCCAATGGCTTCGGGGTCTATGGTGATTTCGGGGTATTCTACGATGCCGCCGGTAACTTCGGAACAGTTGAAGATGTAAAGCCCTTCATCCTCATCGGTGATATAGGCGTAATTGCCGGATACATACAAGCCGATAGCGTAGCCTGGAGTGTCGTGGAAACCAATCTCTTCCGGTTCGGCAGGGTTTGAAACGTCTATCAAGCGCAATCCCTCGTCACCATCGGCAACATAAGCGAAATCATGCGCGACAAAGACGCTTTCGGATGAGCCGGGAGTGTTTACAAAGCCGACCTCTTCCGGTTCTGCGGGGTTTGATACGTTTATAATGCGAAGTCCACTGCCTGAAGCGGCGACATAAGCATAGTCACCGGCTGCGAAAACTCCATAGGCACGACTCGGCATTTCGAGATTGCTCACTTCATCCGGATTTTCCGGGTCGGACACGTCGATTATGCGCAGTCCACCGGCTTGATCTGCAAGATAAGCGTAGTCACCTGAAACGTAAACTGAAAAAGCTTGACCGGGTGTGTCGAACGCTCCAATCTCATCGGGATCATCGGGGTTGGAGACATCAATTATACGCAGACCGCTGGCGCCGTCTGCAACGTAGGCAAGATTGTCTTTGTAATAAACAGCATACGCGGCACCCGGGGTGTCGAAGGTTCCGACCTCATTGGGATTTTCGGGGTCTGAGATGTCGATTATGCGCAGTCCGCTGGCAGCGTCCGCAACGTAAGCATACGAACCAGCAACGTCTATGCCGGTTGCTTCACCGGGGGTGTCGTAGGAACCGACAGCCTGCGGTTGACCGGGGTCGGATACGTCGACAATCTGCATACCTTCCCAGTAGTCAGCTATGTAAGCCAGCCCTCGCGAGACGTAGACGCCTTCGGACATTCCGGGCGTTTCGTAATGACCTACCTGCCGGATCTGCGGACCGGTTCCGATGCCGGTTAAATCAACTTCAATCTCCTCGTTTTGAGGGTCGTTGGAGGTGATGGTCAGTGTGCCAGCGTAATCGATTGTTTCTACAGGTGTAAATGTTACGGTCTGTTCGATGCTGTTGTCGGGTTCTATGGTGATTTCGTCCTCAAATACGGTTTGGAATACTTCGTCACCCTGAATGGTAATATCAGTGATGATAAGATCCTCATTTCCTACATTGGTGATGGTGAGGATAAGATCGCGGTCAATGTCAATGGCAGACTCGCCGAAGTCGAGCGCACCCGGTGAGATCCTGATAGTCGGAGGCTGGGGTTGCTGTTGGTAGTAGAATGCGCCCATATCGGCACGTGTTTCATCGCTATCCTGGGGCGAGTTCGGATCACCGACGTCTATACAGGGGGAGTCTTCGGTCAGTTGGAAATCATCATTGTCAAAGTCGGCAAATAAGGGATCCTGATCGATGTTGCCGGCGCCGTTATAACCACCCTGAACGTCAGAATAGGTAATGGTTTGTCCACCAGGAAGCGCTGCCGGGGTGTTTCCCCAGAATATCGAGTTGACTGCCTGTGTTTGAGCGCCACCCCCTCCAACACCTATTCCGCCGTTACCGCCATCGGCGTCGTTGTTGGTGAATGTTATGTTATTCAGGAGCGGTTGCGCACCAGTGGTGACATAGATGCCTGCACCTCGTCCGCTGACGTGATTGCCTGTTATCAATAGATGATGCAATGTAGGATTAGCGCCACGGATGTAAGAGCCGCCGCCGAAGTCGGTATCTGCATTGCGGATTGTGAAGCCTGCGAGGACAGCTTCGTTTGTCTCACCGTTGCGGAAGACCGTTACGCTTCTGCCGTTGGCGTCACCGTCGATAATGGTCGAAGCGATGTAATCAGGATCACCGGTTGTGATATAGAGGCTGCCAACGACGATATTCTTACCAATAAAGTCAATGATCTCAGTATAGGTTTCAGGTTGAACCAGTACTGTGTCACCGTCAGCAGCGTTGTCGATTGCTTCCTGGATGGTGTCGTAGTCGTCCGGAACGTTGATTATAAAATCTCGTCCCGATCCGGAAAGAGCTACTGCGAGATCCTCGTTCTCAGGATCGTCAGATGCTATGGTAAGTGTTCCAACGAAATCATCAATGTCATCCGGTGAGAAGGTTACGGTTAATTCGCGACTTTCATTCGGTTGGATGACGATCTCATTCTCGAAATCGCTGATGAAGTTGTCCCCTTCAATAGTTATATCGGATATAGTCAGATCACCGAAACCGGTGTTGCTGATAGTGAGTATCAGGTCTGCTTCGTCGTCAATCGGAACAGCACCGAAGTCCAGGGCATCCGGAGATACGTCAATAGCGGGGATCGCTTCGACACCGATTCCGGTCAGGTTCACATCCAGGTTCTCGTTATCCGGATCGTTAGATGTGATTACAAGCGTGCCGGCGAGATCACCGGTATCATCCGGCTGGAAGGTGACAGTTACATCAGAAGTGTTGCCCGGTTCGATGACCACTTCATTCTCGAAATCTGAACTGAATATGTCTCCTTCAATAGTAATATCCGAGACATTCAGGTTTTCACGTCCTCTATTTCGGATGGTTAGAATCAGATCGGCGCTCTGGTCGACTACTACCTCAGCAAAGTCAAGCGCTTCAGGAGAAACAACGATGCTCGGTCCCTCTGCCTGGAATAACGGGAATGTTCCCATATCGGCGCGTGTGCCGTCCGGGTCTTCGGGTGCATCAGGATTGCCTGTATCTTTACAGGGGCTGTCATCGGTCAGGTGAAAATCATCATTGTCGGGATCAACGAACAATGGATCTGTATCTATGTTGCCTCTGCCGTTATAACCGCCCTGGATATCAGAGAATGTGATCGTCTGGTTGGCGGGAATATCTGGTGGGGCATTATCCCAGAATATGGAGTTTACAATAGTAACCACTGATCCACCGAAAACATCCAGAACACCGTTGTTTTGCTCAGAATCATTGCGGGTCAGGGTAACGTTTGTCATCGTAGGACTACCGCCGCCATAGGCAATTATCGCACCGCCCCATCTTACGGTATGGTTATCGGTGATCAATAAATGATCCAGTATCGGGCTGCCGCCATTACAGAGTATTCCCCCTCCGAAATCAGCGGCGCCGTTGCGAATTGTAAAACCGGACAGGATGGAATTCACTGTCTCACCGTTGGCAAAGGTTACAACGCTAGTGTTATTAGCATCGCCATCGATTATGGTTGATTCAACGTAATCCGCATCACCTGTAGTAATAAACAGGCTGCCTACAATGATTTCCTTGCCGTTAAAGTTGATGTTTTCTGTGTATGTCCCGGGCGCTACCAAAACAGTATCCGTGTCGATGGCATTATCAATAGCTTCCTGTATAGTATCGAAATCATCAGGCACATCGTGTACATGATCGAGCGGTTCGATGCCAGTTCCAGTTAAAGCGACGTCAACTTCTTCTTCATTCGGGTCATCGGATGTAATAGTGAGCGTTCCCTGGTAATCTTCTATATCATCAGGTGCAAACGTTACCGTAACATCATAACTGTTGTCCGGTTCGATTACGATTTCATCTTCTTCGAAGTCGTGCGTGAAAACATCACCTTCAATAGTGATGTCAGTTACGGTCAGATCGGTACGACCATTATTCCTGATTGTGAGCGACAGTTCAGCGCTCAATTCAAGCTCAACCTCTCCAAAGATAAGTTGAGCCGGTATTACCGATATGTTTGGCTCTTCCGGCAGCTCGAAGTAGAAGGCGCCCATATCATTGCGTGTTTCGTCAGGATCCTGTGGTGAATTCGGATCACCTGCATTTATACAAGGGGAGTCTTCAGTTAATTGGAAATCATCATTATCAAAGTCGGCAAATAAGGGATCGGAATCAAGATTCCCTGCTCCGGCGTATCCACCCTGAACATCGGAATATGTAATAGTCTGACCGCCAGGAAGCGCTGCAGGTGTGTTTCCCCAGAATATCGAGTTGATTACCTGGGTTTGAGCGCCGCCCCCACCGACTCCGATTCCACCGTTGGCACCGTCGGCATCGTTGTTGGTGAATGTTATGTTATTCAGGAGCGGTTGTGCTCCGGTAGTGGCATAAATCCCTGCGCCGCGTCCGCTGACATGGTTGGCGGTTATTAATAGGTGGTGCAATGTTGGACTGGCGTCACGGATGTATGAGCCGCCTCCGAAGTCGGTATCTGCATTGCGAATTGTGAAACCGGCAAGGACGGCTTCGTTTGTCTCGCCGTTGCGGAAGACCGTTACGCTTCTGCCGTTGGCGTCACCATCAATAATGGTCGAAGCGATATAGTCGGGATCACCTGTGGTGATATACAAACTGCCGACAACGATGTTCTTGCCAATAAAGTCAATGATTTCAGTATAGGTCTCAGGTTGAACCAGCACCGTGTCGCCGTCAACAGCGTTGTCGATTGCTTCCTGAATGGTATCGTAGTCATCCGGAACATTGATTATGTAATCCCGTCCCGATCCTGAAAGAGCAACAGCGAGATCCTCGTTCTCCGGATCGTTAGATGCTATGGTTAACGTTCCATTAAAATCACCAACGTCATCCGGTGAGAAGGTCACATTTAATTCATAGCTGTCATCCGGTTCGATTACAACCTCATTCTCGAAATCGCTGATGAAATTGTCACCTTCAATGGTTACATCGGATATAGTCAGATCACCGAAGCCGGTGTTGCTGATGGTTAGTATCAAGCCTGCCTCGTCGTCAACCGGAATTGCTCCAAAGTCCAGCGCATCCGGCAATACTACTATTGCAGGAATCGCTTCGACACCGATTCCGGTCAGGTTCACCTCCAGATCTTCATTGTCCGGATCGTTGGATGTGATTACAAGCGTACCAGCGAAATCTCCGGTAGCATTCGGCTGGAAGGTAACGATTACTTCAGAAGTGTTGCCTGGCTCGATGACTACTGCATTCTCAAAATTGCTGCGGAAGTTATCCCCCTCAATTGTTATATCGGATACCCTTAAGTCTTCACGTCCTCTATTTCGGATGGTGAGCGTCAGATCAGCGCCCTGGTCGACTACTACCTCAGCAAAGTCGAGAGCTTCAGGGGAAACAACGATACTTGGTCCTTCAACCTGGAACAGCGGGAATGTTCCCATATCAGCGCGTGTGCCGTCCGGGTCTTCGGGTGCATCAGGATTGCCTGTGTCTTTACAGGGACTGTCATCGGTCAGGTGAAAATCATCATTGTCGGGGTCAACGAACAATGGGTCTGTATCTATATTGCCTCTGCCGTTATAACCGCCCTGAATGTCGGAGAAGGTGATTGTTTGGTTAGCCGGTATATCAGGTGGGTCGTTATCCCAGAATATGGAGTTTACAATAGTAACCACTGATCCACCGAAAACATCCAGAGTGCCGCTATTTTGCTCGGAATCATTACCGGTCAGGGTAACGTTTCTCATCGTAGGACTACCGCCGCCATACGCAATTATCGCACCGCCCCATCTGACGGAATGGTTGTCGGTGATCAATAAATGATCCAGCATCGGGCTACCGCCATTACAGAGTATTCCCGCTCCGAAGTTAGCACCGCCATTGCGGATAGTAAAACCTGACAGGACGGAATTCACTGTCTCACCGTTGGCAAAAGTTACTACGCTCGTGATATTCCCATCACCGTCAATAATTGTTGATTCGACGAAATCTGCATTACCTGTTGTAATAAATTGACTGCCGACGACGATTTCCTTGCCGCCAAAGTTGATGTTTTCAGTATAAGTTCCGGGCGCTACCAACACAGTATCCGTATCGATGGCGTTATCGATGGCTTCCTGAATGGTATCGTAGTCGTCGGGAACGTTGATCCTGAAACTTCTCCCGATTCCAGAAAGAGCGACAGCCAACTCTTCGTTCTCCGGATCATCTGATGCAATAGTAAGTGTCCCATTAAAATCACCTACGTCATCAGGAGAGAATGTAACCGTTAATTCATAACTGTCATCCGGTTCGATTACAACCTCATTCTCAAAGTCGCTGCTGAAGTTATCGCCTTCAAAGGTAACGTCCGAAACGGTCAGGTCACCGAAACCCACGTTGGCGATAGTGAGTATCAGATCCGCATCGCCGTTAACCACTACCGCACCGAAGTCCAAAGCATCTGGAAATGGATCAATAGAAGGGATAGCTTCCACGCCGATTCCTGTCAGATTAACCTCCAATTCCTCGTTATCCGGATCATTGGATGTAATTACAAGCGTTCCGTTAAAATCACCTGTATCATCAGGCTGGAAAGTGACAGTTACTTCATAAGTGTTGCCCGGCTCGATGTCCACTTCATTATCAAAATCGCTTCTGAAGATGTTCCCCTCAATCGTTATATCAGATACATTTAAGTCTTCGCGTCCCCTGTTTCTGATAGTGAGCGTTAGATCGGCACTCTGGTCGACTACAACCTCAGCAAAGTCAAGCGCTTCAGGAGAAACAACGATACTTGGTCCCTCTGCCTGGAATAGTGGGAATGTTCCCATATCGGCGCGTGTGCCGTCCGGGTCTTCTGGGGAGTCAGGATCACCTGTATCGATACAGGGGCTGTCGTCAGTCAGGTGATAATCATTATTGTCGGGATCGGCAAATAAAGGATCCGTGTCGATGTTGCCTGCACCTGCATACCCACCCTGGACATCGGAGTAGGTAATCGTTTGATTGGCTGGTATATCGGGTGGATCGTTATCCCAGAAAATCGAGTTAACCATATTAACAACTGCACCGCTGAAAATGCTCAAAGCTCCGTTGCCTTGATCGGCGCTATTGCCTGTTAAGGTGATGTTTCGTATAGTAGGGCGGGCGTTGGCGTAAGCAATTATTCCTCCGCCTCGATTGACGGCGTTGTTGCCGGTTATCAGGAGATGATCCAGCGTCGGGGCAGAACCATTACAGAGTATTCCCGCTCCGAAGTTAGCCCTGCCATTGAAGATAGTAAAACCTGACAGGATGGAGTTCACTGTCTCACCGTTGGCAAAGGTTACTACACTCGTGTTATTCGCATCGCCGTCAATAATAGTTGATTCAACATAATCCGCATCACCCGTTGTAATAAAAAGGCTGCCGACAAGGATTTCCTTGCCGCTAAAGTTAATATTCTCCGTGTAAGTTCCGGGAGCAACCAGTACAGTATCCGTATCAAGCGCATTATCAATAGCTTCTTGTATAGTATCATAATCATCCGGCACGTCTATTCTGTGATCGCGGGGTTCTACGCCCGTTCCTGTTAAAGCAACGTCAAGTTCTTCCTGGTCCGGGTCGTCGGAGGTAATAATTAGCGTTCCCTGATAATCCTGCGTTTCCTCAGGGGCAAAGGTTACAATTACATCATAACTGTTATCCGGGTCGATAACTACTTCATCTTCTTCAAAGTCATGCGTGAAACCATCTTCATGAATGGTAATATCCATTACAGTCAAGTCGGTGCGTCCAATATTGCTTATAGTAAGAGTTAATTCAGCGTTTTGTTCAAGCTCAACATCCCCAAAGTTAAGCTCAGCCGGTGACACGGCAATATTCGGTTCTTCCGGCTGATCGAAGTAGAACGCGCCCATATCGGCGCGTGTCTCGTCGGGATCATCGTCTGAATTGGGGTCTCCGGTGTCAATACAGGGGGAGTTCTCTGTGATGTAAAAATCACCTTCACCAGGATCGACAAACAACGGATCCTGGTTGATGTTTCCATTACCGGCATAACCACCCTGGATGTCGGAATATGTAACGGTCATCCCATTGGGTCTTCCGGCGGGTTGGTTGCCATAGGATATGCAGTTGACCATATTAGCCGAGGCGCCGCCGTAGACATGAATTCCCCCATTGCCGCCTTCAGCCGTATTGTTGGCAATCGTAATGTTGGTCAAACTGGGAAGAGCGTCGCTGGTGCAATAGATGCCACCTCCCCACCTGGCAGCGTGGTTTCCGGTAATGAGCAGATGATCCAGCGTCGGTCGAGCGTTGTTAATGTATAGTCCACCACCGTAATTTGCCGAACCGTTTGTGATCGTAAGACCAATCAACCGCGCTTCCGCGCCTACACCACCGCGAATTGAAACAATAGTACCACCACCACCGCCATCGATGATAGTATTTTCGATGTGCTCCGGATCGTTTTCGTTCAGGTAGAGACTGGCAACGGTGATTTCCTTATCCAGGAAATTGATGTTTTCAACGTATCTACCGGGCTGAATCAGCACGACATCGCCGTCTTCAGCTTCGATTATCGCTTCCTGAATGGTTTCAAAGTCGTCAGGAACGTTTATCACCTCAGCGTAAACGGTTGATACACCTGTGATTATTGCAAGTATAAAAGTAATAATTAGAGGAAATTTAGGACGCATGATGGGTACCTTTTGTATGATTTCTCGATTGAATTGTGAAGGTTATGATTGTAGATTATCTACAAAACAGCATTATAATTTAACTCTAAACCAGGTTCAAAGTCAAGTCTTTTCATAAGATGAAAATAGAAACTGAAATCGAGAGACAGTATGCTTGTTTTTACCCATTTCCTTAATAAAGTTCCAGATTGTAATAAAATCAGGTATACTGTCCCCGATTCCTTGATTCCTGTGAATAGATTTACCAATAGGTGTGAATCAGATTCGCATTTGAAAGGATAAAAACGTGTTCAGTTTAAACTGTTAGAGGATATGCTTTGAGTTACCAGTAGGAAGAAATGATAACTTGAAACAGATAATAATAACCTAATAAGATGTGCAAAAACCTTGCCGGTTTATTCTATCACTGCGTTGAAAGGAAGCGTCGGGAAGGGCAGACATTCTTGTCCGTCACGTTAATGATCTTTGTGTTTGTAGTGTCTCTTCCCTTGAGCAGAGCTAACGCTTATCTTCAACGTAGAAGTTGTAATCGGAGGAACAAGATCGTTTTTTACCTTCTCAACAGCTTCTCTGACTTTCATACCATGACAAGAATAGACTGTCCAGCCGAAGTTGGCACAATTAGTGAAAGCTCCCGGTCCAATGTTGCCTACGATGATGCGACCTATATTCATACCTTGAAAACTATCCAAGCCGCGGAATGGTTCTTTTTCTCCTCCGCCCCTTATCGCACTAAATTCCATCGTTTCAGGATCAACTATCAGATAATAGGATGCGTGACCGAAGCGTTTGTGAATCTTTGCATCTAAGCTTGGTTCGGTTGCGGTTACTAAGTATTTCATTGTGTTTTCCTTGATAATAAACGTACTGAGTGCGCGCTTTAGGGCGTAAAGTTAATAATATAAACATAGTCAACACGCACTAAAGTGCGCACTCTGAACACATGTATCGTTTAGGACAATCTCTACAGGGAACCGGTGGAAAATCGGAATTGACAGCTTTACGGAAATCGTGATATTCCTTACTATGCCAGATCGTAGAAAGAGACTGTTTGTTAATATTCCCAAATGTGAGAGGTTGATAATTATACTCTATTTTACCACTATAGTATAGAGCATTCTCAACTGGTAAACAAGTGAATACACAGGGAGATATATCACCGTTTGAAGATACGAAAAGAGCATTCTGTGAGCGCTCTGTGCATTGGGAAAGGTAGTTTTCCGGAGATCGTATCCGGTAATGTATTCTAACATTATTATCCGCTGCTGAACGTACAATCGTATCAAGTTGTACACATAGTTCATTAAATTCATTCATCGTTTTCGGCGCTATGGTCTCACCGACAAGTTGAGTGGATGGAACGAAATCCAGTGTACTGATGATTCCTTCACTGACACCTGTTCCCTTCAACAACTCCGGCAGATTGTATATTTCATTCAATCCGCTTCGTAAAAGCAAATATGCAATATGAACTCTTGGCAGGTTCGATCCGTTCTTTTTCTTCAACCTGTCTAACTTGCGGATGGTTGTCAAGACCTGGTCAAGAGTTGTTCCAACTCGTATCCTGTCATTAGCTTCAGTTGCACCTGCCAGCGAGAATGCAATAATATCAATTTGACTAACTACCAAATGATCAAGCATTTCATCATCCAGGAGCATTCCATTAGTAGAAGTGCCTACTGTACAACCACTTTCCTTCACCATTGTTGCCATTTCAAAGAAGTTACGATTCATAAACGGTTCACCCCAACCTTGCAAGAAAACCAAGCGGGTTTTACTGAAAACAGGTTGCAGCCGCTCGAAAGTACTCAACGGCATATATCGGTTTTGCCAACTATCACGGTAAATGGTGTGAGGACAATAGATACAGGAAGCATTGCAGTAAGAGCTGATCTCAACCTGTATCCAATCTAAACGGGGGTTGCGTAGAGAAGTCCATTGGTTTTGCAGATGTTTGAACATTTGGGGTTTGGGTTTAGCGTGGTAAAACCAGCCTGATGGTTGAACTCTGAACTTGAAAACAGCCTAAGGGCTGGACTCTGAACTCTAAACTCTGTACTTCATATTCTGCAAGCCAGTTCAAAACCATCCCGTACCGCGCTGAATATATTTGCTGGTTTGTTAGCGTCACCGATGCTGTGAACGCTGATGCCTCTGGTTAGAAGCTGTGACTTTAAGCGGTTTTGGGATTTCATACCAATCGCTATTATAACGGTATCAAACTCACCTAATAGTGATTTTCCTTTTTTCCCTTTTATAAACGCTTTATCACCATCGAACCATTCAACCTTCGTATTGGTTAAGATAGTAACGTCTTTGGATGTTAGGCTTTTCATCGTCATTTTCTTGTTGATCGGTATCATATCCCGTCCTACTTCTTCCAACATTTCAACAACGGTAACCTTATGACCTTTCTGCGCCAGAAAATCGGCGGTTTCCAATCCGACCATACCACCACCTATTATGAGCGCATTTTGACCGATCTTCTCTTTCTCGAAAAGGACGTCATCGCTGAACAGTACTTTCCCCATACCCTTGATCTCCGGTATTATCGGGATTGATCCTGTTGATAGAATCACATGATCGGGCTTTTCCCACAGGATATCCTCAGCGGTGGCGTGTTGGTTCAGTTTAAGCGTTACACTGCTATGCTTTATCTTATTTATCAACCCATCAAGAGGCTTTTTCATCATAGTTTTACCGGGTGGAATTACCGCAGATCTGAATTGACCGCCAAGCTTTCCCTCATCGAATAGAATGACGTTATGACCTCGTTTATCGGCGGTAACAGCCGCCTGGATACCGGCAGGACCGCCGCCAATAATCACGACCTTTGCGGGTTTTACGGCAGGTTCTACAGCTTCTGTTTCAAATCCTGCTTCAGGGTTAATCAAACAGCCTATACCCTCACCGGAATGAACCCTGGCAAAGCAACCTTGCAGACAGGCTCCGCACTGTGCAACCTCAATGTCTCGATTCTCCTTCATTTTCAAAGGTAGGTCCGGGTCAGCAAGCAACGGTCTGCCGAGTGATATTCCGTCAACGATTCCTTCATTAATGGCATGCCGAATATCAGCCGGATCACCCATTCGACCGGCTACAAAGACAGGAATATTTACCGATTTACGAATAGCGCCCGCCCACTCCAGATTCTTACCTGCAGGCAGACTCATATATTGAAAATACCAGGGAGGTGAATCGCAGGCTGAACCACTGACGACATGCAATGCTGCTATTCCCTGTTCTTCAAGGAATTGCGCCAGATTCACTGCATCGCGAAGTGTTATACCACCTTCGATCATTTCATTAGCTGATATTCGCGCAATAATGGGAATATGATTGCCGACGGTGTCCTGCACGGCAGCGAGCACTTCTCTACCAAAGCGATAGCGATTGTCAAGGCTTCCGCCATATTCGTCATTTCGGTGATTTGTGTGTGATGAGATGAATTGCGAGATCAGATAACCGAGCCCGAATTGCAGCTCAATAATGTCAAATCCGGCGTTCACTGCACGTCCTGTTGCCCTGGCGAATTTCTCGATGATGGTATTAATGCGCTCAATGCTCAGGACTTCAGGCGTCTCACCTGTGCTCGGACAGGTAACAGTTGAAGGGGCTTCGGGGGTCATCCCGGAAGCTTTCGATCTTACCGCTCTGCCACCGTGGTTGAAGTGAGCTACAGCGAGAGAACCAGCTTGATGAATCGCTGAAGTCAAGTTCGATAATCCTTCAACATGATCATCTGTCATTATACTCAGTTGCTTGGGATGTTCGCGGCAGGCTGGATCAATGACAAGAGGCTCGATGATGATTGCAGCGATTTTGCCTTCAGCGCGACGCTGATAAAAGGCGATGTGTCTTTCATTTACCATTCCATCCGGCTTACCAAAAGCGGTCTTCAAAGGCGCCATAATAAGCCGGTTGGATAAAACGGTATTCCCAATCTCTATTTGGGAAAAAGGTTCCATTATCTTTACTCCTAAGATGGGATTGATAAATAGGGGGACAGTATACCTATTTCATAAATACTCTTTGAAATAACGACGGTCAATAAAGAAATAGGTATACTGTCCCCCTATTTCCACTTTGTGGTGAGATACTAATGATCACAGATATTCTCACCTGCTGTAAGTGTTCCATCAAGATATGATTTTGCAATTACTTCAGGTGTTTCGCAAGGTCCACCGATGATGACATTGATGCCCAGTTGCGTAAATATATCTTTAGCCCGACCACCCATACCACCGGCTACTACCACGTTGGTTCCATGCTCCTTAAGCCAACCCGGGAGCATTCCCGGTTGATGACCAGGAGGAGGTATATTAACGGTGTTCTTGATTGAATGGCTGCTTTCATCTATGTCGACAAAAGCAAAGGTCTCACAATGACCGAAGTGTTCGCAAAGCTTACCTTGTGCGATAGGAACCGCAATTCGCAATAGATCGTCTGTTTTCATTGAAACAGGCGGTTCTTTAATTACTTCAGATAACCCGGATGCATCTACAACCGGTATGGTTATCTGATTGACTATATCATTGAAAGCAGCCGCGGCGGCAGATGCCATAAAGCTCTTCAGATACGGATTCCCCGCTTCGGCAGCATCGGCAACCTGTTTGTCAAGAGGTATTGCACCCAGGAAAGGAACGCTCATCTCTGCTGCCATTCGAGCGCCTCCACCGGCGCCGAAGATGTTGACCCTTGCTCCGCAATCAGGGCATATAAAGCCGCTCATATTTTCAATGACGCCGATGACTTTCACATTCAACTTATGACAAAAATTGATACACTTACGAACATCATCTATTGATATTTGCTGAGGTGTTGTTACGATTATCGCACCTTCCGGTTCGGGAAGCTTCTGGGCGATCGAGAGCGGTTCATCGCCAGTTCCCGGTGGTGAATCTATAATCAAATAGTCCAGTTCACCCCATTCTACGTCACTTAGGAACTGAGTTATCATTTTGTTCTTCAGCGGACCGCGCCAGATTACGGCGTCATCGCGATTTGGCAGCAGAACGCCGATTGACATAATCATAAGATTATCGTTGTATTTAACCGGAAGAATCGTGTTCTCTTCCTGACCGATTTTAGCGTGCTGGTCCTGGAGGTTAAAGAGTTGTGGAATATTCGGACCGTGGATATCAATGTCCATTAATCCGACCTTTTTGCCTTGCATTGCGAGCGAGGCAGCGAGGTTAGCAGCGACCATACTTTTCCCGACGCCGCCTTTGCCTGAAAGAACAAGTATCTTTTTATCTATTTTAGACATACGGTTTTTTATTGCTTGATCTTCGTGCGAGTTGTCTTTGTTCAAGATTGTTTCTCCTGTTGAATTTATTGTTTTTTTATTTTTGTCCGCAGATTAATGTTACCATTTCACTAACACCCGATCATCATCCCCATAGAACTGCGGTGTCTGCAAACCGCTTATCCTATTGGATGTATCCATAACATTCTCAATGACATAGGACTTTAATTCACCGAGTGTTACTTTCAGGTCATTATTGCCGTCCGCTTTTCCTTTCAAACCTAACGCTATATAATACGTAAACAATCCGGTTTCAGATTGGTCGAATCCGAGCGAAGTTTCGCTTCCCGACGATGAATTGATAACTGTGAAATTTGGGTATTGCAGCCAAGGTTTCTTTATCCGTATACCGATACCGATCGCCTTGTCGGGGCTGAAGCAGGCAGATATAACAATCTTCGAATGCCCATCCAGTGTTTTCCACAGTGACACATCGAATTCGGTTTCATCGGCAGCATTGCAGTTTACTACGATCAGGGCAAGAACGGCTATGATAAGGGGTAAGATTTTAAATTTCATTGTGATCGTCTCTTTTATGAACCACAGATTACGCGGATTTAACAGATTATTTTGTTTAGAGTCCAAGCTTCAGCTTGTTTTAGCTATCTAACCAGCAAGCTGAAGCTTGAACTCTGAACTGAAAAAATCTGCGTAATCTGCGGATGAAAAACAATATCAATTTACTAAAAAACAATTCCAAAGTCAATTATTTCAATCCTTTCTATTGATTTTGAATAAATGTAATTCCAGCATTTGGTGTGCATACGTTGCATATATTAACAACGGGGAATAAAACCCAATCCTTATTGCGATATGGTTTCTAATGTAAAAGATATTGGCACGACTTTTGCAACAGAATATTACAGAGAAGAAATTCCCTCGGTTCATATGATGATTTGTCCGCCTAACCTGGAAACGCGGCTTGAGCAGGTACGGTTTACATGGTTAGGACGCGCTGGTGGTCGGCGCGCTTCCCGGTAGGCGGAAAAAGTATGGGCTGAGGTTTTTTTATAGATCAATGCAGTCGCCGTTGGAGACAACTACAACTACAAATACCAATCAACGCCGGACATAATCCGGCGCTATTACTCTATAGGACAAAGAAAATGTCGGAGAAATTCGAACCCATAATAAAGCGCGCATTTCTGTTGTTGCTGGCAATCCTGATGCTTGCCGGCGCTGGGAATGCGCCTGAAAATAGAGCGGAATACCGCGAAGAGATGGCAAAGATCGAGCTATTATTCGGTGAACTTGACGAATATAAAGGCTACCAGACATTGATGAACCAAATCGGGTTGGACGAAACAATCGAGGTTATTCAACTTATTGAGAACAGCGATTACCCGGAAATGGTTAAGGCAATTATTGAAGTTGAATCAGCGTGGAAAGTGAGAGCTTTGTCGAATATGGACGCAATCGGATTAATGCAGATCAGAATGATTGCGGCAACCGAAGTTGAACCCGGGATTAATTCAAGTCAGTTGTATAACCCGACGGATAACGTTCGTATCGGTATCAGCATCTTTGAAAACCACATGGCTTATTTTACAAACTACACCGATACCGAACATTGGGCGTTAACAGCTTACAATAGAGGGCGTACGGGAACGTTCAATCTGAAGCTTAAACCACCTCGAACAAGATATTCAAACAAAGTGCTGGATATAAGATCTAACACCGGTTTTCACAGCATCGTAAGCGTCAACAATCAAGTGACATAATGACGGTATAATATACGTATATACAATATGATAAGAATGATACAGGATTAATTAATAACGGAATTATGACGCTTATAACTCCATAAATGCACTAATAAAATGATTGGATTGAGTTAAATTTAGTCATCTATACATTGACTTTCTAATGATGAGATTTGAGATAATAACAACCGTACTTACTTCAAGTAAATCAGACGTTTATTAACGCTGTTACCGGAATCGCTGAACTTAATCATGTAAAATCCGTTACTCAGACAGAGTGGTCGCCAGGTTAGGGTATACCAACCTGGATGGTGATGTTTGTCAACCAACGACGATACTCGCCTGCCGCTAAGGTCATAAACTGTAATCTGAACGGGTCCACTTGTCGGAACCGCATACCTGATAGTTACGCTCGTGTTAAATGGATTTGGATAAGGAAAATCAACTATAAACTCATCGGGTATTATTATATCTTCAATTTTATCACTATTGTTGGTTACTATCCTGATGTTATATTGTGAAAAAACAACATCGTTTCCATCAGTAACTTCGTAAAGAACGGTATCATAACCGGGCACCCAGTAAAGAATAGAATCATGAAGTGCGTTATCATAAATCTCAACTCGATCTTCTTCTAACCAGCTCCAATGGTAATAAAGTAATTCATCATCCTGATCCGATACAAAAGCATCAAAATTACGGTAGAGTCCAACTTCTAAAGTTATATTATGAACTCCATTACTCAAAATATGAATCATTGGGCGATGATTTTCATGATCAAAAGGATATGCGCCAATATCAGCAACAGAACCATCCGGATCGCGTTCATCATCCGGCATTCCCGCGTCAATTGCAGGTGAGCTTGATCTGATACCATATCTATTTTGTCCAAAACCGATGAATTCAGGCGGAAGATACACATTACCATAAATATCACAGGAATCTTCATTAGCATTAAGACTATCGAGTTCTCCAATACCTTCTGGAAATCTTCTAAGATTGAAATCACCAGCGCCATTACTCGATATTAAATTGTTTCGTATTTCGTATAAATTGCCTGAAGAACCATCAACACCCCAAACAGTGTTATTGGTAATTATATTATTTCGAATAGAGCCCGTTCGAATATCGTTTCGAGGCGATAAACTAATACCATATAAAACATTATAACTGATCACATTATTATAAACTTGATAATTTGAGATTAAATTCAGAACCATACCTGAGCGATTATGAGTTATAATATTGTGATGAATCAATCCATACCTGATGATGTTTAGTTGTAACCCGCAACAGTAATCAGGAATGGGGAAATTCAGTCCATTTTCATAAATATTGTTATCAGCAACAATTATAGAATCCGAATAAATATAAACACCCATTTCCCTGCATCCGTATATACTGTTGTTCGTAATCACAACATTCCTGCAAAATCTAATAATCTGAATTCCAGATGTACAATAGCCCAATGAGCATCCCTCAACACTGACAGTAGTGCAACTATCAATATCTAAACATTTACTTAGACAATATTCTATGCTGGAATTTGACAGACTAACTGACGATCGTCCCGTTATATCCAATCCAGTATATGCATTTCTTATCATAGCAGCGTTGATCTCAACAGGGTTATCACCCGGATGGATATATATTCCCTCCCAGGCATTGAATTGGTTTTGAGGACAATCGCCTCTGAATATAATTTGAGAATCTTCATTGCCTCGAAATTCAATGTCACCGTAGACAGTCATATTCTGACGTATTCTATCACTTATATAATTCATTGTATCATAAGGTGCATAAGGGAAGATTATTTCCACCCCAGGAAAAATGGTTAGATTTTCACCTTCAGGCACGATCAGATTATCTAATGCAATATAAGGTGAATGATCTCTTGTCAGTTCACCGGATATTTCACCACCTAAGATAGTCTCGTCAATTATGTCCACGGAAACGGTTAAAGTATCTTCGCCTTCGTCCTCATCTGTTGCTCTGATAATAAATGTAAAATCCTGTTCATTTTCAGGTACAACACCCGATACGGTTATGCGATCTTCCGCGTCGTCTCTACGTTCAATTTCCAGCCAATCAGGTAAGCCGATAAAACTGATATCAACTCGATCCCCATTGTCAACTGCAATAGCCTCATAGTTAAAATCCCAATCACGGCTTGCCTGTGCATACCAATAAGATGTTATTACGGGCGATGGATCTACTCTATTGTCAAAGGGAATTGCTCCAATATCCGACCAAGTGCCATCCGGATCATTATTAATGTCAGGATTGCCGGTGTTAATACAGGGACTGTCCCACCTAAGTTGCACTTCATAAGGATTGCCTCCTGTAAATAGCGGATCCGCTTCAATATCTTTATCTCCCAATTCAATACCTTCAACCGATGTACCATTGTTATAAAAACAATTATATGAAGCGCTGACATTACTTTCCGATACTGCTAGACCCGTGCAGGTAGGTCCGTTGCCAAAAAGGATGTTGTTTGTAAAATTTATTTCTGAATCATCTTCTATTCTCACTACTTCACCTTGAGATTCAGGCAGGCGAAACATTATGGTATTGTTAATAATATCAGAATCGATTACTTCATGAATTACCATTGAACTGCTAACTCTATTTCGATAAATCTGAATGTTTTCCGAATCAAAACAATACATTATAGAGCTTATAGAATTATTATAAACGCTAATATTATCTGAAATATTTACAACAATGCTAATTATTTTATTACTAAATATCTCAATATTATGACCGCCTGTCAGGTTAATCCTACCGCCCTGATTGTTATGAATTGTAATATTGCTATTGTTTAGGATACCCAGCCTAATATCAAGTCCCGTATTATTATGAATTTCAATGTTGTATGCACCGCTTATCCTAATTTCTGAAACACTAATTCGAGGTGATCGGTTATTAGCAATGATACAATCTCTTAGTTCTCTGAAATCGATCTGTGTATTAATAATCAAATTATCTTGAAATTCAAATATATCCGGACTATTATTAGATGCTATAACGATTCCACCTCTTGAGAATTCATTATTTGTTACAATAAACTCGTTAACATCAAAAAGTCGTATATGATTACATCTTGAGTTTGTGATAGTTATTTTGTCAAATTCACCCCTGATTATACTTCGAAATTCAAAGGTTCTGACAAATCTCAATGTTATTTCTTCACCCATATCTTCCTGGCTGCTGAATCCTCGCCAGCCATATTCGTCTTGAATAAAAGTAATGGAATCGTTTTCTTCTCCCAGAGCGATTAAACTTCCATTTATCCAGAAGCTTTCAACTGTTCTATATCTTATTTCAACACCGGGATTTATTAAAAGAGTATCACCTGCAGGTAAGAATGTTTCACCAACGATTAGGTAAGGGTTTCCTTCCATATCCCAAACACCCGACACCTCCCCCTCAACTTCAGTCTGTGCTACCAAAGAAAACGGCAATGCCATTATAAATAAGACAGAGATTCCCCTGAGGAGTGCTTTAATAGAAGTAAGGTTTGATTTCTGCATGTTAGATTTCTACCTTTCATTATCACCATTGCCAAAGAAAACGAATTACAAATCTTGAGTTATAAAGTGGAAAGAAACAGGTTAAATTACTTGGTAATATAATATAATGAGGAAAAACGTTAATAGCAAGAGGTCTTAGGAGTGTCGCGTCTACTTAAGATAATCTAAGCAGGTGTAAAACAAGTGGAATGAAACACTTAAGTTAAGTATGATTAAGTCGTTTAAGATTAACTATTATTCCTTCAAGTAAACTAATCTTCATAATATCCATATCCCAAAAACTCACATTGGAACAAATATTGCAGCTATTTAACATAGAGGATGAATTGTACATTTATAATTATGTGATTGTTTGAGTATTCTAATCTACTGTCTTTCTGTATTATAACTGCGCAAGTTCAACCTCACCATCCAACAATAATATATTTACATAATCCGTAGAAAAATGCAATCGTTCAAATACAACGCATAATATGCACACATAATGATTGCATCACTTGTCAGAATATACGAGCTGAAATAGATTTAAATGAATCAGGATGCATAAAATGCACTGCAAACAAATATGCTCGTTTTTAAGAAACTAATCATCCTGGGCACGGAATCATTCGCGCCTGAGGAAACTATATTCATCAATCACATTTAGCAAGGAGGACATCATGCGCTGCATTATGTTACTAATTCTGTCCACTCTGCTTTTATCAGCAGCTACCGGAGATATTTACGCCCAGACCAATTGGCTTAAATGGTCACCGGTGGAAGGCGTGCCTGTTCGTCAGGGTAACGAAATCAAGTGGACCAACAATGGCGCCACCTGCATTGAGGGTGAACGCGCCGGTGAGACCGCAATCGTCTGGGAAGACACCCGCAATGGCTTTCGTAATATCAGCATTCAGATCATAGAAGCCGACGGAGAATTCCACTTTCCGGAAGGCGGCGTTAATATCTTCGAGTCGTCAACTATGCGGTATGACCCTGTTATCTGTTCGGGACCGGACGGTGACTGGTTTATCGCCTGGATGGACGTCCAAACGGGTCTTCGCCCGGAAATCCGCTGTACGCGAATCAATGCAGACGGTGAACCGCAATGGGGCGCCGATGAGAACGGCATCAGCCTTGAGAACCGGGAAACATCAGGCTACCAACCGGCAATAATCAGCGATGACAACGGAGGTTGTATTATTCTCTGGTGGGGTCACGACGAGAACAACAACCGCGAAATATTTGCTATGCATGTTCTTGAAAACGGTGAACCGGACGAGAACTGGGCTGATGGCGGTTTACCCATTCCGAACCTGCCTGGATACGACTTAAGTTATAATATTGCATCCGATGGAGAAGGCGGGATTATTATTAGTTGGCTGCATTATCTGGAAAACTACACGCCGATTCTTATGATTCAACGGTTGTCAATCAATGGCGAATTGCTATGGGGTGATGGTGAAGCGGTTCAAATCTGTGACTCACCGTTTAACGGGGAATCTCCTAAGATCGTCTCAGACGGAGACGGTGGAGCAATCATTGAATGGATGGATAGTCGTAACGAGGATGACCGAAATACGGACATCTATGTTCAGCGAGTTGACTCAGAAGGGAATACACTCTGGGAAGATAACGGCTCGCAACTAATATCAACGGAAGACTTCGAATTGGCGCCACAACTCGTTCCCGTTTCACAAGGTGAAGCCATATCCGTATGGTATGTCTATAGACAAGAAAATCGAATATTCGATATCTACGCTATGCGTTTCGGCGGCAATGATGAACTTGAGAAGTTCTGGGAGCCTGAGGAGGGCCTACCTATCGTCGTTGAACAAGACGGTGAACGGGAACGTATTGATATCTTTCAGGATGGTGAAGGAGGCGTATTCATTACTTGGGTTGACGGTCGCAACGGTGGCTATTCGGGGGAATACGATATCTATGCGCAACGTCTCAATACCGACGGTGAACCATTGTGGGGTGAAAACGGTATACCGGTGAGTACCGCTGATGGAAAGCAGGATACCCCACTGATAGCGCCTGTTGCCGGTGATGGCTGTCTGGTTGTATGGGCTAACGGTCAATTCTCAGTCGTTAGAAACATCCAGGCTCAAATATTGGATTCTGAGGGAGAAGCTGTCTGGGATGAAGACAGTCGAGCCATTGTCAACGCCGATCCTGGTAGTGCATATCAGTCTCGACTTGTTAAAGCCGCGGACGATGTATTCGCAGTGGGATTCATAGAAAATTGCTTTGTTCGCTCGACTGCATTGCCAAAAGTCAAGTTCTACCGTGACCTGGGAAACCGGGTTGAATGTTTGAACGATGAAGGCAGCATCACAGTAGTTGACAACTCAAACATTGGATTTTCCGAGTTGGAAATAGCTGCAGATGGAGAAGGTGGCGTTATTGTTTTCTGGTCTGAATATAGAGAAAACAATCGTTCTGTCTTTGCGCAGCGGATTACACAGGAAGGCGAACGACTCTGGGATAACGACGGCGTTTCTGTTTTCGAAACCGAAGGAGAAATATTCAATCCCATTATCTGCTCGGATGAGATGGGAGGTGTATTCATTGCCTGCAACTACTTCCGAGTAGATATGCAAGAAATTCTCTTACAACATCTTAATGCAGACGGTGAACGACTCTGGGGTAATGAAGATGTTCGTCTTCTCGATGAAAACTCTGATATGCTTATCCAGGGTATCATTCCGGACGGTGAAAACGGCGCTGCTGTGCTGTACTCCACTATTAATCGAAGTGAATATGGACTGCATATAAACCGCATCACTGCTAACGGTGAGCCGGTCTGGGGCAATGGCGATGGTATTGACATCAACTCCTCAGAAGAATTCCGCCAGGATCAATCCAGGATGTTGAAACACCCGGATGGTTACGCTGTTATCTGGCAACAAAATCGTTGGATTGATAATCATCGCAATACGTGTTTCGACGTCCTGATTCAGTTCGTAGATACGGATGGCAACACACTATGGGATGAAAACGGTATTCAAGTTTGTAATCTGGATGCTCAAGCAAATAACCCGTTCGGAGTCGTTGACGAGGATGGCTACATCTGGGTATTATGGTCGGACGACCGACTGGATGAAGATCGTGCTTATTCGCTTTATCTGCAGAAAATTGATCCACTGTCAGATGAAAATGATGACCCAAGCTTTATGCTGGAAGAAAATGGTCAACAAGTTATTTCAGCCGAGGGCTCCCAGTATCAAAGCCTCCTCATACCAGATGACGATGGTGGGGTGTGGGCAGCGTGGACGGATAGTCGCAGGCAATATGAAACGGACATCTATGCCACTCATCTCGACTCTCAAGGCGAGCGCTGCGAGGGTTGGGCTGATGACGGCAATATAGTTTGCGATGCAATAATGGGACAGTCTTTCCCGAGGGGTGCTATGTTACGTTCATCCGGTGAAACAGGGATAATCCTGCTTTGGGACGACTGGCGCAGCAGTCGAGACGAGGACGAGGGGGCAGTTTTGAACCTTTATTGCCAAAGGGTAGACGATCCATCAGAGAATTTTGCTGGTGACGCTGCGTCAACCGCGCCTGTCTCGTTTGAGATAACCGCTCTGTATCCAAATCCATTCAACAGCAACGTTCGGATAGATTACAAGTTAGAAGCAAACCAGCAGGTTTCACTGAAAGTCTTCGATCTGTCAGGTCGGTTAATATTCAGCGCTGACCCGCAGTTACGCACCATAGGTTCACATTCGTTGACATTGGATGCGGTAAATTGGGCGTCAGGTATCTACATCGCTCAACTGAATGCAGACAAGAAGGTAAGAACAAAACGGTTTGTCTGTCTGAAATAGTATAACCGCCAAATCGGGGATAGTATGCCTGTTTTCTGTAAACTTTCTGTCATGGCACCGTCCCTGCCAGCAACGTTTACGACAATTCTATCAACCGTGGCAGGTTGACAGCAGTAAAAGCTATCTTTAGAAAAACAGTTATACTGTCCCATTTATTTACTTGTAGTCGGGTTTGTGAACAAACCCGACTACAAGTAATGATGCTTTTTCCCTCACTCAAGCGCTATAATTTTTAGATGACATAACCTGAAACGATCTCACCGATCATTTTACCATCCCAGTTCACCTCAATAACTCCTCCGACTTCGAAATTGAAGTTGAAATATTTCCAATTAGCTGAACATCATTAATGATTCTGTTGATTAAGTCAACAATTTCAGAATTACCCTCCCATTTTGTCATTCCCGCGAAGGCGGGAATCCAGAGTTTTCAAGTATTTAACAAACACCATCTGGATTCCCGGCCTTCGCGGGAATGACAAAATGGGAAGTATTTCAACAGGATCATTAATATAAGAGATTAAATATTTGGAATTGGGACATAACTCCTCTTGAAAGTGAAATGGATTTTACTATATTAGGATAACTAATTCACATTTCCAAACACAAAAGGAGTTACAAAATGGCGAAAAAACACATAGCCATCTTTTACTGCAAGCGCATTCAAGACCACACCTGCATAGCTTGTGCTAAATGTTTCAAAGCTGCCCCCTTGAAAAACGGGAAATTCTCACAATACGATGAAGAAATCGAGATAGTGGCAATGACGGATTGCGGTGATTGTCCAGGGCTGTTAATGCCTCGAGTTCCGATGATCAGGACTCTGGGAGGACATGTGGACGCTGTTCACCTGGGCACCTGTGTCACTCAGGCAAAGGAACACGGTGAATGTCCGCTTGATCTTGAAGAAATGAAAGTGAAACTTGAAAAGAAATTGGGGATTCCTGTGATTATCGGGACGCATGATTATGTTTGATTCACCTCACAGGCAGGGTCGCCTGCGGCTCCTGTATTTCGGCTAACATTGTCGGACAAGAGTGTCCAACCTACTAAAACATCGGTAGGATAGGCATTCCTGTCTGTCGTACACCTCTTAATTATAGGCATCGTTTGACAGACAAGAATGTCTGTCCTACCCTTCGTGTGATTGCTTAAACAAATGGCGGGCAATCCACCACCCTCCATCCAGAAGTTTTCGCAGGCAGGGACGTCTACTCTACTGGTGAGGGCACTTGACAGCACAGATGACTTACTATCTAAAGCCAAACGCCCAAAGCTCAAAGACTAAAACAAAAGCCCGTCCGGTTAATACCGGACGGGCTTTTGGGTTTAATTAATATTGTTGCTTCAGGTGTTAACACCTTTGTTTATGTTGCGTCAGGTGTTAACACCTGACGCAACATAAACGCAGTGATTACTTCACCAGCATTACCTTGCGTACGGACTTGAAGTTGGCAGCTTCCATCCGGACAATGTAGATACCGGAGGTCATACCAGCTCCATCCCAGACCGCAGTGTAACGACCCGCTTTGAGTTCGTTGTTTATCAGAGTCGTAACCAGACGACCTGTCACATCGAACACATTGATCGTAACTTTTGCAGCCTCAGGTAAGCCGTAGTTAATGCGTGTAACCGCATTAAATGGGTTAGGATAGTTCTGAGACAGACTGTACTCATCCGGTATGCCTGCATCAACCCTGACATCTATTATCGTCAAGGCGTTGGTGAGGTAAACAAGTCCCTTACCAGATTTGATGCTTGCTTTCAGGTTCACTTCAGTCTCGTTGGCGTTATTCCACATGCGTAAGGTGAATGCTTCATCTTCCTGCAGACCGTCAACGACGTTTTTAGTGTGTTCAGAATCACCCCAGATAGGTAATCCACACATTTCGTCGGAAATTGTGCCGACACCTATTAGTTTACCGGAAGCGTCAAAGGCGGCAATCTGATCGCCGTCCTCAACAGGTGTTCCGATAATCGAAGTTACCAGTACACTCATGTTGACATCGGTCTTTACAGGGGAAGCCCAGTGGCTGCCAGCTTCGCTTGCAGACATCAGAGCCGCGCCTTGGTCTTCATCCTCCGGATATAGTAATTCGACATCTTCGTCAACGTTGATCTGGTAACCTTGACCAGGTGTCCACGGTTCCATATTCGAGAAGCCATATGAAGGTACCATGAAGCCACCTGGTCCATCTTTGGCAATGATAACATTGTCAACAATAGATGACACAACGTGGAAACCGCTACCGCGTGAAGCTTCCAGATCATAGGTTGGATAGTAGGCAACTATATTCCAACCTGCATCAACACCTGCAACCACAGTCTGTGGATGGATCGGAACGCCTAACCAAGAGGCTTCGAGTTCTTCGTTAACGTTCATCAGGTAACCTTCAGCGGTGTTCCAGAAGTCAATACCGTAAAAATCCCAATCCGGGACACAGAAATCACCAGCTTCGTCCTTCATAATAACTACGTGGTGGTTATCATCCTCATCCTTGTACTGTTCGAGCATTAGCTCAACATCCGGACCATCATCATCATCGAGATTTTCCCAGTAATCAGCAATTGGAATGATGTTCAATGAGATCATGTTCCAGCCTTCGAGATGAAGAATGGTCTGCTCGCGAAGTTGGTAGGCTGTTACACAAGTTACTATCGTTTCACCGTTGTTAACCCAGACACGCGGACCAGCATTATCTTCTATTTCAGCAGTGGCAAGAAGTTCTTCGTCAGCATCCGGGTCCCAGGCACGATAGTTAATATTATCGCCGTTTTCGAATCCTTCGACATCATCAGCCGCACCATAAGCGATTAACACAGAGCCTTCGCCACGCCAAACAACACCGCCGGCAAGGACGTCATCGTCAGTGTATGCAGCGATTTCCCAACCGTTGGGAACAGGTTCTTCGTCAAATGCGACATCTAAAATGCTCAGATAGTGCATCAGGTTGGTCGTTTCGAATTCAGCGAAGTGCTGTATACGAGCGCCAAGCTGAAGTTCGACGTCAAAGACTATTTCTGCATTTTCAGGATCGTTAGTAAGGATAGTAACGGTAGCATGATAATCAATCCAGTCTTCAAGGTCTGCAGGATCAAATGTAAGTATTATCTCTGTCGATTCACCGGCATGTACATCACCTTCATCCGGTTCGGCAGTAACCCAGGTTGAAACGTTTGCAAGGTGATCAAGATACCAGATGACAGCTTCGCCTGTTCTTCCCCAATGATAATTAGCTGGGACATTATGCAGATAGCCGTCAACCGTAGTAGATACGAGGCAGAAGCCGCGACCGTATTGATAAGTCAGGATGATTGGCTCATTTGTAGGATTACCCATCGCCATTATTTGCACCCATTCGACGTTATCCATATTGTCAATGTCCCTCTGGAGAAATACACCATGTGCGCATCCACCGCCGACCAGTCTCTGTCCTTCACCCCATTCCCAGTTAAAGGGATCGTTCTCGTTCATATAATTGATGAGGAAGTTCTCTTCAGGGTCCAACTGGAGCGGACACTGATTCTGAGATTGACTACCATTATATACGAGACCACCAGGATTTGTCGGTCTGGTATTATGATTATTTGTCCCGGAACTGTGATAGAGGGCTCCGCCACCATCAACGAATTCCTCTATACGTTCAAGGTTCTGGTTATATTGAGCTACCCACGCATCCGCCTCGTAGTTCCCGATCCACATAAAGTCGTACTCTGTGAAATCAACGTCCTGCACTTGATTCCAGGTGCGATAGCGATCATAATCCAGATCATCTATCGCTTGGAAATATCGTTCGAAGTCCCAGTTCGACCAGCCGCAGCGCTCTGCAATCAGAATGCCTCGTCCTTCCGGCTGATCGCGGCGAGGTCCGATTGCGCGTTTAGTTGAACGCAGGGAGCGAACAGCGTCATCGCGTTCCTCTTCCTCGATATCTTCGATCTCGATCTCAAAATGCAGGTCACGTCTTTCACCTTCTTCGTTGGCAAGTACGATGATTTCCTCAACAGGATCGTCACCCATTAGCATCTGAACGATGATTTCGGTTGGGTTATCCGGATCTGTTTCAGGATCGGTTGATGCGATCGGGGCTAATTCACCTACACCGATCAAATCCCACCAGATTCGGTCATCGTCACCAATATCCTGGTTTTCAGCGTCGGAAAAGATGCTGAACGTCGCTTCACGTACTCCAGTCTGACTGGGACTGAAGGTTAATGTGAATGCGAGTTCCTGTTCAGGATCCAGGACCGCCTGGTCATCTATATCCGTGCTGTAATCGTCGGCAGCATCCCCAGTAAATTCGACACCGTCAATTATAAGATCTGTCGAACCGCAGTTCACGACTGTAATACTTATTTCGGAATCGCCATTTACGTAGGTGTCTTCGAATTCAATATCCTGCGCATTTTCAAACGGTTGCGCTATCGGTTCATATTCCTCATCCCATATAGGAACACCGATAACATCCGCAATGACGTTTACAACAAACTCGTCGTTTTCAGGATCGTTGGTAATGAAGATTATATCTGCTTCGTAAGTAAATTCGATCAAACCTTCAGTGTTAAGGGTTACGAAGACGTCCATATCAGCACCGGGGTCGATGCCACTATCATTTGGACGATCGGGATCCCATGGTGAAGTATCAGGATCAAGTGTGATCCATTTCGCGCCACCCATCTCGGTCAGGTATAACAGGAGTTCTGATGCGATAGAGCCCCACTCACCACCGTTACGAGCATAATTGAACCAGCAGTGACCTGTCGAGTGACCGACGGTCAGAACAGTACCCTTACCGAAGCCGTAAGCGACAGCGCCAGGTACGTCCTGATTCTGCTTAGTGGCAATAACCTGATACCATTCGAGAGTGCCGTCATCTACCTTTTGAACGAACTGGTTTTCAAGGTAACCGGAATGCAGCCATGAGCCGCCTTCAATGAGTTCGCCCTCTTCCCAGTAGTTCGGTTCGGATCTGTGACAGATCTCGGCAAACAGACTGTAATTGTCATCATTCGGGTCAGGGCTGACAACCAATGTGCCGTTACTGGTTCCTCCGGCTGAATTGTTGACAATATCGCCGGGACCATGCATGGGGCTGTTGGCGTCAGCAGTTTCATAGTAACATGCGCCACCGTCCGCAACATACTCTTCCAGCCGCTCAAAGTTGTTCTGGTAATTCTGGCTGTTCATTGTACTGCGAGCAGCTATTACGATGACGTCATAATCTTCGAATTCAACGTTATCCCAGTCGGCGGCTTGACGATAGGAATGATAGTTATCGTTGTTCAGGAGCGGATCCCTACGCATACCATCGTCCACCCAGCCCCATGTGGTGCTGGTCTGGAAGGCGGCAAACAACAGTCCGTCGAGTTCGTCATCTTCGAGTGGGTCGCGACGCGCCCCAACCGAACCGACTGCATTCAGAGTACGAGCGTTGTTATCACGCTCAGGCTCGCTAATGATTTCGATCTCGGTTTCGAAATGGAGTTGAGCGCCGTCGTCCCCGGCTTCGTTGGCGACATTCAGGTTATGGATTTCTTCCTGACCGTTGGGAACCTCGGTATCAATCGACTGAGGTGCGACGGAGAACATTGGCGGTGAAAACGCTTGAGCTACTAAACTCACTGCATATTCCGCGTCGTCTTCGTCGTTATTGAATATAATCAGATCCGGGGTGAACTCACCGGTTTCACCAGGCATAAAGGTTAAGGTGACAACCTCTTCCTCTCCCGGACCGATTACGAAATCAGCATGATCAACCTCAAAGAATTCATGATCAATCTCGCAACCTTCTATTTCAAGATCTTCGGTGCCGACGTTTTGAACGACTATTTCAAGGTCGTAATCGCCGTCAGCATATAATATTTCAGGCCAGAAGTGATCCTCTGATTCACTATAAGCTGCATTCCAGTCAACGATGCCATGATCGTCCGGATCATCCGGAATGTAGCCCCATTCTTCGGGCCAGATAACATTGATACCGGGAGCTCCAGATACGTGAATAAGGATATTTACAACTGCATCCTGATTAGCCGGATCGTTGCTTAAGAAATGGAGATTGACTTCGTATTCACCACTATATAGACCGAATGTATTAATTGTGATGAATATATCCATTTCTTCATCAGCTCCAAGTCCATCTTCCGGGGATTCCTTTGGATCATACGAGAACCATCTGACTTCATCAACACCGTCATCGTAAACACGGATGTTTGCCTGCTGGTAGCCACTGCACCAGATATACTCACCGTCATGACCAACCGCACAATAAGGCTGACCATTGTTGACTTGGAAGCTTACTACATCGTCTACCTCAACGCATGTCCAATCATCCCTGTCAACGCCAATCTGGTATACGTTGTTTTGGGCGGCATCAGTCATCCAGAGAGGAGCATCGACATGCGCCGGTACCCACTCAAGGGCAAAAGTAACGACATTGCCGTGGAATGCCTGATGATTGGCAATCACACCGATTTCCTCACCCACATCGAGACCGTCCACCTCATAGACGTGGATGGAATTAGGAGCGGCATTTTGCATTACGAATATAAGGCTTTCCTCAACGTCAGCCGCGAGACCGTAAGCGACGAACGGGAAATTATGAGTTCCAACCAACTGACCATCGCCGTCATATCGACGTACCTGTGCATTTGACCAGTTACCTATCCATAGGTGACCGTTAAGCCAGCATCCGTCCATGCAGCTACCGCCTGTGGCGATGCTAATTTCTTCATTGAAATTCTCATAATTAGCGTCATGGGAATAAGCCGCGGCACGTTGATTATTGTAGTTAGACACCCACATGCGCTCGTTATCCCAGTCCCAACCAACGCAGGAGCTGTAATGGTTCACGACATTAATACCGTTGAACTGGGCAATCAGGTCGCCCGGCTCGTCGCGACGCGGACCGGTAGCGCTCCTGGTGCTGCGCAGAGTGCGTGAAGCATTATCACGCTCTTCTTCAGGACCTTCCTGAATCATTTCAGCTTCAGTAGTGAAGTGAAGGTCTGCTCTACCTATGTTGGCAACGTTAATAGTCAGCTCTTCCTCGTCGCCGGTGTCCATTTCACGTTCAATCTCTCCAGGATCAAGGGAGATCATGGGTGGATCTTGACAGTCTGCGCTTAAATCGAATATGAACTCTTCCAGATCCGGGTCGTTTGTGGATAAGGTAACGGTTCCGATGTATTCACCCGCTTCTTCAGCCATGAAGCTGACGGTAATTATACCCTCTTGCGCAGCGATGATGGCGTTATCATCAACGAAGTCTGCAGGATCAACGAAGAAGACTTCCACGTCGCCTTCGGTGTCCACGATGATTTCGTCAATAATCAGATCGTCCGTACCTACGTTAATGATAGTTACCGGAATCTGATAGCGGTCATCAGCGCCGCCGTTGAACAGGTTCGGGTTGAATTCTACGTTGAAGTCAACTACACTGTTGGGAATATCATCAGGATCAAAGCCCGGACCCCACTCTATAGCGAAGTCAGGAACACCTGTAACGTCAAGATTGACCGTTACGGTTACATTACGATGAGCAGGATCATTGGTTGTGAAGTACATTTCAGCAACGTACATACCACCAATCAAGCCATCAGCATTGAGGAGGACAATGATTTCCTCTATGTCATCCGCTTCAACTGTGCCTTCTTTGACCATTTCTTCTTCGCCTACTCCGTAATCCAGCCATCTGACTTCGGAGACGCCGTCGTCGTAACAATAGAGCCTCGAGTCAGCATGACACGACACGTAGAGGTTTTCACCATCATGTGCGATCACTGCGTACTCGTTGTTGCTCCTCGTCGGGAAGTTGACGACCGCCTGGTTGCCCACGAACTCAAAATTATCGGTGTCAATATCGATCTGCCAGGCACGGTCGCGGGTGTTAACCCACAGCTCGCCGTCCGGGTGCAACGCCACGAATTCAATGGAGCGGAACAGCTGGTTGTTCACAAAGGGCTGGATGTTGCCGATTTGACCAATCCGTTCCCCTTCGAGGTTGAAGACACTCAGGTTGAATGGAGCGCCTGAACCCTCGACCGCGTAAATTAATCCTTCTTCCTGGTCTGTGGCAACGCCGTTGATGCCGCGGTGCCCCTGCAATGCAAGAGCGCCGAGGTTGTTACCCTCGATATCATAGCGGTTCAACGTGGGCACCCACAAATACATTATATAGATCACTCCGTCGTAGTATGCCAGATCCATCGGGTTAAGTCCGGTGTTGAATCGTACCATTTCCTCACCATCCGAGGGATCAATGGCAGCCATCAGGTACGGATTATTGTACTGCTGGAACCAGAACCACTCGTTGTCCGGGTCATAGCAGCCGTTTTTGTATTGATTGGCGGGAATCGGATGGTTGAAATCGAGGTCTTCGAGTCTATCACCGGGATTGTCACGGCGAGGACTGGTAACACTCTTTGTACTGCGCAGGGTGCGCGAGGCGTTGTCACGTTCCTCTTCATCACCCGGTTGGCGGATGATTTCGGCTTCAAGCCGCCATCTCAGCAAAGCGTCACCGGCATTGTAGATCTCCATAGCATGCTCTGCTTGCTCACCCGTAACGAGATCATCGTTGATGACAGCGTCTTCATTATCGATATCAATTTGATCACCGTCAACCGAGAGCTCAAAGACCGGTGGAAGCGAGGCTTCTGCGTGCAGATTTACTATGAGTTCATCCTCATCGGGATCGTTAGAGATGAATACCAACTCTGCTTCAAAATCATTCGGGTCGTCCACGTCGGCGTCAAAGGTAATCGTAACTACTACATCCTCACCATCTTCCCATTCCAGAAAAGCCTCCTGTGGTTCAACGCTGAAGTAATCGTGATCACAGAAGATGTCTTCAACGTCGAGGTCAGCGGTTCCAAGGTTGGCAAGTATAACCGTCATTTCATAAGGACCGCCTGTAAACAGGTCCTCATACATTAGATTCCAGTCGACGACAGACTCATTGTTCTGATCCTCTATCGGATCAATATAACCGTAGGCTTCATCCCATGTAACTTCAATGTCCGGAGCGCCGGTAACGTGTAACAACACGTTAACCGCTTCATCAGGACTTGCGGGATCGTTGGAAAGGAAGTGTATATCAGCTTCCCAATCACCTTCAATCAAGCCGGCGGCGTCAAGGAATACGGTAACTGTCATCTCGTCGTCGCCTTCAACAGCGCCTTCGGCGGGATCAACGGAGACCCATCGCGTCCAGGCGCCTGCAGGACCGCAGCCGATGGCGCGACCCTCAACTATATAGTCTTGACCCTGTCCATAGTTGACCATACTGAAGCCGTACATGTTGTTATCAATGAAGGCACCGTTAATGCCGGTATGACTGGCTTGCCACCAACGAGGTATGTCATTTATACGATCACCATACTGGAATGTGATCATTCCAGCATCATTCAGGATAATCTGGAAACAACCGCCGATACCACCACGAGAATTCCAATTGTGGTAAGTAATGACCATCAAATCTCTCTCGTTGGTCCATGTATATAATGGTCCACCGCCACCGGAACCGTGCCAGTCACCGTTTAGAATGGCGAGGGTATAGAACCACCCCGCTTGATTCTGCGGGAACGGACGAGGTGTGTTGATGCTTTGTGCCGAGCGGACGAATCCCGCCCAGCCATCAGTATCGATAAAGATCCGGTTGAAGTTCTCTACGTAGAACGGGAAGTCCCAACCAAGTTCGACAGCGCCAGTAATCGCATCATCACCCATAACGAACTCACGAACGCCTTCGAACTCCCGGATATCGATCCATTCATACTCAGGACCGTCATCCTCAAGATTATCACGCCACTCGTAGCCCATATCATCGGGGCCACCGCGACGGTCGCGACGGGGACCATCAGCGCGACGGGTGCTTCGCAGGGTGCGCGAGGCATTATCACGATCGTCGCCAGGCTCTACAATGATTTCAATATCAGTAGTGAATCGCAGCTCTGCATCGCCACTATTTTCAACAACTAAGTCATGCTCTTCGAAGCCACCGGTGAAGAGATCGGTCTCGATTGAACCGGGAACGATACGGATAATCGGGGGCAACTCACAGATAACATGCATAGGAAGTTCAAAGTTTTCCTCATCCGGATCGTCACAGACGAAGGTCATTACTTCCTCATATTCACCCGGATCATCTGCTTCAGCTTCAAATGTTATGGTTAAATTAGCGCTTGCGTCCGGTTCGAGAAGCATATCACCCTGATCAACGGTGAAGTATTCGTTATCACAGAAGATATCCTCGATGTCAAGGTCGGCAGTTCCTTCGTTGGAAACTTGGACGACCATTGTATAGGGACCGCCAGCGAAGACGTCTTCATAAGCAGGATTCCAGTTGAGAACATCGGGATAACCGAAGTCTTCAGACCATTCGACTTCGATGTCCGACGCGGCGGTGAGATGAAGCTGGATATTTATCACCACTCCTTCTTCCTCATTGGGATCGTTGGAAAGGAAGGTCAGATCAGCTTCGTAATCACCCTCAGCTAAACCAGCGCCGTCAAGTGTAACGGTAACGATCATTGCATCGTCACCTGCAACGGTTCCTTCGACAGGATCGTACGCCAGCCAGTTTGTTTCAGCGATACCGTCATCGACGATCTGGAATTCCTGTACGACCCGGACGCCGAGCCAGAGGTTTTCACCGTCATGACCGGGGTCACTCCACTGGTCGTTGCCGTTATTCCAGGCGGTGTTCTGGACTACTTCAACAAACGACCAATCATCTGTGTCAATCGAGACCTCCATAAGGCGGCTCTGAGTATTTATCCAGAGCTGACCGTCGGGATGCTCGTCAACCCAGCAGATGCCGCGGCTGAACTGGTTAACAAGAGGACCCTGTCGCCAGTTGATCGTGGCGACACGTTCCACATTATCGTTAACCGGTCTGACTACGTGCATTCCCCAGGCGCCTGTGCCTTCTATAGCGATAAGCACACCGTTCTCGGGGGAAGCAGCCAGGGCTGTAACCGAATTGAAGCCCATTGGCAGGTTGCCAAGGTTTTCTCCCTCAGCGTCATGCCTGCCGACAAAGGCGCCCGACCAGGCGACATTGTAGACAACGCCGTCCATCCAGGCAATGTCCATCACGTTTTGACCCTGGGGTTGATAGGCAATTTCCTCAGTGAAGTTTTCGTAATCACCGTCCCATGATATTGCGGCGATCCAGTTTGGACTGTAAGTAGCTACCCACATCCATTCGTTGTCAGTGTCGAAATTGGAAGAGTGCTTGTAACCGGCAGCTCCACGAGCCCACCTGTAGGTTGCTATCACGTCCATGAAATCATCACGACGCGGTCCTTCGGCATTCCTTGTGCTGCGCAGTGAGCGAGCGTTTGCATCGCGATCCGGTTCTGCGACAATCTCATGCTCGACAGTGAAGCGCAGATCGGCTTCGCCTTCGTTGGCTACCGTTAGTTCAACATCGACAAGACCACCGGTATACAGATCTTCTTCGATAGAACCGGGATTAATAGCAATTTCCGGAGGCACGCCTGCATCAGCCAGCAGCGCTATTTCAAAATCCTCTTCATTTGGATCGTTCCAGACGATTACCATCGCCTCTTCAAACGCATCCCCGCTTGAAGCATCGAACGTAAATGTAAATTCATCGCTCTCGCCGGGTTCTAATGAAGCATCCACCGGATCTGATGTGAAGAGATCGTTTTCACAGTAGATATCTTCAATTTCCAGATCGTCTGTGCCTGTGTTTTCGATTTCAACGAGAACATCATACGTTTGGTCAACGAAAAGATTAAGATAAGCGAGATTCCAATCTATTACCGCTACTTCCGGATCTTCATCCCAGCCAATATCCGCAGACCATGTAGCTCCAAGCGCAGGCGCTCCGGTTACGTGCATTATTATGTTAAATACTAATTCTTCATTGTCGGGATCGTTGGTAGTGAAAGTCATATCAGCTTCATAGTCACCAGTGAATAAACCTGAGCAATCAAGCGTAACGGTAACTTCTGCCTGATCGTCAGCTTCAATGGTTCCTTCATCCGGTTCATAAGCGAGCCACTTTGCGCCACCCATCTCGGTCAGGTATAACAGGATTTCAGAGGCCATGGAGCCCCACTCACCACCGTTACGAGCGTAATTGAACCAGCAGTGACCTGTCGGGTGACCGACGGTCAGAACAGTACCCTTACCGAAGCCGTAAGCGACAGCGCCAGGTACGTCCTGATTCTGCTTAGTGGCAATAACCTGGTACCATTCAAGAGTGCCGTCCTCTACCTTTTGAACGAACTGGTTTTCAAGGTAACCGGAATGCAGCCATGAGCCGCCTTCAATGATTTCGCCCTCTTCCCAGTAGTTCGGTTCGGATCTGTGACAGATCTCGGCAAACAGACTGTAGTTGTCATCATTCGGGTCAGGGCTGACAACCAATGTGCCGTTACTGGTTCCTCCGGCTGAATTGTTGACAATATCTCCGGGACCATGCATGGGGCTGTTGGCGTCAGCAGTTTCATAGTAACATGCGCCACCACCGTCAACATACTCTTCCAATCTTTCAAAGTTGTTCTGGTAATTCTGGCTGTTCATTGAACTGCGAGCAGCTACTACGATGACATCATACTCGCTGAAGTCAACATTGTCCCAGTCGCCTGCTTGACGATAGGAATGATAGTTGTCGTTGTTCAGGAGCGGATCCTGACGCATACCATCGTCCACCCAGCCCCATGTGCTGTTGATCTGGAAGGCGGCAAACAACAATCCGTCGAGTTCGTTATCTTCGAGTGGGTCACGACGGGGACCATCAGCGCGACGTGCTGTACTGCGCAGGGTGCGCGAGGCATTATCGCGATCGTCATCACCCGGTTCAGCGATGATCTCAGACGCAATACTCCAATTCAGATCCGCTCCACCGGTGTTGGAAAGTGTCAACACGTGTTCTTCAATGTCGCCGGTGAAGTAATCTTCCTCAACTGAACCGGGAGCTAACTCAAATGCAGGAGGTGTGAATGCCTGCGCAACAAGATTTATTTCAATATCCGCAGGCTCATCAGCCGGATCATTCCAAACGATTACCATAACCGCTTCGTGTTGATCCGTATCCTCGGAATTGAAGATAAAGTTAACTTCAAGGCTCGAATGTCCAATAATCACTGCATCGGCAGGATCACAGGTGAAGCGTTGGTTCTCACAGGTGATACTTTCTATTTCGGTGTCGTCTGTTCCCGGATTAATCAATTCGATTGTGACGGGGTAGTCGTGCCCTGCATAAAGTTCTTCATGAGCGGCGTTAAAATCGACTACAGAATCACCATTATCCGGATCGAAGCCGTGATCCTCAGACCATGCAACCTCAAGGGCAGGCACGCCTGTTACGTGCATTATAACACTAATTACGACTTCATCATCATCAGGATCGTTAGTAAAGAAGGTCATATCGGCTTCATAGTCGCCACCAATTAAATCTGTAGCGTCAAGTGTAACGTCGATTTCAATCGGATCGCCATCAACCGCGATGGTACCTTCGTCAGGCTCGTACATCAGCCAGTACATCTCAGCGACGCCGTCGTCTATGATTCGGATCTGAGTTGAAGGATACTGTGACAGCCAGAGGTTATGACCATCGTGTCCGATGCCGTCCCATTCCTGACCATTTTCAGCGGGCCATGAAACGATGTGCGCTACCTGCTCGATGTAAGTCCAATCATCGACATCGACAGAAACCTGCCACAGTTCATTACCGTTACCGTTTCGTCTTGTGTTGAACCACATCTGTCCATCAGGATGTTTGTCCACCCAGCATATACTGCGCGACGGGAAGTTACCGGTATACTGAAAGTGACTCGGAATGACCGCAATTTGCTCGAGATCGTTCTCAATGTCGAACACTCGTATCTCACGGTTATTAGCGTCGTTCATCACAAACAGTAATCCTTCTTCATGGCTAACCGTGACCGCAGTCGGTCGGAAGTTAGTCTGGATATTACCGAGGTTTTCACCTTCAGTATTATAGTGGTATAGCCAGTTGTTTGACCAGTGTACTATGTAAAGTTCACCGTCATAGCAGGCAGCGCCCATCGGGTTGTTCTGCACCCGGAACTCACGCTCTACTTCGTAGTCGTTAGCCGGATCGATAGCAGAAACCAGGAAATTCGGGCTGTAATTAGTCATCCACATCCACTCGTTGTCCCAGTCCCAGGCGATACCGGCATTATACCGGTTTACTGCACCAGCGTTGGGAGATTGGAATGCATGAATCAGATCACCGAGGTCATCGCGACGAGGACCTGCTTCATTGTCATTCCCTTGAAGAGGTGAATCCACGCTACGCAAGGTGCGTAAAGCATTATCGCGCTCTTCATCATCACCCGGCTCGGAGATAATTTCAGATTCAATAGTGAAGCGCAGCTCCGCATCACCATCGTTGGAAACGGTCAAGGTGTGTTCCTCGACTTCGTTCGATACGAGATCGTCTTCGATGGAACCGGGGTCAATCTCAATCGCCGGTGGCAGTGTGCCTTCGGCGTGAAGCGCAACCACGTATTCACCATTGCTTGGATCGTTCGAGACGAAGACCATCGTGGCATCGAAATCATCCGGATCGTCATCAGCAGCGTTGAAGATGAAGGTTACATCTGCGCTTGCATCCGGCTCCAACATCAAATCTTCCGGATCGGCGGAGAAGTAATCGTGCTCACTGTAGATATCCTCAATGTCGAGGTCTTCTATACCGGTATTGGTGACCGTTACGGTCATCTCATAAGGACCTCCGACAAAGACGTCGTCATAAGCCAAGTTCCAGTCAACGACGCATGCATCCGGGTCTTCCGGGTCAAAGCCGTGATCTTCCGACCACTCGACCACGATATTGGGGGCGGCTTGAACGGTTAAATCAACTGCTATTACGATATCTTGATCCTCAGAAGTAAGGATGTGAACATCGGCGCGGTAGTTTCCACCAATCAGCCCATCGGCGTCAAGGGTTAAAACCATTACGCCCGCATCGTCACCATCAATGGAGCCATCGGTAGGATCAACGGTGATCCATTGTGTCCAGGCGTTAGGACCACCGAATGCAATCACGCGACCGGGTACTGCATACTGGTTATTCCTAGCGCTGATAAACCAACCGTGCCTGTCTGCGCCGCGGTTTACACCGATTTCACCGGTGTTCTGGTTTATAGCTTCACCATACTGCATAACTCCCAAACCACTGCCGTACAGCAGGAGCTGGAACTTGAAGCGATGATCACCATGCCATTCGATGACAGCTTCATCGTTCTGGTTAGTCCAGATGTAGACTTCCGTACCGGCAGTGTTGTCATCGTTAAAGATTGAGACGGTGTTTCCACCTCTTGCGCCATCGGCTGCATTATATGGGAAATTAGCTGCGGTTACCATAATGTCTCGACCACCGTAGGTGAACGACATCCATCCATCGGAATCGGCGAATACGCGTGAATGCATACGATCCCAGAACGGGAATTCCCAGCCAAGGTCAACGGCGCCTGTGTTGGCGTCGTCACCAAGACGGAACTCGCGAACACCATCCAATTCGGGAGTATCTATCCACACGAATTCTGGTGCGCCATCCGCGTTGTCGTCCATATTATCACGCCACTCCCAACCCATATCATCGGGTTCACTGCGGCGGTCACGACGAGGACCGACTCGTTCTTCATCAGGCTCCGCGGTGACCTCGATATCGGTATCCCAATCAATCGCATCATCACCGAGGTTACTGATGGTTACATCGGTCGCCTCAATATCTCCAGTGTTTAACTCTGTTTCGATTTCCTGAGGGTCAACCTCAACGTCGGCATAAGCAGCGGGCGCGAGCCACAGATAACCTGCAAATGCAAGGCAAATCGCTAACAGAAAACGAATACTGGTTCCTTTCATTGAAACCTCCTAAATCTTTAATTTATGAATTATTATTTTTTTAATGATGAGTTCAGAGTATGCGCTTCAGCGCGTTTTAGCTTCGCTCTTTAATTATAAGAGCTTTACGTGCTGAAGCGCACTCTGAGCTTCTGTTTTTCAAGAAAATTTATTCTGTGATATAATTCCAAATTGATGTTCTGGTGTGCAGTTCGGATAAGCAGTACATGAAACGTTCAAGGAATATATAATCTTTTTAATCTTTAAGCAAGTAATTTCAGTCATTATATGTAAATTTTTTAAGTTCAATTACAAGATTTTAATAGTTTGAATGAGCTTTTTACAATAGTAGATGCGACACTCCTGTCGCATGACTGCTGCGATTTTTAATTGTCTGCCGTATGATTGTTTCGATTTTCTAGGCTATTCGATACTAAGATAAGTGATTTAATACGTAAGAAATGTGAGGTAGCGCACAATTTTGAATTTATTTTAATATTTTTTTTATTTTTTTCATAAACCGCAGATTACTCAGATTTCACCGATTTCATCTTATTATCTGATCGAAACCCCCTTTTTGTCATTCCCTTTAAGAATAGAGTTCAGAGTGCGCGCTTCAGCGCGTAATGCCTTTAGAATAAGGAAAATAGCCAACACGCGCTGAAGCGCGCACTCTAAACTCTATTCTTCATACTTGGTTGAGTCGCTGGCGACATGGCTTTTCCTTTGAAAGTAGCACCCCGCTATCAGGTCACCTCGCTTAACAGCAATGCTTATGACAGCGCTGTCAACCGCGGCGGGTTGACAGCGTAAAAACAGCCTGAAGGCTGGACTCTGAACTTCTATTTTTCAAGGGAATGACAAAACGAAGGAATAAATAACAGAAAAGAGTCTTTTTCAGTAGATTTAAAATAATCCTTGACTATACAAAGTGAATCTCCTTATATTATATGATGTATTTTGCTTAATGGAAACTAACCATAAGGGATAAAGACAATGAACCGATTAACTCTATCTTTACTACTGTCTTTAATACTCACTTCTTACACAACAGCTTACGAGGGTCCTACATCATCAGCAGATCCGCATGCAGCAATCATCTCTTCCAGCGACCAGGCAATCCGCATAGGTTTCGAGCTTGCCGACCTGGAAGTTCGGGAGGTCGTCAAAGATGACGAAACCTTTGATGCTCACATCCTGACCGGTGAGGGAACAACTTATGATTACGGCAAACCGTTACTGCCTGCGATTAATAGATTCGTTGTCGTTCCTCCTCAATCGGCGCTCGAGTTGGTCATTGAGGCTGATGAGCCTCGTTGCATGCCTGCTTCAAATCCTCCGGCGCTATGCACCAATGATAACATCACGGGTTCGATTTGGGGAAATCTGCGCGAAAATGCCGTCTACCCCCCTGTTATAGCTGAAATGAGCGAACCTACTATTATTCGGGGTGTTCGGATGGTCAAGATAACAACATATCCGATTCAATACAACCCCGTTACCAACGAATACCTGCACCGGGATCACATCCGTACCGAGATCCAGTTCAGCGACGGGGATCCAATCAATCCGGTCGAACATCCGGAACGCAGACACCGTAGCCAGACATTCCTTAAAGTTATCGAGAACATGGCAATTAATGGCGATCAGGTCAGAAGAGACCAGCCGCCTGACGTCGAACCTCCCTATGTAGGGCATTATTGCGTAGTAACTAATTCACTTTGTTTGCAGTATATCCAGCCATTTATAGAATGGAGGCGTAAATCCGGTTATAAAGTCGACATTATCAGCCTCTCCGGTGGTAGCGCTACGAATGCTAACGGAATCAAGAATGCTATTCAGAACTTATACGATGAATACGATGAGAATGGTATTGATCCATTTGAATATCTGTTATTAGTAGGTGATCGTAGTGCCTATTCCTATTCCCCACCTGTTGGTTGGCAACTTGCAGCTCCAGCGGGGAATTCCTCCTGGGGTGGAGCACCTCACGCTGATTATGAGCTCGGTCTTCTCGAGGGCAATGATATTCATCCTGACGTTGGTATTGGCAGATGGTGGGTTGGTCAACCAGACAAGCTCCAGCTTGCGGTCGGTAGAACATTGAACTATGAAGCAACCCCTTATATGGATGATACCGATTGGTTCAATGCTGCCGGAGCATTCTCACAACATTGGGGAAACCAGGCAAATATCGCCTGGCATATAACCATTCATACTACAGTCCGATGGGGTAAGGAAGTCTTAGAACACTTAGGTTATGAAGACGTGCGCACCTATGAACGGTATCAACATGATCAGATGGGTGGTGAGATTGGACCCGTTCTCACACGATGGTTTAATGATGGTATGAGCATTATGGTAGGCAGGGGGGAATTGTACAACTGGCGAAATAGCTTTGGAGGTGTGAATAATAGAAATGTTAATCCTATTTTTATAACATTCAGCGGGCATGGTGAGTGGGCTTGTGAAGCAATGACCAGGACCGGTAACGGTAATAACACGATTGGTCCGGTAAATATGACCTGCGGTTGGGGCTGGAGTGTAATTCCGACAACTAATGCTATGTGGCTGGAGCTTGTCAATGCTGTTCTTGTCAAAGATATTCCAATGGGATGGGCATACTGTTCCGCTATTACCTTATTTGAGCTTTATTTTCCAAACGTAGCGGCTCATCGAAATACCATGCTTTATCCCAATATAAAAACAGACAACATACACTTCGGTGATCCAGGAATACTGCCCTGGATAGGCGTTCCGAGAGTCGTGGAAGCTGATTTTCCTGAAACTATTACCGATCACACAAGCACAATTTTAGTACACGTCTCAGAAGGAGAAAATGATACTGCTGTCGAAGGCGCTCAGGTTACGTTGTATGCACCTGGTGATATCCCTGATGCAGATGATAACGACTACGCTGAATATGATGATATAAGTATGCTGACAACGTTAAGCGATGAAGATGGAAATGCCCGTTTTGTGCTTGAAGATGACTTTATATTAGAGAATGGAACAACCGCATACATAACCGTTACCGGACGGGATATAAAACCATACTTTGGTGAGATAGACATCGAGGATCCGGACGTTGCAATTGAGATAGCCGAGTATGAATTGATTGAAGTTGATGGTAATGATGATGATGAAGTCAATCCCGGTGAGACCTTCAGACTTGAGATCACTGCTGCTAACGTAGGTGGTGATGAAACCGCAGAAGATGTAACCGCTGTTGTTCGAACCCTCTCATCCTGGATTGAGGTCGAAAATCGTGATATTACCTTCGGTGATATTGAGGAGGGAGAAGAAGTTGAGGGAGACGGTGAAGTCAATCTGATTATATCCCCGGCTTGCCCTGATGGCGCCAGTCGTCCAATCACCAGACCTGAAATATTAATTACATTCGCAAGCGATGACATTGAATGGGAATCTGCAATTGTGCTAACTCCTGAAGCACCGAACTATGAGGTTAAGGAGATAGTCGGTAATGACATCCTTGAAGTCGGCGCCCGCGATTTTGATGTTGAAATAGAAAACATAGGAAGTCAAAACGGTCCCGCAGTTACCGCTGAATTATTTACCATCGGTATGGGCGCCAGTGTTGTTAACTCTGAATCCAGTTATCCATCAATCCGAACAGGCAGATCCAGCCGACTATCCGGCAACGATTTCATCATTTCGGGCAACCGCCTTTCAGTTCCTGGATATATAAATGAGATGATGCTGATATTTACAACTGAAGACGGCTTTAACGATACGGCGTACTTTGAGATTCAGGTGCGCGAACCGATGGATAACACTCCTATTGGACCGGATCCTTATGGTTATATCTGCTTTGACGATACCGACGAAGGATGGGATATTTCCCCTGCTTATCGTTGGGTTGAGATAAGCCCGCGTGAAGATGAATTTGATTTTCGCGGGGAGCGGATTGATTTCAGCGGTAGTTCAGATTTCAACATCGGTGAGTCTGAAGTTATCGACCTTGGGTTCACCACCAACTTCTACGGTTATTCTTATGATTGTATTACCGTTGGTACCAACGGCTTCATCGCCCCGGGTGATCAGGGTGAAATCACCAACTTTATGAATTGGCCTATGGATCGGGCTATGGGTGGCGGCTGTGGAATGATAGCTCCTCTATGGGATAATCTTAGACTAAGCGGTAATGATGCTGGTATTTACTATTACTATGATGAAGACCAGGGACGGTTTATTGTCGAATGGTACAAACTGCGGCATAGAACTGGCGGGAATACGGATCTGACTTTCCAGGTAATACTTTACGACAGCGATGTATGGAGAACTGTAACCGGAGATCAGAACGTTCTTTTTCAATATAAAAGCGTTTCCAATGTAAGAGGGAATCAAGATCACGATTCTTCACCGACACCTTATGAGAACGCTTTTGCTTCTGTCGGCATCTCAAGTCCTGACGGCTTTGGTTTAAGCTATTCATATAAAGACGAATACCCAACCGGGGCAGCGGCATTAGCAAATCGCAGAGCGATCCTGTTCACGACGTCGCTCGTATATAAGAAAGGCGACCTTTTTGGAGAAGTCCTGGATGTGGCAACCGGTGATCCGATTCCCGATGTAACAGTCTATACCGAACACGGCTTCATCGGAACTACCGATGAGGATGGGCAATGGATAATCGAGGAGGCTCTGGCAGAGATACACTTTGATATAACTGCATCGTTATTCGGGTATAACGATTCAACCTTAACCGATATGGAAGTCGAAGAGGATGGTGAACTTGAAATTAATTTCTCTCTTCTCCACCCTGAATTCACACCGTCTATTCGTTCAATCGTTCATTATCTGGATCCGGATCAAAGCTGGGTGTATAATTTCACTGTTGAGAATACGGGCAATGGGATAATGACGTGGGAACTGGATAGACGACTGCCGCTCGGTGCAGACGTGGAACCATGGGAACACCGTCTGTCCTATCCGGTTGGTCAAACGATAAATGACTCGCGAATTGAAGGTGTTGTGTTTTTTGATGGAAGATTTTATATATCCGGTTCCAATCAAGTTGGCAGAGAAAACGGTCCAAATATGATATATATCCTTAATCAGGAAGGTGAGGAAATAGACAGGTATGAACAGCCGTGTGATTCGAGTTCAAGATACGGTATGCGCGACCTTGCATATGATGGGGAACTGCTGTGGGGATCCGGTGAACGCAATGTATATGGATTCGTTCCGGAAACCGGAGAAGTAGTTGATACTATCGAGGGTGAATATTCTTCTCAGCAGGCGCTCGCCTGGGATACTGATCGGGAAATTCTCTGGACAAGCGGCATCACCAGCCAGGAAATCATCGGTTTCAACAATAACGGTGAAGAGGTTGCTGACCTTCCGCGCAACGGTTTACGCATATATGGCTTGGCTTATTGGCCTGAAGACCCGGACGATCATCCTCTTTACATCTTCCACAGCCCGGGTGATGGAAGATCGGTCATTCATAAATACAACACTGTTGAAGAAGATACAATGTTTGTCAGGGAGTTGCAGCTGGAACAAGGTGGCACGCCAAACGGCGCTTATGCAACTAACCAGTTCGACGTGTACAGTTGGGTATTTATGAACATAGCGAACGAAGGCGCTAATGACAGGATTGACATCTGGCAGCTTGAAGCAAATCGCGACTGGTTCCGAGTATCTATGGATACCGATACCGGACACGTTCAGGCAGAGCACGGAACGGTTGAAGCAACCTGGGATAAGGAATTCACCTTAACACTTGATACAAGGGATCTGCCTGACTCAGTTGAATTCGAAGGCTATCTGATTTTTCGTCATAACGCCGGTATAGGTGTTGATACAATCAATGTAATATTGGACGTTATCGGACCGGAACAACCTTTACCGTTCAGACTGCTCGTTCCCCGCAACGGTTCAGCTATTGATGCAAACGTTGACGACACCGAGATGACGTTTGGCTGGGAACCTTCGGTTGATTATAATCATAACGATACTTTAAGATACCTTGCCTGGTTTAAGAGCGGTGATGATTCTACTATGTTCAATACTGAGAACAACGTTATAACGCTTGACATCGCTGAAATTGCAGATAGTCTTGAACTATCGATAGAAGATGATTTTATCATAGACTGGTGGGTTAAGGCTATATCCGGTGAGGATACGGTTGCTTGTAATGATATTTTTATGTTCTTTTTCACACCTAACGCTACTGACGAATACGGAAACATACCGGTAGAATTCGGTTTGCAATCAATCTATCCTTCACCGTTTAATTCAATGACGACGGTAAGATTCGGAATCGACCGTCCTGCGTCAGCGACGCTTCAGATTTACGATCTTCGCGGGCGCGAAGTTACTACATTATATAATAATCACAATTCCTCAGTTGGTTATCACAACGTAGTCTGGGATGCATCATCAATGCCATCAGGACTGTATATAGTTCGTCTCGAATCCGAAGGGCGGGTGCAAACGAAGAAGATTGCTCTTGTTAGATAATGTTTGTGGTGTCGTGGTGTCGTGGTGTTGTGGTGTCGGGATTTAAGGGTAGGACAGACATTCCTATCTGTCGGTAGGTTGGACACTCCTGTCCGACAATCATCGTGTCAGACAATCCCGAAGTTTCGGGATGACCTACTGGAAAGTTTTAATCAAGATGGACACTTTTTAGAAACCAGCAGGCGTTTTGCTTGCTGGTTTTTTTATTAGCTTCTGTTTTATCTGATAAAAATGTCTTCGCAACTCTGTTTAATTCTTGGTAAGCAGGAGTTTTTTATATTATATTATAGAAACAGACGTTCAAGAACAACCGGAGAATAAAATGTCCAAAAAAACCATTCTTTTATTAGCATTTATAATCTTTTTAACATTAACCCTTTTCAATCAGGGGTATACAACCACCCGCCCAACGGGATTGTCAACCGGATCAAACGAATTCGCTCAAATCTTATCCCAATCCGGTACGGATCTACATATAAGATTCACACCACCGGCATCGCATAAACGGCTTCTTGATGAAATCACAGCATCGCAAAATCAGAACATCACGAATCTTGCCTACACCTATTGGTTGGTCGTTCCGCCAATGGATCATGTTGAACTCGAAATAGTTGAGCAGAATGGACGGCGGTTGTCAATCTCGGACAGGGATGCACCTGATCCGTACATAGATAGAGAAGATGTAAAAATTCAGACAGACAAGTATTATCCTCCAGCTCCTGTAATAATGGGCAAACCGCAGATTATGCGCGGTATCAGGATGGTTCCGATAACAGTTTTTCCAATACAGTTACTACAGGAATCATCACAGGCAGGGACGCCTGTGTCACCCGATGGTATACAGAAATCACAGCATCACAACATCACAACATCACAACATCAAATTGCTGTTGAAAACAGTCAGATTGAAATAAAACTCAATTTCACTAATGACGAAGCAATAAATCCTTTATTGAATTCTGCCCCTCGACAGATGTCGCACAGCTTTGCCAATATAATCAATTCCTACACACTCAATCCCCCACCCCACTTGATCCCTCGACGGGATCTGGCAGCGACGGAACTCGCCAAATCGCTGATCCTGTACCCTCAAGTCTTTGATGATAACGAGGATGCCGCGGAAGCTATGATATGGCTCAATCATCTGGTTCATTGGAAGCGCCGACAGGGTTACTATGTTGAATTGGCAGCAGTTGAAGTCGACCGTGAAAACGAAGATAACAGCGATGATATAAAGGACTTGATCGGTGACTACTATGAGGATGGTTTTGAGTTTGTAACCTTGATTGGCAACGAAGATTACGATGAGCTTAATACCGTTGAAGGAAACAATACCGAACTCTATTTTCCATCCTGGATGTTTATCATCCGCGTTGTTCAGGATACTCTCGGGAATGACGTTATCATCCGGGGTTATCGCGAGCACGAGTATTCGCTGCTCGAAGGTGACGACGAGATGCCTGACATTATCATCAGCCGTATCAAAGTTCCCACTTACGACAGGCTTGTCGGTGCGCTCCGGAAAACTATCGCATATCAAATTGACCCGTATCTGGATAATGATAATGACTGGTATTCACATTCTCTGGTTACGATTGAAGAAGACTCGATTGGCATTATTGTCCTTTCCCCTGAATATTTATCGCTGGCATATTGGGAACAAGCTCGGCTCACACAAAAAGGATATAATGATATTGATGTTATCCTCGGTCCTGTAGGATCATTTGAAGATGGCGTTTACGTTGGAGATGACATTAAAGAAGTACTTGAAGAAGGCGTTTCATTAGCATTAGGAGAGGGCTGGCTGTATGATTGTGTTGCACATCGTAACTGGGAACAATGGGAAGATTACGCTGAAACCGGAAGGATGCACCCATTTGTCATCGCTAATCTATCCTATTACGAGCAACAGGTAATGTATCCGTTCTATGCTTCCGGAACTTCAGACAACCTGAATGGTCCTATCGCGGGATTGGGCATCTACGATACAGGAGGACGCTCAGTATATATGACTCATATAATCGGAAGCGCGCTTATGGCGATGACAATGAACGATGTTTATACACCCGGACATCTTCAGATTATTACAAAGATGTATCTGTCAGGTCTCATTGACAGTGTAAGAATCTACGAAGAGGACCCGGAAGAAGCTTATATTAGCGGGATTATCACAGCCTTACGCCTCCATTGGACATTAGGAGATCCGACGGTTGACGTCTTTTCAGAATTTCCCGTTCAGATAACCGTTGATCATCCCGAATCATATCTAATTGGTGAAACATCAATAATACTAAATGTAATAGATGATAATGATAATAACGTTGCCGATGCTAACGTTTGCATTTATCAGGAAGATGGCATTCATTATGTAACCCAAACAAACGATGCAGGTATGGTAGTCTTCACCATCCCAGGAGATGGGCTCGAAGAAGGTGAACTACTGATAACCGCCAGCAAACACAACTGCATACCATATCTTCCTCCCGATCCTGTACCTGTGAGAACGGGTAATATTAATCTTGTGCTTGAAGATGCTGGTTTCGACGATGAAGACAACGGCGACGATAATGATGATCACTTTCGGAACGGCGAAGAGGTCGTGCTGATTCTTACGCTGACTAACACCGGCGATCAGGATGCGGAAGGCGTCTCTGCAACTCTTAGCTGCGACAGCGAATGGCTCAGTTTCTCACGGGAAGGAATTGAATTCGGGGATATAGATTCGGATGAAACGACTACCTATCAAGGTGATCAGGTTATAATGACCCTTGATATGGACTGCCCTGATCGTTCTCTTCTACGAATCCAGGCAGACATTAATATTGATGAGGAAACAATTACATCCGTTGCTTTTGAAATCACTACCTACGGACCGAAGCTCTTTACCGCACCACATCTGATTGATGTTGACGAGGGTTTTGTTGGGGGCGGAGAGAATGCTTCTTTTTCACCGACTATTCAAAATCTGGGCAGGACAGGAATATCAACATTCACTGCTGAATTAGTAAGTCTCAACGAACTTATCACCGTTACTGAAGCTGAACGTAACTATGGTGCTATTGAGCCTTGGCTGGATCCTGAAGAGGATCCAGACGAACAATCGCCGAATGAACCGTTCATTATTGATTTTGACGAACTTTTCGTAGCTGGAAATGAAGCACGATTCGAACTGCGAATATCTGCTGAGGATGACTATGATACAACAATGATAATCTCCAAGTTCGTTCCCAGTCGTGAAGCCGGTGAACCGATAGGACCGGATGATTACGGTTATATATGCTTTGACAGTCAGGACGAAGACTGGTTTGAAAGTCCTTTCTATTACTGGTATGAAATTAATAGTGATGTTGAAGATCACGAATTCCAGGGCACAAAGCTGGATTTTCAACCTGATGCCAATGCGCGCTGGAATGATGCTGAAGTTGTCGAACTCCCATTCACATTCCAATACTATGGTGATGATTTCGATAATATAACCATTTGCACCAACGGCTTCATTACCATTGGAGATGTCGACACCTTCTTCTATTCACCAAATAACCACCAGATACCCGACTATGCTGCACCCGATGGTCAGTTATGTATTCTTTGGCAGGATATTTCCTGCGTGCGACCGCTATACACCGGAGTTTATTACTATTATATAGAAGAGGAAGGTGTCTTTGTCGTGGAATGGAGCAATGTTCAAATATGGAGTTCAGATGGTGTCCATAACGTTACTTTCCAAATACTTCTATTCGATCCTGAATTATATCCAACTGCAACGGGGGATGGTGAGATCGTCTTCCAATACCAGCAATTCCAGGCAATAGAAGGCGCCGATTACCCTCGCTACTCCACAATCGGTATTCGAAACCTCGATGGCAGTGGAGGTCTTCAGTACGCTTTCTGGAACCATTATGTCGATCAGGCAAATCCCATTGAGAATGAGTTTGCGATTAAGTTTACTACAGCAACCGAGAATGAATATGGATCCGTAGTGGGTCGTGTAGTTAGACTTGAAGATGAGAATGCTGGATTAGAGAGTGTTAGAATAAGCAGTCTGCGCTTCAGTTCGGTTTTCAGCGATGAGGATGGTTATTTCCGAATCAGAAACCTGCGAACCAGCCGTTTCAATGATGTAAGAGTCTTAAAAGAGGGCTTCAATACTCGTTTCATTGAGTTTGACATTGCACCCGATGAAGAAACAAACGTCGGGAATGTTACTCTCGCCCACCCGGAATTTTCAGTCGAAACAAGCCCTGAAGAAGCAGATACACTCTACCTTCGACCTGACGGAACACAACTGCATCTTCGTGTGAATATTGAGAACGATGGCAATGGCGCTTTAGATTATCAAATCGGTATAGTCAATCACGACGGCAGTGATCTCGATTACGATAACGTTCAAAATATAGGTCTACCCCAAGTGCTTAACGAACCGAGGTGTTACGGCGCTGTTTATGTGGATTCCCTCTTTTACATCCCAGGCACTAACAGGCACATTAACAACAATGAAGGCGGTCATCTTATTTACGTCATCAATCAGGCAGGAGAGTTTGTTCGCAGCTTCGAACAACCAATGGCGGAAATCGATTCCAGTGCGAACGGTTTTAATAATCTTGCCTGGGATGGTGAGTATTTATGGGGAGTTGTTAAAGACTATACCGGTGAGGAAAGAGGACACCTATTTCGCTTTGATCTTGATGGTAATGAAAACCTTCGCATTGTCAACCCGTTTGACCGTTACATGGGGCTGTCAATAGCAATCAATCCGGAAACCGGTAATCTCTACCTTGCAGATCAAGGTACCGGAGTGGTTGAATTCGAGATCGATAGCTGCAACAACCTTAACGAGGTCAATCGCTTTTCCATTCACCGTCCCTCATTGGAAGTGCGTATTGTTGGAATTGGCTGGAACGAATATGACCCGGACGGTATGAAGTTGTATTTACTCGAAAAACAGATGCCGGTTGAAGGTGAATCAATACCAATGCTTCTGAAGATGAACCATGAGACCGGGGAATGGAGGGAAGCTAACCAACTTTACTACACGAGAGATGCTCCTGCACATCGCGGAATGGCGATTATTCACAACCTTAGCTATGAACGTTCTATGATTGCTATTGTAGAAGACTTTGGCGGTGGTCGTATGGATACAGCACGTGACAGCCTGCGCATTTATGAGATCGGTCCAAATTTATCCTTCCTGACAGATGGAGGTATTAGTAACAGGTTGGGAACAATTAATGCAGGAGAGCAAGGTCAAGCCGGTTTGTTAATGGATGTGAATGGCTGGACTGAGTATAGTTCCGTTTCATTTGGCATCAGGATTGACCACAACGCTGCTGAAGAGGCTGCTATTATTCCAATTGTATTAAATGTGGATCCAACCACATTCGGATCGAAGAACAATGCTTCTAAACCAACCGATTTCGGGATAACATCCGTTTATCCGAACCCGTTCAATTCCGTTGTCAGGATTGAATTCTACATAGACGCCGCTATGCCGACAGCGCTGAAGATATTCGATCTGACAGGTCGGGAAGTAAAAACGCTATACGAAGGATTGCCAGAGGTTGGCTATCATCAATTGATATGGGATGGAGCTAAGACTGCTTCCGGCGTGTATTTCTTAAAACTTGAATCGGAAGGACGAGTGAAGACGGTGAAGATGGCAATTGTGAAGTAAATAATATTTAGAAAATGTTAAATTGCTGTATTGTTATATTGCTTTATCGGTTATGCCTTTAGCTCAGCAATGTATAAACCTAATAACACCGGAGTAGCGCAGCTTGCTGCGCGTCCACTTAACAATACCGGAGTAGTAAAGCTTGCTGCGTTCTTGCACTGTGGCGCATGCATGTCTGCTTGCGAGCGCGCAGCAAGCTGCGCTACTCCGGTTGAGCTAAAGGCATAACCGATTGCTTTATTGCTGTTTAACAATATAACAATACAGCAATATAACAATACAACAATTTAACAATGAGACAATCAAACAATTCTATTTAATCCGCTAAATCTAATATGAATTTCTTTCATCAATAACCAATATTGATAGAAACACTTTTCTTATCTTTTACTTCAAATTCACGCGGCAGTAACTTCACACCCTTCCTTGCTAATAGACAACAACGATTGTCAATCTGCTTCAAGACTATCTTGCGGTGAAGCTTAACATAGCTCCCATCTGGGAAAACTCCTGTTTGGCTTTTATCTTTCGGATAAATAACATATTGAATGTTATAACCCTCCGGTAAATCCTTGAATTCCCGATCCGGTTTGCCGATTACTAAATCCTCATACTTACCTTTGAATTTAAACTCAAGGACAAAATAAGGATCACCGAACCAGTTGCTGAATTTTGAATTCAGGATGTAATTCAGATTGGTATCATAATCTCCGTTATTAGCAAATACTATTCTCTCGACAACGGGGATCGAATCGAGAATGTCGCCCTCGACAAATACCCTTTCATCAGTCAGTTTATCAACGAATACTGTATCATGAACTATTTTTTCTAAATAAACTGTATCCGTTTTTTCAACATATCTCGGATCCTTGGCGCCTATCATAACAAACACTGTGTCGTGAACTAATCTCTCAATATATATGGAATCTCTATAAACCGTCTCATACACGACCTTCTCAATAACCAGCGTATCTTTATACGCTGCATGATACTCCACTGACTGCATAACGTCAATAATGTCAAAGAGATCTATTTTCACAAACAGGTCAATGAATATTTTTTGCTTAACGAATTGTTTCACCTGTCTATCAATAATCTGGAAGTTATCGCTTAGCAACAAGTAGTTCTTATTATTTTTGGATGCGAATTCAAGGACAAAGAAGCAATTGGTATAATTAATGTCCACGTCCTTAAAAAGCTCTACGTCCTCTATTCCCTCAAAATCCACGCTATATGTCTGATAATCTTTCATCCGGGAAGCTGGAACGTAATCGTCGCTTGGTGAAACATCGAATCCCTTTGCTCCCTCTGGAAAGCGGAAGGTTATCCTAATATAGGGAATCTCTTCCATATAATGGCAGCAACAACCTATGCTATCTATGACAGCGTTGCTCTCCTGGCATTCGGCAATCTGAATGAATGGTAAACTGAATAGAATAATGATTAATATTAAAGCAGTCTTTTTTCTAAATGAAAGCATTTTCGGTAATAGTTTCACAATTTACCTCCAGAATTTTGTATTAATGACATTTTTTAAAGTAGATTAAACGGATAGTTCAGAGTTCTGAGTTTAGAGTCCAACCTTCAGGTTGTTCTTCCTCCAGAACTATGGGAGTTTACTTTAGACTCGAAAACAACCTGAAGGTTGAACTCTAAACGGGGAATAACATTCCGAAGTTTCGGAATGAACTCTGAATTCAACATCACTCCCTTTTTCCTTCCAACAATTCAATCAATCTGATCAGGTCTTCATCAGAATAGAACTCAATTCGAATAAAACCCTTTTTACCCCTTTTTCCAATATGAATCTGCGTTCCAAGCGCTCGTCTGACCCGGTCGATATATTCCTGAAAAACCGGTTGTTTTACAGTTTTGGATTGTTTGCCAGACTTCTTGTCGCTTGATGACAACCGTGCAATCTCTTCACTCTGACGAACGGAGAGCTTCTCTGCCATAATTTTCTTCCAAAGCGCACTCTGGCGCGCGGGTCCATTGAGGGAAAGGATAACCTTGGCGTGTCCTACAGTAATTTCACCCTTTCTCAGAGAATTCAGTATCTGATCGGGAAGGTCTAACATTCGTAGCGTGTTTGCAACGGTGGCGCGGTCTTTGCCGACACGACGGGCTATAATCTCCTGTGTCAATCCCCATTTCTGTTTGAGGTTGCGATATCCCTCCGCCAGTTCGACTGGATTCAAATCCTGACGCTGAAGGTTCTCTATCAGGGAAAGCTCAAGCATGTCTGCATCACCATCGACCTCGATCAACCGCGCTGGAACTGTTTTCAACCCAGCTTTAGCAGCAGCGCGAAGACGTCTTTCACCGGCGATCAGCAGAAATTTTGATCCCTTCCGCATTACAGCTAATGGTTGGATGATTCCTTTGGCTTTGATTGATGCAGTAAGATCTTCCAGTTCACCAGGATCGAATTCCCTCCTCGGCTGGTATGGATTCGGTTTTATTTCACTTAAGCGAATTTCCAGCAGTCCTGTCAGATGTTCTTTATCCGCATCCGGCAGCAACGCTGAAAGCCCCCGACCTAAACCTCTTGATTTCATTTTTCTCTATGAACCGCAGATTTCGCAGATTAAACAGATTTATTATATAGTTGATGCGACACTCTTGCCGCATGAAAACAGCTAATTCACAGCAGATTAAACAGATGAAGCAGATATGGTATTATTGAATTTATAATCTGCGTAATCTGTGTAATCTGCTGTGAAAATACGCGATAGGAGTGTCGCGTCTACTGATGTTATTTATCGGGTTGCTCTGAAGGTTTCCAGGCAATAATTTTATTTCTTCCTGATTCTTTTGCTTTATATAACATATCATCCGCCCGTTGAAGAAATTCATTCATCGAAATTCCGGTATCGCTGTCAATAGCTGCAACACCGCCGCTTACGGTAACTTTCAACGGTTTATCCTGTCCTGAGAACTCGTGTTTTTCACAATTGATTCGGAATCGTTCAGCCACCTCAAAAGCGCCTTCTATACCGGTGCTCGGCATTATTACTACCAGTTCCTCACCACCGTAACGACAGGCAACATCCACACCTTTACGAACTGAATCACGTAGAACCCCGGACAATTCCTGCAGGACAATATCTCCCTGAAGGTGACCATAAGTATCATTAAAACGCTTGAAGTGATCAATATCCACAATGAAGTAGCCTAACTTACCGCCATATCGGTTCACGCGAGCTATCTCTTCTTCCATCTTGGCGTTAAACTGCCGCCTGACAAATAAACCGGTTAAACCATCAAACATTGCCATATTGTAGAATTTGGTATGCTCCAGTGACATGGCTATTAACGTCGTCAGAATAACAAGTATCTGCATTTCAAGATCTTGCAGCGGCTTATCCTTATCAAGATCAAGAATTACTACTCCGATAACGTGATTTTCCGAACCTATAAGCGGCATATATAGGCGTTCTTTGCCATCCGGTGTAATAATAGTATCCGGTCGTTTGGATTCAATGATCTTTTCTAATGGTGTTCCATCAATCTTAACCTCATCTGAAGGTGTACTCACCTCGCCTTTAACATATAATCCCAGAACCTTTGCTGATTCCTTATCACTATTAATATCGAGAAATTCTATCTTATTGGTTCGTCCGAAATCAGCCAGCGTATCAAGAGCGATCTTGATCAGGTTATCAAGTTCAGTTTCGGACGCCAGAAGACGAGTAGCATAGCTTAAGGTCAGAAAAGTTATGTCGGCGTCCATTGACGAGAATTTAGATGACATCGTTTGATTCCTAATAGTATCAATTATAGGTTTTAGTAGATGCGACACTCTTGTCGCGTTGTGTTTAACCGCAGACTTCGCAGAATTAATAGATTTATTGCTTTCAATAGTATAAGCACACTCTTGTCGCATATTCAGCTTTGGAACTTTGCTTTTAAATCATTTACACGTTAGTATTAAATACTGTTTCTTAGTATCGTGCTAAGCGAAATAGCAGCGCGCCAGCTTCTGTTATTTTGCAGTATGCCATACGATTGCGGAGGATGAAGGTTATTCTGTAGCAAAACCTCAAGCTGGGCACGTGATACCTTATTGCGATATGGGATTATATTCTCAAACTTTATAGCTGTCATTTTTTTACGATTACCACAGTAATTCTTATATTCCTCATAACTGCATCCGATTTCAGCACTGTATTTTTCCCATATATCTATTGGTGATTTAATATCAACATCCGCAATTACTGCTTGCCCAACCAACTCTTGTGAAGGATGTGTGGCATAAAAAAACACCAATGCTCCTTTACGACGAGCAGGAAAACGACTCCTGATTTCCACTGTCTTCTTACCAGATAGAATACTCTCAGCAAAATGAGGATGAAGACTTAGGATTATTTCAGGTAATGAATGATTACTATCTAATTGTATATCGTCTAATAAATCAGGCAAAGTCTCGGTTATTCGTCTCCAGATATTATTAAATGATGCTGAACATGCAATTTCCTTATCAAATAATCGGTATTGAGTACCCGCATGTCCGCAATCTGTAAAACCATAATTAACAAAGAACTCCAAATGTTTAGTCCAAATATCTTCCGGTATTGTAAAATGAATTCTCTTCGTCCTGTGATGACGTAATTCCAAACCAACTAAAGCCATAAGAAGGCTGCCTATTCCTTCAAGCTGGTGTGAGGAAACAACTCTCATACTACATAGTTTAGCAAATTCATTCTTCTTTAAAATAGCGGAGCCAATTGGGGTTTCGCCAGAATAAACAAGAATTCCATGCCGACTTCCAGACTCAATATCCGGCGAAACTTTTTTCTTAAACCACAGATCAATTCCCGGATAGAGATCTTCGTACTCCTCTATCATTATCTTTAAATGATTATGAGCAGTTTCATCGGGTCGGTCTTTTCCACCGAATTTGACAATCTGGATTTTTGAATTAGTTTTAGAATTTTGATACATTATTTACTATTCCCATTTCTTAAAATACTTTGAGAGAAATAGCTCTTGATTCTGATATTCATCTTGTTCTTCATGTTTTTTCTCTTCATCGGTTAATTCGACTTTTTCAGACATCCGGTAATATTTAATCCTGGCAATACGTTCATTGTCTCTTAAGAATGTATCAACATTGTGACCACGAATCTCAAATATCAATGGTGTTCCTTCTTCTCTATAGAATCCAAAATATGGATGAGCAAATCCCGCATAATGAATTCTAAGTTCACCAAGGCTTTCAGTCATTGCTTGTCCATAAACAGCAATATCTCCTGGCAAACATAATCTTTCCTTTGATCGAATTATGTAAAAATCGTTCTGTTCAATTCTAATAGTATTCCCATCCTCATCAAAAGATATTGGCTTCCAAAAA
>JAVCDD010000306.1 GCA_030765125.1 Candidatus Hatepunaea meridiana
AGCGAATTACAGAGTCGTTTCCGTAAGTATATTTGGCACTATAATGAAGATGACTTGGTAAAACCGATCAATTTCAAGCTGGAAACCTATTCAGTATTATTATAGTTATTTATGCGGTTATGCTTATTATTAAAACCGTATGTGAAATAATATTAGCCATGACAAGTGTATTAGCGTTTATAGTGGCTATTTGTGCAATAAATCAAAGTAATAAACTAATAAAAATAACTAATGATAGTGTACTGGAGATGGAAAAGGCTAATCAATTTTCCATAATTCCATATATAAACATGTCTAAATCACTTGATCCATTGATTAATGTTTTTAATATAAATAGTGACGAATTATATACTGAAATACGATTTGCATATGAAGTTAACATTATTGGTAATGCGCCTGTATTTCAATATAATTCAAAAACTGTAATACTGGATACAACAATCATAGACACAAACACAATTATAGAGAATCCCACACTTTATAATGATTTTGTGCCCGGTCACCCATTTGAGATAAAATTGTCTGTTAAATTATATTTGAAGGGTTATACACTAAACCAAATTAAGGAAATAAAAGGTAATAATCCAAATTTCCGATTACCAATATTAAAATCAAATACGGGGGATGTAATACATTTTAACGTACCTTTCTACTTTGGAGTAATATGCGTATATAGTGATGTTTTTGATAATAAATATAAATACCACGTCGTATATGAAATAAAAATATACGAAAATAGTGAAATTTCCACACGTATATTAAACTCTGATATAATATTTGATAAACACAAGCATTTATCCAGCCCGCCACCCCCTAACGAGCTGATTAATAAATGGAAGCAATAAGGATTCAGGATAGAAAAATGCCTCTTGTTTTGCAGAAGACTTAATTTAATTGAAAGGTTTTGATTATGGATAGATTAATAGAATTACTTGTGAGCAGAGGAGTCATATTAGCGATATCCGGTTTAGTTTCTGGTATCGCAGTAACCTTATTTGGAGTTTGGCTTAAACAACATTTTGATCTGAAATCGAAAAAACAAGATTATATTAGACTACTCTATTTATATGTTGAACCACTCGCTTCTTCATCCGTTGGTCTACTATGGCGTTTTGATGAACTGCTGATTCATAAGAGAGGTGAATATTTAATGCAACCAATTCCAAGAACAGAATTTGAGGATTATAAAGTAAAAAGTACTTTTTATAGATTGGTTAAGTTAATCTCTTGGATACATGCTTTTAAAATGGAGAGATCTAATCTTGCAATTAGACAAATGAAAATGTTAACTGGGATTGAAGAATCCTTTTTAAAGTTAGAATCTGCATTAGCTGATGGTCACAAGGCGGAGAGAGAATATCTTGAACGAATATTGAATATAGCAGGAAAGCATTTACCGAGTAACAGAGCAGAGTGGGAGGCTGCAGCTTATAGTATCACCATAATTCTAAAAAAACATATAGAGGCAAACAAAGTTGACTTCATTGATGAATTGGAGGAAGATAAGCAAAAAGAATGCCTCGAAGATTGTTTTAATGATTTAATTTCTAAAGGATTGTTGGATGAATTACCAAAACCTGATATGAAAAGCTTAACTTTGGAATCCTTAAGATTTAGAGAAGCATACATATTTAGAGATTGGCAAGAAGCAATTGCATCTCTTTTTCTTATTAAACTGCAAAACGAAAATAAAATGTACGATGTTAAATCATATATAGAATTTGAATCCTTCTATGATAACCCAAATGAAGAAAATAAATGGGTTGAGAGAATTAAAAGATTATTATTGGGAGTAAACGTGTTAAATCCAGATTCATGGGATTATCGATATGATCAAATTAGGGAAATCACTAAGGCAACTACAGCAATTGTAATTACACTTCAGAAAACATTTAAAAATGAAAAAGTCATTGATGATAAAGCATTCGAGTTGGCTCAAAGTATTGAAAAGAATTTGGCTCAAACGAAATTAGGTGGTTGACAGGAAAGCCCCCCACATTCTCTTCATCTCGTTCATCCGTTTTCAACCTGCGTGGGGCTCCCATCACTTTGATCATTCCCTTTCCTGTGAACCTGTTCATGGGCTTAAGCAAACCTTTATGGTACAGATCTATCATCGTTACCTCCAGCATCCGGTACTCTGTAGCCGCTGCTATGTCGCCGGTCATCGCCTTGTTCCACAGGTAATCGCGTAGCTGTTCCAGCCTTCCCGGCGTGTCGGTCACTTCTTCAACGTCATTCTGCAGGTAACTTGCCGTCCTGGCTCCGGCGTCCTTCAGCTCGTCCGATTCGCTCTCCGGTTCCTCTTCGTCGATAGTGATGATTCTGTTGCAAAACATCTCATTTTGATGAACGACAATTATTCTTCCCAGTCAGCGACAATTATCGTTCATCATGCGAATTACCCTAACCATTCTATTCTCTAATTCTTCACGTGTTTTCGCAATCCAATCCTTGAAGTAGTGTTCCTTCAAATACAACCATAACACCTCAATCGGATTTAAATCGGGTGAATATGCTGGTAAATACTCAGGAATAATGTTGTGCCATTTTAAGGATTTAGCTTTATGCCAACTAGCGTTATCCATGATTAACAATATATTACGCCCTATCGTTTGACTTGCTAACTCATCAAGAAATACCTGGAATACCTCTTTATTTACACCCGTCATGATGATAGACACAAACTGCCCACTTCGAGGATGAACAGCTCCAATAACATTTTCCCGAATATGCGTTCCACGATAGGGAATTCTTGGACGGTCGCTTTTATGTGCCCATCGCCTTCGGGGACGAGGATCACCTGTGATACCGGTTTCATCAGCAAACCAAACCTCAAGGGAAGTATCCGCTAACCAATCACCCAGTTTTTCCCGAAAGGCTTCCCGTAGTTCTTCATCTTGTTCATAAGGCCAAGATCGAGGAACTTTCAACCGAAAACCCTTCTGACGAAAGAATCGTGTCAAGGTCGAATAGCCAAGTTTGATATGCAATAACTTTTCTATGTGACCGTGCAGTTTTTTTATTGTCCAATGGGTTTGACCAGATTTTTCAGGATCGCGCAGTAAATCACACAACTCCTGATGACGCTCAAGAGGAATCTTGGTTGGCTTAGGTGAATGGAGAACTGTTTTCATAGCATCCACACCGCCGTAATTCCAACGTTTGATCCACTTCTGAATTGATCTTAAAGCAACTCCTTCTATGAGAGCAACTTCATCTTTTGCATATCCGAAGATCAGAAGCTTAATAGCATGTAATCTGATATAGGTTTTCCGATCTGGTGAGGATTGCATGGCTTCGTCTATTTCTGCTTGACTGCCATTTTCATTGTTTGGAAATATTTCAATCATGTCTATAATATACAATAATTTAGACTAATTGTCAAGCGTAAATCATTATTATTAAACTGTTTATGAATATTTTCCGGTAAAATCCCAACCAGATAAATTATCTAACATGCGAACTTACACAAAAGCACTGTTATAAAAGTGTTAAACTACTCTTCATTTTATTCTCCCTTTCATTTGTATTTTAAGTCAATGTAAATACCTTTTCGGTTGAATAAAATGACGCAGGTCACAATTTAGAAAAAAAGCCTCCTGAAAAACGGTAAGAATTAAATGAGTGTGAAAGTGCAAAAGTACGAAAGTGCGAAAGAAACGTGTCTTTCGCACTTTCGTACTATATCCCACAGGCAGGGACGTCTATGCTACCAGCTATGGTAAATACACCACTTTCACCGTCCTCGTCCACCCCGACGTCATCACCTGAGCAAAATACACCCCCGCGCCACCAAAGCGTTTACCATCCAACTTAATCCGATTCATTCCCGATATCATTCGTTCGATATCTTCATAAACCTTACGACCAGATAGATTATATACTTTTATGTATGCAATACCCGGAATAACCATTTTAATCTTTAAATACGTCCTTTGATTAAAGGGGTTTGGCGCAATAGTCAAACCAAAATCCATAATTTGCGCTGGATCTTCATCTATACTTCGTTCGGGATCGAAATAGAATGCGCCCATCTCTATGATTGAACCATCAGGGTCGCGGGGGAAATCGGGATCGCCAGAGTCTATGCAAGGGGAACAACAGACTAAACGATAGTTACCAAGCTGTGCATTTATAAAATGAGGATTTGCGGAAATAGAACCCTCGCCTGGCTCACATTCAACATAATTGCCGGAAGGATGACCGTAAACATCGTTATATCGCAATACAGGCGCATCCCAATGACGGTTATCAATACCCTTCTCATTGAAGGCGATGATGTTGTTTATAATTTCGAGGTTACGGAAGCGCCTAAGTTCTAAACCTGAATGACGACCATTTACGATAGTATTGTTGTAAATCCTGCCATCCTGCACGTTGCCTCTTATCTTCAAACCTCCCGTAAAGACGTTCTTTTCAACCAGAATCCGGTTGAAACTCGTCAAATCTACCGGGGCAGTAAAGGAATTATTCGCTAAGTGGATATTCCCACTGGCGCTTACTGTGCCGTTTATGATACAATTCTCAATATTAACGCGTTCGCTTTCCAGATGAAGTGATATTGTTGACGGCATTATAATATGATGGAGTTCAGTAATAGCACTGCCGAATTGTGTCCAGATATGACCTTGATTGTACGCTTGGCTACTATTGATTGTAACCGGATATTCTTCGCTACCAAGTACAATAAGCGAGTCGCGGACGCTCAAAGCGTTAACGCCATTGAGCGTGATTTCAACGCGTGGATGAACTATCATAGTTCTGACAATTGCATTGCTGATAACGTAAGGACCGTGCGCAAGATCGAGCCTGTCATAAGAACCGGTAATATTGGGGTAGTAGTTCGGGTCGAAGCCGGGTGGACCGGTTGTCAGCAATCTATAATCATAATGCCAGTTCTTCCTGTAACCCGTTCCATTGTGATTTGACCTATGAAGATAGTCCTTACGCCATTGGGCTATACCTCCTTTATGATTAATAATACCGCGTTCATCTGGCGTTGGTCCTTGGTAAGGTTCCCAATTATCATTTTGTTGTTCAAATGTAAACGATTCGTCTAACGCTATTAATGACCCATTGATGGTGATAGAATGATGATCTGTTTCTTGAGAGCCATACCTTCTATAACCATTATCGCGACCATTATACCAGTTGTTTCTAATTATAATGTTTTGATATGAGACCAAACCGAGAATGTGTTCCATATCCTCTTCATCAAATTGACCGGTAAGTCTATCAGCGCCTTCATAATAAATATCGTCAATTAGATACATATCATCAGAAGAATAAACAGTTAACCTACCAACCAGTTCACCGTAAACTTCACATTGTCCATTAATATGGATTATCTGCCATTCAGGCGGTCGTAGTTGTTGGACGTTTTGCAGATCGTCAATATCGCAGTATAAAGGAGGCGGATTACTACCATTTCTATACTGGTAGATAACAATCCCGTGTTCACCACGAAACCAGACTCTTGTCATAAATCTGCCATTGTTGCTATTAATTACAGGAGAAGCATGCCAGGCGAAGTGAGGATAAGACTCAGGCAAAAGGAAAAGAGGACAATTAAAACGAGGTGGATAGGCAAAATAGATATTTAATGGTGATCGATATATGAATCTGTCCTGTGAAGTACTTACCTGACCATAAAATTTCGGGCTGTAACACAAACCAATATAATCATTTGATCTAACCGGTCCAAATAGAGTATCTAAAGTCCAAAAGAAACTTATCTCATCAAAATGGGTTCTCTCATGATTTGTCAAGTGTTGATAGTACGTGATCGGTTCTGCAGTTGAGTGTATATTGACTATACAGATTAGGAATAGTAAAATTGATAGTTTTTTCATGATGAACCAGTTATAAAGTTTACAAGTTTGCAAGTTTGCAAGTGCGAAAGAACGTTACTTTCATATTTTCGCACTATATCCCGCAGGCAGGGACACCTACGCTACTGGATTTATGGCAAATACACCAACTTAACCGTCTGTGTCCACCCCGACGTCATTACCTGCATAAAATACACTCCCGCTCCGCCTAACCGCTTGCCATCTAACTTAATCCGGTTCATTCCTGTTGATACCCGTTCAATACCCTCATGAACCTTACGCCCCGATAGGTTATAGACCTTTATGTATGCAATGCTGGGGATAATCGTCTTGATATTTAGATACGTTCTTCGATTAAAGGGGTTTGGCGCTATGGTCAAACCGAAGTCCTTAACTTGCGCAGGATCTTCATCTATACTTCGTTCCGGATCGAAATAGAATGCGCCCATCTCTATGATTGATCCATCAGGATCGCGTGGGAAATCGGGATCGCCGACGTTTATGCAGGGAGAGCGCAAGATCAAGTGAAAATCACCATTTTCAAGGTCAACAAAGAGCGGATCGGCAGAAATTGATCCTACACCAGGCTCACAGTTGAAATAGTCCTCATCACGATTGGCGTAAACGTCGTTATACCTCAAAACAGGTTCAACGTTATATTGATTATATATACCTTTTCGGTTAAATGCTATGATGCAGTTTATAATTTCGAGATTTCTGAAATTATAAATTTGAACACCGCAATTATTGCCACCTGTAATAGTATTATTATAAAATTTACCATCCCGCACATTGCCTCTGATCTTTATACCACTCTTGAAAACATTCTTGTCAGCGAAGATGTGACCGAAACTGGTCAGATCGACTGGCGCTGTGAATTTATTTTGATTGAGCCGAATATCGCCGTTAGCGTATAGGCATCCGTTTATCCGGCTTTGCTCTATATTTATGCTATCGCTATTAAGTCGTAGTGTAACTAAAGCAGATACTTCGGTATGTTGAAGTAGCGCAACTGAACGGACACCCCGCTCAACCCATAGATGTCCCGATTCGTTTTCCTCACTTCGTATAATAATAGGTTCTTCAGCGGTTCCGAGCGCTAACAGTGAATCCCTGACACGAAGTGCATTTAAGCCATGGAGTGTGATTTCAACGCCAGGATGGATGATTAACTTATTAACAATAGTGTTCCTGAAATAGTAAGGACCATTAGACAGGTTTATTTCATCATAGATACCGGAAATAAAGGGATAATAATCTTGGTCAAAGCCAGGAGGACCGGTCGATTTCAAGCGACTATCATAGCAATAATCTTTACTATATCCGGTTCCGTGATGATTCGAACGATGAACGTAACCACGTCGATATTGTGCCAGACTGCCTTTGATATGTATAATACCCCTCTCATCCGGCGTCGGACCTTGATAGGCTTCATAGTCATCGTTATGATGCTCAAACGTAAATGACTCATCCAGCGCCATCATTGATCCGTTTATAGCAATCGAATGATGTTCTATCTCATTCGGTTGGTACCGATTGCGACCGTTGCTGCGTCCGTTACGATCATTGTCCCTTATTATGATGTTCCGGTCTGAAACGAGCCCTAATAAATGCTGCGTGTCATCTTCGTTAAACATACCTGTTTGCGGATCGGCGCCTTGGTACAGAATATTGTCAATCAGGTACATATCTCCCGATGAGTAAATAGTGAACCTGCCGTTCAATATACCGTAGACCTCGCTTTGTCCGTCAATGTAAATGATTTGCCATTCTGGTGGATCAAGCCGTCTGACCAGCGCATCTTCAGCGCCGGGTTCAGGTGATCCTCCACCCAGCGGATATTGGTGGATTTCTATTCCATCCTCGCCTTTCATTGCGACTCGAGTCATCAGCCTGCCATTAGAGTCATCAAGAACCGGATTTGCAAGCTCAATCAGATGAGGATATGATTCCGGGAAGTAAAATTCGGGACAATTGAAGACTATGCTGAAGGCTGGTTCTTCATGGTGCACATTACGGTATAAAATTCTTTCTTTTGCAGTATAGACGGTACAAGATGAATCTAATGACTCAATCCCCAGATAATCGTTTGAGAAGATATCACAATTATAATATTCATCTCCCCAAAACCAGATAATTTGTTCAAATACAGTTTCTTCGTAATTGGTCAGGTATACATAATAGTTTGGCGGTACGGCAAATGACGAACGAGTTGTCACTGTATGAATTGCCAAACATAGTAATAATAATGTAATTATGCGTTTCATTGGTTCTCCACGGCTGTCAACCCACCGCGGTTGACAGCATTCCTGTTAGCATCGCTGTCAGGTGCGGCGACCTGACAGCCGGTGTGCTCTATGGCAAATACACCATCTTTACAGTACGCGTCCATCCAGATGTCATCACCTGAACAAAATACACACCCGCTCCGCCTAACCGCTTACCATCCAACTTGATCCGGTTCATTCCGGATGAAAGGCGTTCAATATCTTCATAAACCTTGCGACCGGATAGGTCATAAACCTTGATGTATGCGATGCCAGGGATAACCGTTTTAATCTTTAAATACGTCCTTTGATTAAAGGGGTTTGGCGCAATAGTCAAACCAAAATCCATAATTTGCGCTGGATCTTCATCTATACTTCGTTCCGGATCGAAATAGAATGCGCCCATCTCTATGATTGAACCATCAGGATCACGAGGGAAATTGGGATCGCCGGAGTCTATGCAAGGGGAACCCCAGACTAAACGATAGTTACCAAGCCTGGCATTTACAAAACGAGGATTTGCTGAAATAGAACCCTCGCCAGGCTCACATTCAACATAATTGCCACAATGATGACCGTAGACATCGTTGTATCACAATACCGGTGCGTCCCAATGTCGATTATCTATACCCCTTTCATTGAAGGCTATGATGTTGTTAATAACTTCAAGGTTACGGAAACGCCGTAGCTCGAGACCGGAATGACGCCCGTTTACTATGGTATTGTTGTAAATCCTGCCATCCTGCACATTTCCCTTTATCTTCAGACCTCCCGTAAAGACGTTCTTTTCGACCATAATCCGGTTAAAACTGGACAAGTCTACCGGGGCAGTAAAGGAATTATTCGCTAAGTGGATATTCCCACTGGCGCTTATCGTGCCGTTGATTGTGCAGTTTTCTATGTTTACGCGTTCGCTCTCCAAGTGGAGTGAAATTGTTGATTGTATTACAGTATGTTGAAGATTGGTGAAAGAACCTCTTTTAAATTGAACCCATAGGTGTCCCTGATTGATACCCATACCGCTTCTGAATGTCACCGGATCGTCTTCATTCCCGACTACTAACAATGAATCACTAATGCGCAGCGCATTTATCCCGTTAAGTCTGATTTCAACGCCGGGATGGATACTCAAGGTTCTGACGATTGCATTGCTGATATTGTAAGGACCTTGCCATAGATTGAGTCGGTCATAATTGCCGGTTATTATATTGGCATCTAAACCTGGCGGTCCGGTTGTTAAAAGACGACAATCGTAATTCCTGTCCTTCCTATAACCGGTTCCCCAATGATTTGATCTGTGAAGATAACCCCTGCGCCATTGGGCTACACCTCCTTTATGATGAATAATACCGCGTTCATCGGGACTTGGTCCCTGATAAGCTTCCCAATCATCATTTTGGTGTTCAAAGGTAAATGATCCATCTAAAGCTATTAATGATCCATTGATGGTAATTGAATGGTGATCTGTTGATTGAGGACTATACCTTCTATAGCCATTTTCACGACCATTATACCAATTGTTTCTGATGATTATATTACGATCAGAAATTAGACCGAGGATGTGTTGCATATCATCTTCATCGAATCGACCGTTTCGTCTGTCAGCGCCTTCGTAGTAAATATCATCAATTAGATACATATCACCTGATGAGTAAACGGTCAATCTGCCAACCAGTTCACCATAGACTTCGCATCGCCCGTCAATGTAGATTATCTGCCGTACAGGTGGTCGCAGTTGCCGGACGTTTTGCAGATCGTTAATATCGCCGTATAAGGGAGGCGGTTCACTGCCGAGTCTATACTGGTAGATTACAATCCCATCTTCGCCTCTAAACCAGACTCGAGTCATAAGTCTACCGTCACCATCCTCAATTATCGGATTAGCAAGATGAATCAGGTGCTGGTAAGACATCTCAAACATAAAAGGCGGACAGTTGAAGCGAGGTGGATAGGCAAAGTAGATATTCTGAGGATCACGATATATAAATCTGTCTTGACAAGTACTCACCTGTCCGTAAAAATGCGGGCTATACTTCAAACCGATATAGTCATTTGACATAATAGGTCCATAGAGAGTATCTTCAGTCCAGAACCAGATGATTTGATCAAAAAGAGTCGTTTCGAAAGTTGTGACGTGTTCGTAATATGTAATCGGTTCAGCGGTTGACTGTATGTTGATTATACAGATCAGGAATAGCAGAATTAATAGTTTTTTCATTATAACCTTGAAAAGTTTGCAAGTTATTAAGTGCGAAAGTAACATTTCTTTCGTACCTTCACACTTTCGCACTATCTCCTACAGGCAGAGACACCTACGCTACTGGATTTATGGTAAATACACCATCTTAACCGTCTGCGTCCACCCCGACGTCATCACCTGAACAAAATAAACCCCCGCACCACCTAAGCACTTACCATCCAGCTTAATTCGGTTCATTCCCAATGATACACGTTCAATATCTTCGTAAACCTTGCGACCGGACAGGTCATAGACCTTGATGTATGCAATGCCGGGGATAATCGTCTTGACTTGAAGATATGTCTTCCTATTGAAAGGATTAGGTGCAATGCTCAAACCAAAATCCATAATTTGCGCTGGATCTTCATCTATACTTCGTTCCGGATCGTAATAGAATGCCCCCATCTCAACGATTGATCCATCAGGATCGCGTGGGAAATCGGGATCGCCAGAGTCTATGCAAGGGGAACACCAGACTAAACGATAGTTACCAAGCTGTGTATTTATAAAATGAGGATTTGCTGAAATAGAACCCTCGCCAGGCTCACATTCAACATAATTACCGCAAGAATGACCGTAAACGTCATTGTATCGCAATACAGGCACATCCCAATGTCGATTATCAATACCCTTCTCATTGAAGGCTATGATGTTGTTAATAATTTCGAGGTTACGGAAGCGTCGCAGTTCGAGACCTGAATGACGACCGTTTACTATGGTATTGTTGTAAATCCTGCCATCCTGCACATTTCCCTTTATCTTCATACCTCCCGTAAAGACGTTCCTTTCAACCATAATCCGGTTGAAACTTGTCAAGTCTACCGGAGCGGCAAAGGAATTATTTGCTAAATGGATATTCCCACTGGCGTTAACCGTACAGTTTATGATACAATTCTCAATATTTACGCGTTCACTTTCCAGGTGGAGTGATATTGTTGATGGCATTACAGTATGTTGGAGGTCGGTGACGGAACCTCTACTTAATTGAACCCAGATATGTCCATGATTACATTCTTTGCTGCTCTCAAAAGTAACCGGATTATCTTCACTGCCAAGTACTATCAATGAATCGCGGACGCGAAGCGCATCTATGCCATTAAGCGTGATTTCAACGCCGGGACGGACAATCATTGTTCTGACGGTTGCATTGCTGATAGTGTAAGGACCATTAGCCAGATCGAGCCGATCATAAGAACCGGTAATATTGGGGTAGAAGTTCGGATCGAAACCGGGCGGACCGGTTGTCAGCAGGCGGAAATCGTAACGTCTGCATTTACCATAACCCGTTCTATTATGATTTATTCTGTGAACGTAACCCCTGCGCCATTGGGCAATACCTCCTTTATGATTAATAATACCCCGTTCATCGGGTGATGGTCCCTGGTAAGGCTCCCAATTATCATTCTGTTGTTCAAAGTTAAACGACTCATCCAGCGCTATCAATGACCCATTAATAGTGATGGAATGACGATCTGTTTCTTGAGAGCCATATCTTCTATAACCATTATCGCGACCATTATACCAATTGTTTCTGATGGTTATATTTCGATCTGAGACTAAACCGAGAATGTGTTCCATATTTTCTTCATTGTATTGACCGGATCGTCTGTCAGCGCCTTCGTAATAAATATCGTCAATTAGATACATATCACTTGATGAGTAAACGGTCAATCTGCCGAACAGTTCACCATAGACTTCGCATTGCCCGTCGATGTAGATTATTTGCCAACTTGGTGGTCGTAGTTGTCGAACGTTTTGCAGATCATCAATATCACCGTATAAAGGAGGCGGTTCGCTGCCGAGTCTATACGGGTAGATAACAATCCCGTGTTCGCCTCGAAACCAGACTCGTGTCATAAGTCTGCCATCGCCATCGTTAATTATCGGGCTGGCAAGACGAATCAAGTGCGGGTAGGTTTCTGGAAACAAGAATGGCGGATAATTTAAACGAGGTGGATAGGCAAAGTAAATATTAATTGGATTGAGGTAAAGAAATCTATCCTGAGAGGTACTCACCTGACCAAAAAAATGCGGGCTGTATTTCAGACCGATATAGTCATTCGACCTAACCGGACCCTCGAGCGTATCTTGTGACCAGAACCAGATTATTTCATTAAAACGGGTTCTCTCAAAGTTCGTGATGTACTGGTAATATGTAATCGGCTCGGCTGGAGTATTGCCGGGTAGCAGCGCCAGTATGAAGACGATCAGCAGTATCGGTTTGAGTATTTTGCTTTTCATTGCTTGGTTCCTTTTTAAAAAATCTTAGTAGATGCGACACTCTTGTCGCATTATCTGCGTAAATCCAATAATCCTCGAACAACAATGAAGGGCACATGAATTTATGTCCCTTCGGGACATCATGCGACAAGAGTGTCGCATCTACTAAAGAATCCCCCCTTGTGCCTCCCCTACATCGCAAGAGGAGACAAGGTGTTATGCCGCTGCAACAGCGAGGGGAAGATGATCGCTGCTGCGAAAACAGGGGGGAATATCTTTCTAAGTTCGCAAGTTTGCAAGTTTGCAAGTTAACGCTGTCAACCGCGGCGGGTTGACAGCATTTTAATCTGCGTAATCTGCATAATCTGCGGAAAACATCTTTTTTAAGGATGTCGTATAATAGTCGCTACTCGTGGTTCGGCAATTACGTCATCATAACCCTCGATACGGGCGTTTATTATCACTGCAACCTCTGGCGTTACCGGGTCGAGGAAGAAGTCCGGCTCCTCACCCTGCAGGTAAACCGTGGCTTCACCTCGATCCTCGCGATCCGTTGAATGCCCGTTGTTAATATGCCAACCGGTATACTTCAACGCCGGTACAGGAGGATCGTCCAGATAATCGTATAATTCGTAGCGATTCCTGACGTGGTTAAACCAATAGAAAAGACCTCGGTTGGCTGTAAAGACTACCGGAGCGTTGTTTATCAGGACGTTATGCCCGTCACGCACGGTTGCCCAGCATCTTATATTAGCGTAATCATCCCGGTCTATCATCCAGTTCTCAGGAGAAATGTCCAACACAATCGAACCGCGCTGCAACGGAAGCTGGAAAAACCGTTCCGCTGAAATAATCCTCTCCTGTGTTCTAACCTCAGCAACTACGGTGAGGCTATCGAACGTGTTCGTACTATTGTAGGTTAGGGTAGTAAATGCAATTCCTGGATGCGACTCACCGTCCATGTTCTGGTTACCGGTTTCACCCCATTCGATAACGGCTGATGAATCCACGCTGAATTGAACCGGAATGCCATCTTCAACCGGAGTCATATACTCGTTCCAGACACGCGCTGCAACCTCGATCTGCCACGATCCACCACCAATGTCCACTCCTTCAGAACTTATGTCGATGTTAATCTGGTCAGGTGGTCCACCGATGATCTGAACCCGACTGATGATTGATGAAACTGTATCTAAACGACTCCCTTCAGTATCACGCCAGGTATATGCTCGAATGAGTACAGTATGTGGTAAAGCGCCGGCATTAAGAGTAACTCTCGCAACTCCCGCTGAGGTCGTAGCTGAATCAAGGCATCCATGCATATTAATGGATGAGCCTCCCTCGTCTTCAGATGGTTCGTTTATTAATTGGAAGCTAATCCAATAAGGCGCTGATACAGGATTACCGTTTGCATCAAATAGTAATGCAGCTATTGTTGATGTACCTGCCCTTGCCTGAATAGTAGTTGGATCTACAGTAAGTTGGATAGTGCTTGGACCCGAACTAGTGATATTTATAGTAATCTGTCTTGTTATCTCACGTTCCGGGGTACTAAACGCAGCAGTTATTACTGCTGAGCCAGTAATGACACCAGGATGAAGCCTGACCGATGCCGTACCATCATCACCGGTAGTCATTGAAGACCGATTCAAAGACCCATAAGTTGCCTCAAATGAAACAGGGACGCCACCGACAGCATTACCACCCGTGTCAACGACTGTTGCTGTGATTGTTGCATACATACTGGGTTCGTTTGTTGTAAGTTCATCACAATCTGTACGCAATCTCATACTGACTGGAGACCCTGGTCTTATATTTACCTCGACAGCATTACTGGAGATTGTTGAATCAACGTTTTCGTGTCGAGCTATTATCAACGCAATGCCAGGACGGTATCCTGGATAGTAATTGATTACTGCTTCTCCAAACTCATTGGTGTAAACAGATTCATCACTTAACCGTCCATTATTTGTTTCAAACGTAACGAGTGCTCCCGCAGGCGCACGGTCCGATTCTGATTTATAGCAGATTGCTTTAACAAGACAGGAATCGTGAGAATCCGTTACCATCTCACGCCTATTAGCTTGCAACTCAATTCGCTCCAGGTCGGGGCTTTCCCAAATGGTAACCTCAACCGATGCCTCAGATCCTGAATACTGATGAACAGCCGTAATAACCGCCGGAATGGGATTCCCATCCTGATCTACTGAGGGCAGTCCAATATCGGTGAAGACGGCTCTGGCAACACCGAGTGTATCGGTAATAACCGTCGCTGGCGCTGCAGCGCCGAAGGTGGATCCGAACGTAATTTCAGCATCAGGGATGACGCTACCATTCTCATCCTTAAGCAATGCAGTCAGTTCAGCAGTTGTGTAACCGTTATCGGCGTATATCGAAGACACATCCGACATCAGAGTCAATTCAAGGTTGTCGCCGAACTTCGATTCTATCAGGATTGTTGCGGTAACCAGCAGCTCGGAGCCCTCTATCCAGGCGTTGATTGTAGCGGTTCCGAATTCATAGTTGTTAGTAAAAGTCGCTATAGCCAGTCCGTTATCGTCAGTCAATGTTGGACGAGATAATGAACCTATATCGCTGCTCATACTCACTTGGACGCCAGCAATACCGTTATTATCAGCGTCAACCACCCGGGCGTTGATTTCAGCTACAGCAATAGAATCCGGGTGAATCCTGAAGTAGCTTGGTGTGGCATTCAGCGAAAATCCACCGGCATCTTCGGGGAGCAATCGTTCGACGGTTAGCAGCAGATCGCTGATCAGAGGCTCACCCTCTTCGGTTTCACCACCGACGCTGCACCGGACAATCACTTGACCGAAACTATTGTTGTTACAGAAGATCGAAACAGATCTGCCATTGTCATCTGTTATCGAAGGACGGCTGAGCGAGCCGAATATTTCTGCCTCAGGCGCAGATGAAAGCAGGATAAAATCGGGTAATATACCCGGTATACCAACTCCATTTAAATCGGTAACGAGGACAGTCAACTCCAATTCAGCGCTTTGACCGGGCAGGATGCGCAGAGTTGTCGTTTCTGCTGAAAGCTGGATAACCGCCGGACAATCCAGGTAATGCAGGTTAATAATTATCAACTGCGTGCTGGCGCCTGCTTTAGCCATAATCTGTAGCATCGAGTCCTCCGCAGGCATCTGAAGTGTACAGACAACTTCAGCATTTCCATCAGCATCGGTAGTCGCGTGAGCGGGTGAAAGGGTAGCCTCGCCGACCTCGATAGACAGGTTAACCTCAACACCCGCCGCTGCCGATCCATCCAACTGAAGGACAATCACCGAAAACGGCAGTTGGTATTCAGTACCTTCAACGCCTGTCAGGTTTTCCGGCAGTCCGGTAACAGTCAGGGTGTAATAGACAAGGTCGACCCCTAACGGATTTTCCTCGTCAGTACATCCTGAAAAAATGAACAGTACTGCAAATAGGCATAATAGTGCTCTTTGCATTTTTTACTCCTTTATTGATTCTATGATTGATTGTTTCATTGTCTCATTGTTTCATTGTTAAATTGTCATTTGCACTTTTTTGTCATTCCCGTGAAGACGGGAATCCAGTTTGATAATTCGTTCAGAGTGCGCGCTTCAGCGCGTATAGTCTTTAGAATAAGGGATTTCGGTTATGCCTTTAGCTCAGCCGGAGTAGCGCAGCTTGCTGCGCGCTCGCAAGCAGACACGCATGCGCCACCGTGCAAGAACGCAGCAAGCTGCGCTACTCTGGTATTATTAAGTGGACGCGCAG
>JAVCDD010000171.1 GCA_030765125.1 Candidatus Hatepunaea meridiana
AGGCAGCACAAGAAAACGGGAATTATAATTGTCGCTGACTGGGAAGAGTAATTGTCGTTCATCAACCTTGTCAAGTTTATAGGAGTAATTATAAACTGTCCATTGAAATCGCATTTGAATCCACGTTCATCGCTTCTATCGCTAAGAGTTCATCTATCCAATACTTTTAATCCTAAATCCGAGGTCATAGAAATTCAATTACTTCTATATCCTTTCAAATCTGCCTTTTTTGTCTTTGTTAAAATTATGAGAATTTTCTAATAATTTAGTTGCCACTTGAATGTTTACTTGCAACTTGAATAAAAAAGTTGCAATTTAACTTTATGAAAGAATCGAACCCTCACAATCGAGGGACAAGAAGTAGGTTTGGGTACAAACCGGATACCCAACTGGATGATGTATGGATTGATGTAAAACTTAAACCAAATGGATTCCGTAACCTCCGATCTTCATTTCTCGGGCTGGCCTCCTGGATTGTAGATTACCCTGAAGAGAGCGGGTTACTTGTACTAGTCGATCCACGTTTTAGCAAAAGTCGACTATCCGAAGAATGGCAGCTTGCGAAACAATCGCTTCATCCAGAGGTAGTTACGCGACTGCATTTAGTGGTAGTCATTGATAACCATTGCACGGGATTACCTGAACATTTAGGGAACGAATTTCGCGAAAGACTCGATAAGTTTGTAATGGAAGAGTTTAATAGAAAACACTCTTATCATTCATCCAATGATATCGGACATCGACGCCCACAATCTTTTTACGACATTTTCAAAGTCATACTGAATTTATGGTTACTTGATAAAGGTCCAGTTACGACAAAATGGCTTATGGAAGCAACTGGATGCAGTTATCCTACAGTCGCAAGAGCATTAAATCGTCTTGAGTACTGTCTACAACGGCATCGTAACCGACAAATAGAGTTACGATACTTTCCAAAAGAAGAGTGGGCACGAATAATTGCGAACATCGGTGAGATTCAATTGACAGCTCGCTTTGCAGATCGTTCTGGGCAACCGCGTTCACCTGAAGCGCATCTAAACCGTCTTAAGCAATTGAGTTTTGACAATATTGCGATAGGTGGAGTATTAGGAGCGAAATATTACAATCCCGACCTCGATCTCATTGGCACTCCAAGATTAGACATCTCTATGCATAGTGTGACTAAATTGGTTGATCACAACTTCATTAAGAAACTCGATCCCGCACTCAAAGAGGTAATCGATCCACTTTATCCTGTAAATGTTGTCGTCCATATAGTATCAATTACCGATCCATTATTTAGGGTGGATACTGGGGGATTCAAATGGGCAGATCCTGTACAATGCCTTCTCGACTTACACGAAGCGCGACTTGAATCTCAAGCTATAGAATTACGAGAATTCCTGCAATCTAAACGTTCAAGTAGATCATGAGAGTAAAACCGATTGATGTTTCACCGCGTAAAATCTTTCAAGAGGTTGCAGATGCAATTCCATCCGAATCTCATGGTAATATTATTATAGTCGGTAGTCTCGCTGCAGGTTATCACCTACTCAATGAAGACTCTGAGATGCAGGTTCGCACCAAGGATGTCGACTGTGTCCTCTCACCGCATTACAAAGCAGTACTTTCAGGTCGTACGGTTGCTGAAAGTTTGCTCACTGCTGGCTGGCAACCCTTTCGTGAAGGGAGTTTTAGTGAACCAGGAACTGCTGAAACCCCGGATGATATGTTACCTGTTGTCCGTCTTTGTCCGCCCAACTCCAAGAGCTGGTTTTTGGAGCTTCTAACCGAACCAGCAACACCCAATCAAACTAACCGTCATTTTGAGAGATTGGTACTTAGTACTGGTCACTATGGTTTACCGAGTTTTCGGTTTACTACATTAGCAACGTTCAATGCAGAAATGACAGAATTTGGGTTTAGATGTGCTCGACCAGAAATGATGGTTCTTGCTAATCTGTTGGAAAATCCTAAAATTAAACCTGTTACTATAAGTGGATCGGATTTTGAAGGTCACGAAATTAAGCGTAGTAATAAAGACCTCGGTCGCGTACTGACTATTGCAAGGCTCAGTTCACATGAGGTAATGGAATCTTGGCCTGATGCATGGGAAGAAGCATTTAGAAATTGTTTCCCTGATGAATGGCAGCGGTTAGCAGCATCTACTGGATCAGGTCTAAGAGAACTTCTAAACAGTGAGCTCGATTTTCAAGAAGTGTATTTTACATGCATTAACAGCTTTCTCGCTAGCCGTGGAGTTACTCCGGAGCAACTTAAATCGACAGGTGAGCGGTTACTAATTTTCACTATTGAACTATTTGAGGAGAGAGGTAAATAAAGATCGTAATGCTATTAAAAGGACCGGTAAATCTTTTTCAACGGTCTCAATATAAATCGACCTGCATTAGATTGTGAATTGCTATTTAATGCAGTTCAACTTAAAAATTAACTGATCTGTTTGGCAATGTCCGCTTTGTTATTATAAGTACCATCCAGTAGGCCTTCACGCCAATCATTGGCAATTTCTTTTTTGATATGACGTTTCTCTTCGAGTGTGATGTCGCTATGTTGATTTGGCAGCAGAGTTGGATGATCAGGGCATAAAAAAAAGGGAAACACCGTCTTCGATATCTCCTATCCAGTATGGCTTACGCCCGAGTTTCTTTCGAAAGCCAGAATTTAATTTGTTCTGGAGAAACTTTTGTCGACTTGGTCGTCCGTCGCATTTTAGATCAGATGAGATTAGAACATAAGGATTCCGCTGGTTTGCAATCGGAACATTGCAGGTATCTGAGAAGAATTCTAACCAAGTGGTTTGTGGTTTACGGTCAACCCGCTATAAACCAACGACCTTAATATTGTGAAATAATGACGTTTCTATCACCCGCTATGAACCTGCGATTTTATCAAATGAGTGAGTATTTAAAAATGAGTTTATATTCTGAAAATGGGATTTTAAGGTCAGTGGGATTTTAATTAATGGATGCTATACACTATCATAATATCTTGGTAAAGCGGAAGTAACAAATTAGGTATGCTTATGAAAAAGGTGTTGAATATTCTAAATGTACTAAAGTTAAAGATGAAATGTCTTCTTTACCTCCTCAAATCCTGCCCCCGCTACAGGTGATAAAGAAGACCGGTCAAGTCATTTTGACCGGTCTTCTGCCTTTTTGGCTGATTTTGGGTAAAATTGTGCAAGGAGTGCATACCCCGATATGGACAATAAAGAAGATATTTAGACTGAAATCTATCGATGTTGAATATATGAGTAAGTGATTGATTATATTGAATGCGCAAGAACACCTCAAGTAGTTGTCCTGAGTACTAAAGCATAATGAATACTGTATTTAGCCGTTTGCTAACCTAATACATCGGAGTAAACTTGATTGTCTTACAAGTACCGAAGGTTCTGAGCTGAGGTTTCGCTTTGCTTAGGAAAATGACTTATATATCCTGGAGAGCAGCTAAAATCCTTGACTTTTTGCTTTTTATTGTTTACATTATCACAGTATTTTGAGTTATATACAATCTTGGTTTATGTTTAGTCGTTGTAAATTATTTCTTGGATACGAACCGAAGATGTTTCAGAATTATTACAAATACAGCAGTATCCCAACAATATCTGGATCCGTAGGTTCTGGGATTGATGGTGTCAGTTTATAATGCCCCGTCTGAGCAAAGTGCTTTGGCGGGGTATTTTGTTATTGCAATAAAGCATTCCAAAAACCTGACAGTGTTAAGTGTAAGCCTGGTAAGTTCATTCCAGTGGTATAATGAGCTTTAGAATCTACTATTAAGGTCAATTCATATTCGATTCAGGCTTCTTTATGGCGCCTTTTCTTCATCTCAATTGTTGAGTGATGAAGCTGTTCCCACTGAAGATAACCATCATCCCTCGATAGTTAAGGATTTTCAAAGAACTACAAAATCAATAATTAAGGAAATCACCATACCTTAGATTAGTAATGATGAGATTCAATAATAAATATTCACTTCGAGGATTTATTCCCGTTTGTGTTCTGGTGTTACTCTTCGGACTGAAATTTGCAAATGCCCAACCTCAGGAAAACACCACGCTTATCGGACAATGGACTGTTGGAGGTTGTTGGGCAGTGGCAGTAAGGGATTCACTGGTTTTTTTCGGTAGTGGTCGCTCACTGCAGGTTGCAGATATTTCTGATGCCGATTATCCCGAAAACTTAGGTCAAGTATGGGTAGGAGGATTAATTACTGATATAGATGTCCAGGAAGAACATGCATATCTCGCAAATCGGTTGGATGGTTTACATATAATAAATATATCCGATCCGATTCATCTGTCTAAAGTTGGACATTTAAACACTGGTGATTACGCAGAATATATTATTGTAAGGGGGAATTATGCCTACATTGCGGATTCAAACAGTGGTATCAGAATTATTGATATATCAAATCCAGAAAATCCACGACAGGTAAGTCTACTTCAAACCCCAGGGACTCCATTAAGTATTGATATAAGCAACGATTATTTATTTGTGGCGGATGACTCAGGCGGGTTGCGAATCTTCAACATAGCCAATCCTGAGGAGAGTGAGTATGTTACAAGCGTCGATTCAGATGCTGGAATCCGGGCGATCAAAGTTAGCAGAGGATGTGCATATGCAATCGATAGAGAGAGGGGTTTGGTAATTATAGATGTTAGAGATATTGATGAGATTGAGGAACTGGGGAACTACCAGTTAGAAGGCAGATCAATTAAATATGTTGAAATAGTTGATGAAGTTGCATTTGTGGCTAATAATACTGGGATATTTACATTAGATATATCAAACACAAATGAAATAACAATGGTGAGTGGATTAGAATTGAATCAGGGATTTGATTCAATGGTTCTATTAGAGGATTTGGCTTTCCTTGCCTCAGTATATGAAGGTCTAACATTAGTTAACACCTCAAACTTAGAGGAAATGTATGTATTATCTCGCATTTATACAAATACAGGATTTGGATCTCCCGAACTAAGCGATGGCTACCTCTATTCTAGTTATAACTCTGGTCATGAATCTGGATTTAGTATTACTGATATCTCTGATCCTGAATACCCGGTAAAATTGAGGACATTTCCTATCCAGGATGGGTCGGTTAGAGATATAGCAGTGCGGGATAATGTCTTATTCATAGCAGATGAAAATGCAGGACTTAGAATTATAGATATTTCAAATACTGCTAATCCTAATGAGTTAGCGGTACTGAGTATAAATGGTTTGATAAGGCATGTTGTGTTAAAAGAAAATTCCGCGTTTGTCACTTCCTATCAATACGGTTTGAAAGTGGTGAGTATTTCAAATATTAGAGAACCAGAAATTATTGCAGAATTTAGTAATGATAGCTTATGGTTATTTGAAGTAGCAATTAAAGAGGATTATGCATTCCTTGCAGGAGCAGAACAGGGAATGATCGTGTTAGATATTTCTTCTCCTGAGGAACCTGAAGTGATAGGCAGGTTACCAATGCAGAATCGAGGCTTATTAGTTCCAGATGCAGTAGGTGTCGTATTATCGGGAGATTATGCTTATTTAAATATAAACTCAACTGAATGGTGGATAGTAGATATCAGTGATCCAACTGATCCAAGCGTTACCTTTACTGAAAATTTTGGAAGTGGTGGGATTATTGGAGACATGGCTGTGCATGGTAATTTTTTATTCCTTACGGTACTGCGATGCGGACTGCTAATCTATGATGTTTCTGATCCTGAAAATCCAACGATTGTTGGATCTTATAATACAGATAGAAGAGGTGACCTGGTAGTGAGAAATAATTTGATTTTTCTTTGCGATCAGGGAAATCTTCTAATATTAAGCAATGATCTATTAGAGTCTGCACCTTTAATTCAAAATGGTGTACAAAATAGTACGTTATTTTTACAGAATTATCCAAATCCTTTTAATACTGAAACAGTGTTATGCTATTATCTTCCTGATCCCATCCCTGTTACTGTTAGCATATACAGCATACGTGGAGAGAAGGTATTGAGTATAAAAAAAAGTGAGAACACAAGAGGGTTGCACCAATTTGTCTTTTCAAGTCAAGACATTGCTTCAGGTATGTACTATGTTCATATTAAGGGAAACGGTCTTCATTCTGTTATGAGAATAATCTGTATTCGATAATTGTATTCAAGTAATCCAAACTTAATTCGCTTTCAATATACTGGAACTGCATGATTAAATGCATAAACCAGTAAATAAATTTCAATGGAGGTTAAAAATGAGACGTTCACTTGTAATTCTCTTCGCTCAATTAATATTGATATTAGGTGTTTACAAGTTGTTACAGGCTGAACCAAACGCACCAGAGGATGTAGTACTTACTGTCTATTTCATTTCAGACGTAACGCGACCGTCCCCCCCAACAGGAAATGCAACCGTTGAGACTGGACCTGTACAAAATGTTTTTAATACATATAACATTACTCAATGTTTTGCAAAGTACCCATACTTTGATAAGGATGATGATTTATTCATAACTTTGTCAAATGGTATTGTAACGCAATTAATGAACAGAGAGAAGATATTCCTTGTTACAATTCCGGGAGAAGAAACATTGGAGGATGTTGTTTCATCATTAAATGACCTTGAAGAAGTTCTATTTGTAGATCAACCTATTGAATGGGAAGATCTTGCTTATGAACATCCAGATGATCCTCGATTTGACGCGGGAGACATACCGGGAGATGAATGGGATATACCATATCCAAATCAATGGGCATTCTACGATGAACAAGAATACCTTGATGAAGATGATCCAAGTAGATGGGAAGGTGGTCATTATCCGGAAGATCGTCACTATTACGATATTAATATCGAAAAAATGTGGGAAAGACTAGATTATCTTGATAATTTTGATGAATGGCCTGTTATAACAATAGCTCAAATTGAGGGATCAAATGTTGTTAATTTCCATGATGATCTTGATGATGAGAGGGTGGAATATCCAGAAGGACAAGGGGGGGGTGAGATTCACGCCCACCCAATAAATGTTGCTAGTGTAATGGCATCACTTGGGAATAATGATTATGGTCTTGCTGGAGTGAATTGGAATTGTCATATTTATTCGATTAATATACGCGATAGGAATGACTTTATGGAATATTGGTATGAGGATATTAGGGAAAGAGAACCTACTCCTAAGGTTATAAATGTAAGCATAGCAACTACAGCCCGACACATTAGAGCTGATGCAGAGATTGAGGAAGCAGTCAACCTAAATTATGCATCCGGTATTCTAACTGTTGCTGGTTCGGGAAATCAGGATTTAGAAGGACCTGATCGCCTTGTCTCCTCATTTGGAGAAGGAGTACTCTGTGTTGGTATTAGTGATTATAAATCATATCCAGGAGCATCGTTAGACTTTAGTTGGCGTCAATCGCAGTATGGTCGCCCATTAGATGTTTTAGCACCAGGAATAAGAATATTGGTTCTAAACTATCTAGAGAATGAGAGTGTTATTAGTCCTACTGCTAAATGGGGTACTTCTTTATCTGCTCCATTTGTGAGTGGATTAGCATCCTTAATATTCAGTTATTGGGAATATCAATTTAGCCACGATCAAGAAATGCTGGAAATGCTTACACTTGATGATGTTAAGGGACTTATTCGGTTTGGTTCTCTAGATATTAATCATCGGACCTATGTTGATGAATTTGATGGATGGGACGAACGTCATGGTTATGGAATAATTGATGTAGATAATACACTAAGAAGAATAGAAGGTGATTTCATCTTTGATATACCCGATAGAAACGACCTTCCAACTGGTTATGATAGTGATGAAAGTGAGTCTAAAGTTATCACTGTTATGAATACAGCAGCACTATGGGAAAATTTTGGTGGAGAGCTTTTAGTCGGTGAGGATTTAGACGGACGCAAAGGTGGGGAACTCCATGAAGTCAGGAAAATAATCAATTATGTTAAACGTGAAGATGCACGTGAAGGTGCAATTGGACAACCTAATATTTGGGGTAGAGGTTATTTTGGAGTAGGAGCTGGACATATTTATGAAGATGAAGATGGAAATGAATACAGAATGGGGCATTCCAAAGAATACAATAGCTACGGGAACGATGATATTGATATTTTTTATCCTGATAACTATTTTGCATGGTGGGGAGATATTCCATGGTGTGATGTTGTTGAAATAGACGAAAACTCTTTTACTATGCGTACCTATATTTTTGAAAGGATTATAAATCAAGAGACAGTTGGCTGGTTTCCATGCCGTCCAGAAAATCTAGTATGGGATTATGCAATATCCTATGATCCAGTAACCGCTTTATCTGTGCCGAATAAAGCAGGGATAATAGTAATGGAATATTCATTGATGCAAAACTATCCAAATCCATTTAACAATTCAACCAATTTAAGATTTGAGCTAGACAAGCCAATGCTCATAAACCTTTCAGTATATGACCTACAGGGTCGACTTGTTTCGGAGATTATAAACGAACATTTCTCGTACGGTAAACATAAGCTGCTATGGAACATGACAGAAGGGACTTCTGGTATTTACTTTTTACGACTTTCAAATGGTGCGAACTATAAAACAAAACGAATTCACCTACTGAAGTGAATGGGAAGTAATCAAAAAAACATCATTAACTTAAAACCTAAATCAGGAGTAATAATGCGTTCACTAAATTTTTTAATAATGGTTCTATTTATAACCTCGAATGCTTTTGGGAGCATCAGTTATAAATATAAACTTAATCCCAACGAGGTTTCTGTTCTAGAAGTCAATGAAGGACAGGAAATTACTTTCCCTGAGGCTGTCCAGGTATTCGAATATGGTAAACCCTCGATACCTGCTGCATCAATTCGACTGATTGTTCCTAATTCGTTTAATCCTTTAAACATTGATATTTCATCAACTCAGCAATCTCTTCTTAATGGTATATACAATCTTAGCGATAATTATGGTTTGTATTTTGATCGAGAAGCCGTTGTTCATACCAAAGAACTCCAATCTGTTGACATTCCAGAGTGTTTCTATCCTGATAAGATCGTTGAAATATCCTCTGTTGGAATATTAATGGGAGCTAAAGTTGTTGAGATCATAATATATCCGGTTCAATATAATTTAGTAAATGGTCAAGTTTCAGTATATTCAGAAATTTCCTTCACTATTGCCGGAAACTATGTGATTGACAATACTCCTACTCGTCACACGAGTGCTAAAGTAGCTCGAAAAACAAGTAATTTGCTTAGAAGCATTATTGACAATCCAAATGATTTCAAAAACTGCTATAGAGAACCATCAATATTCTCAACTGATGAAATTTCTGTCCTAGCCTGTGAACGTCAAAAGACACCTAATCGCGATCAACCTGCTCAAGCAGATTTGGTATATGATTATTTTGAATATCTAATCGTAACAGACGAAGACTTTGTTGAAGCATTCACTCCTTTGCGTAACAGTAAAAATGATAGGGGTTTGAGGGCGAAGATTGTAACGTTACAACAGATCCGGGAGCTCATTGGAGGTTTAGGTGATGATGCCGAAGCCATCCGTAAATATTTAGCTAGATCCTGGAGATTATCCGGGTTACAATGGGTTTTATTGGGTGGTGATGTAGAAGTAATACCAACTAGGATGATAAGGACAAAATTGGATCATCGATGGGCAGCTACAGATATGTATTACGCATGCATTGATGGTGAATGGAATACTAATAAAAATGCTGTTATTGGCGATTGGACAGGAAGATCAGCCGGAAGTGACCATATGGATCTCCACCCAGAATTGTGGGTTGGTCGTGCCCCTGTTCGAAATGTTGCAGAGGTAGATACCTTTGTGAGTAAAATCCTCCAATATCAGAGTAATTTTGAGAATGTGGATTATAGGAATAGAGCTCTGTTATTAGCTACTGATTTTGCTGTTGAACAGGATGCAAAGAATATAATTAATTTCTTGGAAGATCTACTTCCAATAAGTATATCCACTACGCAATTAACTTCTTATGAAGAAACTCTTACTCGAAGCGCCGCTTTGCAGGAACTGAATAGTGGGCATTCGCTTGTTTTCAATGTTAGTCATGGTAATGAGTTCAGGATGTGTTGTGGCGAAGATTTATTAACACGTACGGATCTATACGAACTTAATAATGAAAACAAATGCGGTTTAATGGTATCTATTTCCTGTGAACATGGAATGTTCAATTCTGATTGTTTAGGTGAAGCATGGATTCGAAATGGTAGAGGAGGAGGAATAGGTTTTATTGGTTCATCGACATACGATTATCCTTATCTTAGTGCAAATAGTTATTTGAGATCATTTGAGAATCTACTTTCTAAAGGCAAAGCATTCAGTATGGGTGAAGTATTAACCAGATCAAAATTAAGTTATACCGGGTTTGCTGTTCGATACAGTCCTTACAGAACGGTTTACATGGGTTACAACCTTTTAGGCGATCCTGAAGCTTACATTTGGACGGATGAGCCTCATGACTTTAAAGATAATTTCCCGGGTGCGTATAATGCTGGACAGTTCAATAATGCAAACCTCGACATTGAGGATGACCCAACAAACGTCGATGTGCCGCATGTTTCGCTCAGTCTTAGTGTCGATGAGGATTTCTATTACTCAACCTTTAGTGACAAGGATGGTGTTTTGGAAACCGGTAGTTTTTTCCCTGACAGTGTTGTCACAAACGCAAAACTTTACGTCGTAGCACCTAACTACGAACCTTTCACTACTATGATTCCGATCACTGAAGGGAGCAATTATCCCTCAATCACCAACTACGCACTTACAGATGTAACCGGCAATATCGAGAATGAGATGGTTGATGCCGGAGAAACATTTTTGATTGATGTTTATGTTTATAATTCAAATATCTCATCATTTAGCGATATATCTTGTACAATTTCCTCAACCTCATCTGAGGTTGAGGAAATAACTACATCACA
>JAVCDD010000026.1 GCA_030765125.1 Candidatus Hatepunaea meridiana
ACAATCGCGTTGCTTGGCGTCCTGGATAAGCCGCAGGAAGGATGCTCTGTTCTCGGACGATGCCCCACTGATGGCATCGTCGGTATAGTAGTTAAGAAGATCGTATCCGTTATTTACCGCATAGGCTTCGATCACACGCCTCTGGTCGCCGATGGATTGTTCCTGGCGATCGGTCGAGCGTCTGAGATAGCCTATGGCGTGTTTGAAGTGCGTGGATCCGATATTGTTCATTTGTTAGAACCTCCAGTATTACATGAACTTGTGGTTCCAACGGTGCAGTTATTCGGGTCGGAAGTCAAGGCATTTTGCTCGGAATCATCCGCTGTAAGAGATGTATTTGCCTCAACGCCCGCCTGCCGGAGAATTGCCCTTACAAGCCAGGTGGCAAAGAAATATAATGCATACTCCTGCTGCTCTGGATCGAAACTGTGGATATATTCAGCGCTCAGATTCCATTGATCTGCATTGCTCTTGGACGGTGTCCTGATCCCGATCTTAGATTTCTGGTTCTGCGAAATGTGCTTCCCTGTCTTCATGGTGTTATCCTATCTAAACGGCTCCTTATCTTTTACCCCCCTACTCTATACATACCCCAAAACCTCAAAATCTGTCCAGATGTGCAGATTATTATTCGTCGACACTTGACATCTATCCAGTTTTGTATTATACTGCACATACGTTCACTATAATAGAGTTTCATAATGCACAACATTGATATTCTTGAACTTTACGGTTTCCCCAAATTAATGATTTCTCACTGGAAGGAGAGCGGAGTTCAAAGCCTCCTTCCAATTCAGTTCGATGCCATTCAGCAGCATAGGTTGTTTGACGGCGGTAATCTAATAGTTTCAGCTCCCACGTCTTCCGGAAAAACCCTTATCGGCGAATTGGCTGCCATACATGGAGCCATAGGCCACCACAAAACCCTTTACCTGGTTCCATTGAAAGCATTGGCGGAGGAGAAGTATCAAAGTCTGCGGCAGCAATGCCAGCCACACGGCTTCCGGGTAGTGATTTCCACCCGTGACCGGAAGGAGCACGATGCAGCTTTAGCCAGGGGTGATTTCGACATCGCCGTAGTCGTGTACGAAAAGTTCTTTCCACTGGTCACATCGACGCAACAGTTCATTGACCAGTTCGGGCTTGTGGTGGTCGATGAACTGCAGATGCTGGCTGATCCTAACCGTGGTGCGATGTTGGAGCTGATACTGTCCTGGATGAGAAGTCTTAAGACGGGACCTCAGATCGTCGGACTCTCAGCGGTAATCGGCAATGACGCTGAACTGCCGGAATGGTTGAATGCCGGATTCTTGCAATCGCATCAGCGTCCCGTGGAGTTAAGAATGGGGTATCTTTACGAGGGACGCTTTCACTACTGGGAAAGCAACAGTGGCAATGAGGACGAAGAGTATTGGCTGGATGGATTCACCGGCAATGTGTTTGAAGACACGCTTGCGGCGGTAGCGCACCGGATTGAGGAAGGCGAACAGTGCCTGGTGTTCGTCCGTGACAAACCCGGTACCCGGAGATTCGTAGAGCGGCTGTCGGAGATACTGGAGCCTGCACCTGCGGAAGTCGCCATTGAGGAACTTCTTACCGGCGAGGAAACACTGTCGCAGGAACACTTGACAGCTTATTTACAGACAGGAGTGGCTTATCATAATGCGGATTTGACTCTCTTCGAACGAGAGGTAATTGAGAGAAACTATCGTGCCGGGCATATTCGTGTACTTGCCTGCACCACGACTCTGGCAATGGGTGTGAATCTTCCAGCCAAGAATGTCTTTCTTGACGGTGAGCGCTGGTGTTCTCATAACGGTGGTCGTCCATATCTAATGCATCTGACAAAGGGTGAGTTTGCCAACATGGGCGGTCGTGCCGGCAGATTGGGATTGAATGACGATTTCGGAAGAGCGATTGAAACAGCTATTAATCCACTGCATTGCGAACAGTTCCGCAATATCTACATTAACGGGAAACTGGAGGAGCTCAAGCCTTGCTTATGGGACAAAGATATGTCAACTGCTGTGCTGCAGGCGGTGGCAGTGGGTGGAGGCAAAGATGAATCCGATCTCAAACGCTTCATACAGAACACCTTGAGCTGGAGACTTCACCGGAAGGATAATGACGGCTCCACCGATTTGGATGAAGCCTTGTCGAGAGGACTTAGACGCTGCCTGAGGGTTGAGCTTTTGGAGGAGAAGGGTGACAGCCTGCAGGTTTCAGACTTGGGAAAGGTGGTCGTCAAGATGGGGATCACGGTGCCGAGTGCTGAGGCTTTGATCGCCTGGTTGAGTCATTACGGTGATGAGAAAATCGATGTAATCGAGGCATTGCTTGCTGCCGTTGTTACCGAGGACGGACTTTCTGAACGTTTTCCGATGCCGACAGGCGAATATAGGATACGTGGGGATCATTACATGGAGATGATAATTGAAGATATCGGTGAAGAGCATTTCAAATTCATCATCAAGCTGTTGCCATCGCATTTGGAGCATTACGACACCGTGAAAGTCTGTAAAACCGTTCTGATTCTGCTGGATTACATCAACGACTTTGACAACAAGGAACTCGAGAAGGAATACGGGGTGTATTTTGGAGCGATCAACCGCCTGGCAGAGCAGATTAGTTGGGTGCTTGAAGCTGCTGCTTGCATAGCTAAAGTTATCGCTGTTCGAACGTCGACGAGTAAGCAGTTGGAGGGACTCAGCAACAGGGTCGCATATGGAGTTCCCGAAGATGGCGTGTTCCTGGCACGCGCAAGTATCACCGGATTGGGTCGAGAGAGGATTCGGTCACTGGTTCGTTTCGGGGTTGATTCGTCGGAAACTTTACAAGAAGTAACCATGCCCGATCTTGAGAAGATGGTAACAAAACCGGTCGCGGCAAGGTTGTTTGCATGGCTGGAAAAGTGGGATTTGCTTAATAAGCCCACACCGACATCCGGCATATTAACAATGCATTCTAATGACTCTGGTGACAACCGATCACCCGTCCTCAAGATAATCGGTGAGACGGATCGTCGTCGTTCGTCCATCGAGTTGGATGAACAGCAAATGATGCTGCGCGACCGGGAGTTTGAACTGTTGATTCGTTTGGCAAAGGCTCGCCTGTTGACTAAGGATGGATGGGTTTCCAAGTATGATTTGAATCTTCCTGACGGCGGCATTACGCAGGGCATATCCCGTTTACGTGAGGCAATCCGTGGGAAGTTGCAGGACGTGGAATTAATCGAGTCCGACCATGAAGGCAGTTACCGGCTTAACCTGCAACCGGATAGCATCCATTTCGTGACCGATACATTAATGAAGCATTGGTCGGCGATAGTTCGGGAGCTCTGCGAAGCGGCTTAGATTCGTTTCCTCCCTGTTTAGAAAGGCTGGTTAATCCGACCAGCCTTTTTTTATTTTTGCACGCAGGTCGCATCAAAGTCCATGCCGGTTATTCCAGATATCGACTATTTCACATCCCCGTTGCCCCCCCGTTGCTTTTAACGGGATAGAGTCTGGTTCTGCATCAATTCATCTCCGTCCCGCAGTGTAATATCCCGAAATTCAGTTCCAGCCCTCAGATAGATCCCCGTTGCCCCCCCGTTCTTGTGTTGGGACGAATTAATCCTTTTCTTTTAGGCGACGAAATAGGAAATTTTATGACCATTATGAAAAACATGAAAAATCCTTGGACAGTTTCGACTCGTTTGGGGTATGTATAGAGTATAGAGGGTGATGTCGACCGTCGTATGTACATGGGTGAGCCATCACAATTTTGAATCCAGTCGAAAAAGGTACCAAACCGATGTCACAAATTACGTTCAAAAGCAATTGGTATAACCGAGGGGAGCATATTGTCACTTCGACAATTCGTTAGAATGGGGATTATTATCAGATGAGACAACAGGAGTTATCTTATGACCGCAAGTAGCTGCTTGACCTGAAGCGAAACATGAACTATGAGGATTTAAGCGGACATAGCGGGTTGAAAAATCAAAAAAGAAATCAATTTTCGTAAAACATTTCATTTTCCCCCGACAGATTAGACCTCTTTCCGGTAATTAATAGAGTAAGGGAGTGAGATGTCAAACTTCCAAACGACGACTTTTTTTAGGGGATAACGCACGACCTCGACAATTGGATTGACGCCTTGGGGCGATTAGAGTTCCTTTGCGAACACATTATAGAATGGGGATTAACGTCAGATGAGACGACAAGAACTATCCCGCGACCGCAGGCGCTTGCTTGACCTGATGCGGGACATGAGTTATGGAAGAATCGAGAATCTTACCATCCGAGCCGGTGAGCCGGTATTCGATGAGTCGCTGCGGCTGGTCCGCGAGGTGCTGCTCGGCAG
>JAVCDD010000341.1 GCA_030765125.1 Candidatus Hatepunaea meridiana
CATTGCTAAACTAAATGCATAACCGATTAAACACATATACTGTTTTTTGTCAGAAATAACATGAATTACAGATTTTATGTACTAATGTATAAATCACTTGTGCGTCGCGTCAGGGTGTCTTGAGTGAATTTTGATTGCCGGGGTTGCCGGCAGTACGTTTATTCGCGCTCTCGTATAATTGCCGGAGGGCTTGCTGCCGACTCCACGTGATATGCTTTTGGATGATTAGAAATGTTGCGATATCTTTGTCCTGCCATTTCTGTTTTGGAACTTCATCAATGTATCCAAGAAACTCAAAGTACATTGCGTCCCAAGACAGACACCGAACTTTGAAGCCCTCGATGCTGCCTTCTTTATCCGAAGGGCATGAACCCTTCGGAAACCCATCAGGAATGTATTCCTCCCGGACAAGTCTGCACGGCTCCGAATCGAGAAGGACACCGTCTCTTGACATCAGGAATCCATAGTAGCATCCCCGGTTTCGGAGAAACCGGGCTACGTGACTAATCTTTCTAATATTAACATAATGTTTCCTTTGAAATTATGCTTTACCTTCTTTGCGTTTTTCTTCTTTAAATGTTTCTAAACCAACTTCACGGATTCGGTTCAAATTTCCAATCCGGTCAGTACGAAATATAAAACCGAAGAACTTTGAAACAATGTTATTCAATTTTCTGCAATCTTTCAGATTTTCAAAGTCAATACAGTCCGCACAAATAACATATCCGCGCTCCATTGCACACGCTTTCATTTTACAGTTCCTATTCATAGGTTTGTCACTGTGACAGCCAGCGCATTTCTCTTTAATATACATCCCGCAATTACTGCAGGCAAGTCCACAGTAAGCTACGATAATGTCTTTTTTTTCATTCATGATTATTTCTTTGGTTTTGTGTGCCTAACGTCAAGCATCAATAGAGCGCAATAGCCTGTCTGTTGTATGCGCTTGTTCTGACATTACGTACGCACCATCCTTAAGCATTGGTGCAACACCATCACAATTCAAAGCTGCGATTACCGGTATGTCCGTTCCAAATCCTTTTTCGATTAACTGTTTCCCGGAAGAACACTTTTCAAGCATACCCAGAAGGTCTGAACGACTGCTCTTAAAAACTGCCACTGCGGCTTTAGCTTCGGGGGAACAGGTACCATCAAGGTAAGAGATAACAGATCCCGCACCAAGCAGATCTTCATACGCGGGACGTAGGCTGTCGTCTTCCTTCCAGCGTTCACCACACGCGATGATAGAGACTTGCGGTCCGAAAGCCATCGCTGCTTTTGCGACTGCCATCGCGTTGCGAAGACACCCCGCAAACGTCGGTGTATCACCGGTTGCATGAGACAGAGTCGAACCATTTGGCGACGGAAGCACAATCCGATTTCCAGCCTTGAGTGTCATTAAAGATAGCGGGGAGAGGGAGTACTTTCCTTTGCCGCGTGGACCAGCCAATTTAGCGTCTACAGATTTTGCAAAGGCAACTCTTGAATCACATTTCCATCTGTACGGGAATACTGTGGCGCCTTTCGCTACAGCAATAGTGACGGCTGTCGAAAACGACATCACGTCAACAATGATGACAGCATCACTGATTGGCGACAATAATTCTGCCCCTTTCTCTCCCCATTCGCATCGTATATTGAACTCATATTGATTGAATACCATTATTCTTTCCTGTTAATGGGTTCATGGGTTCCTGAAACATCAATCTGCATAACCGATCAATCATAAAGCGGAATCAAAGCGTGTCGTCTTGCTGTATCCTCAAGGAGGTCAGTGTTATCACTGACCATGTCAATATTCCCAATGAGTCGTTTCCTGGCGATGGTCTTGACAGTCTGGTCACGAATAGCTCCCTTGAGCGCTTTGGCGAAACGATCACCGTGAATCACATTGAATGGTCGCCCCCAGAAAGCAGATGGCTCACAGAAAATGACAGGCGTAATCCCGAGGTGATTGTGCATTTCGGCGACTTGTCTGTAAGCCTCTGACAATTTAGTGTCTCGTTCCTTCCAGGACGGAGCACTCAGCACATCGGTGAGGATCGGTTTAAGCATCTTAGCACAATCAAGCTCATTGAACGCTGTCCCAAACCATTTAGCATACGGCGGGTACACACGCTCCATCAAGAATGCAAGCCTTATGATGTCGCGTACGAGGCGTGAAGCGATAATGGATGAGCCAATCTCATCGCCCACTATTCCGGCGCGCCCCATAAGGTGTTCATCCTCTCCGATTCGAGACCAGCACGACGCAAGGATATAGAGCCAAACGTCATGTGGGTACCATCGGAAGCGATCCCTGATCGCAGCAAGACTTAGATCATCATGAAACACTCGTCCGGCACAAACCGAACGAAGCTTCTGATGAGGCAGCGTCAACCAGCCCGCTGCGCTGATGGGCTTCTCAATATCGATACATAAGTATTGCTCAAAGAAACCCGATAGTGTGAATATCTCAACCCTGTGATTCACCTGCCCAATAATACCTGTGCACAGGTGTTGGTTCCCGCCATCCTCTGGGTCCGGCGCTGAAAAATTGGTGGAATAGCCTCTGAATGTAAGTGGTAATTTGGCACTCAGCAAGGAACTGATAGCGATTCTGCGGTGATCAAAATCCTCGGGGTGCAGAAAGAGCATTACTCTTGGTCCCCAATGGTGATCTGTGGACATCTCGGTGTCAAATCTTAGAACTTCCGAACCGCACCCGATAAGTGCTGCAGTGTATTCGAGCCTGGGCACATACTTGGTCAGGATTGGGCAGACGGCTTCACGAAAAAAACCACCTGCAAGCTCGAGACCGGGAACGAAGGACGATCTATGATCTTCTTCTGCTGTCATCTTACCACGCCTAACCCGGATGAACTGGAAATAATTTGACAGGATATACAGGATGAACAGGATTTTTCATTATACTTGAATATTAAACATATCGGTTATGCCTTTAGCTCAGCCGGAGTAGCGTAGCTTGCTACGCGCTCGCAGCAAGCTTTTCTGCTCCGGTATTATTAAGTGGACGCGCAGCAAGCTACGCTACTCCGGTGTTATTAAGTTTATACATTGCTGAGCTAAATGCA
>JAVCDD010000265.1 GCA_030765125.1 Candidatus Hatepunaea meridiana
ACCTATGAAAGGTATTCGAATCATGTGAGAACTCACTACACTATATGTCTGAATTCTGTTTTAAATGTGTAATATACTTACTGTTATACCTAATAAGGATTACGTTCTTAAAGGGGAAGATGCGTTAAAGTATGCAATGGGGAAGTAATTCAGTGATTTCATTTTTGTCCAGACAACTATTGAAATAAGAAGTTCGCAAGTTCACAAGTTAAAACCTCTGTGTCCTCTGCGTTCTCCGCGGTAAATAAAAAGAAACCCATATGTAACGGAAAGAGAATCATGAACATCTACATTATGAAAAATTTTACTCTTAAAGAAGTCTACTTCGGGTTAGCGGATGGTGACACGCATAAGGTTACCAAATCGCATAAAGACAATCCGTTGAGTCCCGTAGGACATTGGAAATTCGACGAGGAAGAGATTAAATGGGGCGAGGTCAACACCGGCTTGCCCGAAGAATATGCCCGGTCATTTCTGCGCGCCCTGCGTAACGAGCCACCGGATGATGACTGGATTATGGTTTACGGAATGGATTGAGTAAATCGATTTGAAAGATCACAGTATCCATTCAGCAATTGTTCTTACCGCTGGTTACGGAAAACGTCTGAAACCGTTAACGAATTTCGTTCCAAAAGCGCTCTTTCCCATAGCGAATAAACCGGCGCTAAGCCAAATTATTCAGAAGTTGAAAGATGTTTCAGTAAGCGATTTCTATTTCAACATGTTTCATCTATCGGATCAGGTTATTGATTATCTGAACAGGCAGTCTGACGTCAATAAGACAATAGTTAAAGAGAAAACATTACGAAATACCGGCGGTGGGATTGCCAATTTCAGGGAAATGTTGTTTGACAAAGCGTTCATTATCCACAATTGCGATGTTTACTGCGAGGAGGATCTAAGCAACCTTGTTGAGTATCATTTACGACAGGATGCTCTCGCGACATTAATGGTAGTGGATTTCCCGGCAATAAATTCTGTTGTTGTAAAGGATGGTATCCTTATCCGCTGTCAATCCACCGCGGTTGACAGCAGCGCTGCGAAATACACCTACACCGGAATTGCTGTATTTTCCCCTGCAATATGGAAATACTTCCCTACAGAGGAGGTCTTCCCGCTCATACCTGTTCTTGAGAAAGTTATGCAGAATGGTGAGAAAATCGCTGCTTATAATTCAACCGCATACTGGAATGACATCGGTACACCGCAAAGGTATTGGGAATTGCATCGTTATTTAGCCGGACAGGGAAACGGAAGTATTGACGAAACTGCTATAATAAAAAATTGTACTCTGAAGGGCTTCAATTTCATTGGCGAAAGTGCAACTGTATATAATTCACAATTAAAGAACTGTATCGTTTTCCCGCGAGTAAAGGTGATAAATGAATCGCTGGAAAACTGCATCATTCAAGCGGATTGTCGAGTAGTTGTGTAAATGAAAAAAGAACAGATTGACTGGCTAAAAGAACGGTTTCCTTTTGATAGTATAGGGGAACTTCCGATTTATGGTTCTTTACGTAGATTCTATCGGATATTTAGCGACACCGGAACCCGAGTTGTAATATTAGATGATAATTTAGAGCAGTTACGCCTGTTTATTAATCGTGCCAAGCTGTTCTCATCACTGAATGTTAATGTCCCACAGATTTATGATTATTCAGAAGAATTGCATCTGATACTTGAAGAGGATTTGGGGGATGACTTGCTTGAGGATATAATAAATGAAACTGATGATAAAATTCCTTATTATAAAAAGGTAATTGACCTACTGGTTGGATGGCAAAAGCGATTTGATAAAGATACAAAAGGTTATAATACACATAAATTACCTTTATATGATTTTGATTTTGCTTATAATGAAACAACCTTGTTCATAAATAGATACTTGCGGAGATATTTAGATATATCGTGTTTATCCTGTGCATCCTTGAAACCGCATTTCGTTGATCTGGCAGAGCGTTCTTCGCAGATTAGAAAGACCTTAATGCACCGCGATTTTCAGGCGCGGAATATTATGTGGCACAAGAACCAGCCATACTTTGTAGATTTTCAGACGGCGATGTTAGGACCTTATACTTACGATCTGACTGCTTTATTATATGACAATCATGTAGAACTGAGAGTTGACCAGAAGGAAAGCCTGATTGATTATTTCTACGAATATTATCCCGGAGCTAACAGGGATGATTTCTACCCGGTAGCGTTGCAGCGGACTTTGCAGGCAATCAGCGCCTACGCCTTTCTCAGCAAGGAACAGGGAAAAAAGCAGTATGAACAATACATTCCGCGAGGGTTGAAGCATTTGGAAGAGTTGTCGGGGTGGTTTGGCTGGGCAAAGGTTATTTTGGAAGAGGTAAAGTTTTGAGTGCGCGCTTCAGCGCGTAGTATCTTTAGGACACAGAATTAGTGTATAAATGACAGACAATACAAACGTACAAGCTCGAATCCGAGCCATAGCAAACCGGATCGCCGAGGAATATAAACCGGAGAAGATTATCCTGTTCGGGTCTTATGCTTGGGGAACACCGGGATCGGATTCTGATATTGATCTGTTTATCGTGAAGGATACGGATGACAGATTTATAGATCGGAGCGTTGCAGTTCACCGAATTATACACGATTTACGCAGATATCTTTCGTTAGATATAATAGTAATTACGCCAAATGAACTTGAAAAACAGACAACAAAAGGCAATCAATTTCTGGATTCGATAGTTAATGAAGGGAAGGTTTTATATGGGCGCTAAAGAGTATAACGAAATGGAAGTATGGTTTGGAATTGCCGATGATGATCTATTAAGAGCATCCCGTCTGATGGGGTTTGATGATTTGGTAGGCGCTGGTATGCATATTCAACAGGCTATTGAGAAATACTTGAAAGGGTATTTAGTGTTTAAGGGTTGGAAATTAAAGAGAATACACAATTTAGGGGAATTGCTTGATTATGCGGTTGATTATGACTCGTCTTTTCAAGAGTTTTTCGACGGATGCATAAGAATCACGGATTTCTATTTAAGGGGACGTTATCCGGAATTTATTTCAGAATTATTAGTGGTTAAAGATATTGAAGATGCATATACATTAGCGGAAAAGATAAGAGATAAAGTGAAACAAGAACGCAGTATTTAACTTTGAATCAAATATGCCCACAGACAAAATCGTAATCCTCGGAAAAACCCGCGCTGGAATAATGGTCTGCGTAGGTGCGCTTTCGCTGGACAAGGGCGCTGCGATGCGGTTGAAGCGGTCGGATTTCCCTTATTGGAAGAGTCACGACTTCGATATCGGGCAGTGCTATGAGTTGACTTACGGGTGGTCGCCGAATAAAAATGATCCACACCATAAAGAAGATGTGATTGTCCTGAAACGCAAATATATCCGCGATATGACGATAGAAAAGATCATTAACGGCTTACGTAAGAAAAATATGGTTGTCAAATCCGACGATCCGCGAGACGTGTTTAAGTTCGATGGGGAAAAGCAGCCGTTTGAGCACAACAGCACAACAGGCAAGTTCTTTGCTATCAAATCTGAAGCGAGCCGTCTGCAGAACTCCGTAGGCTTCTGGGAATACCCGAACGATCTTAGATTTTCAAATAAATGCTATCACGGGTATGGTTTCAACATAAAATACGTCGGCTGCCAGTCCCCCATTGAGGTTATACAGAGCGGCACAATTGTCCGCTTGTCGACTTCTTCTCTTTGGACGAATGAGGAATTCCCTGAACCTCGCTCGTATCTTCAGGTATCGGGCTGGTATTTATGAGACCTCTATTAACGATAGGCATCGGGACGCGGGACGTTGACGGATTTATCGAACAGCTTAAGAAACATAGTATTGATTATGTTATTGATATACGAACTTCGCCATATTCCAAGTATAAGCCCGAGTTTAACAAGGAGGGCATCCAGCGGGCGATAAAGCAGGCGGGCATCAGATATGGCTATTGGGGCAAGGAACTCGGCGGGCTGCCGACAGATCCGTACGTATTAACCAATGGTCGAGTGGATTACACTAAACTTGCCAGACGCCCGGAATTCGTTCAGGGACTTGAGCGGTTGACAACGGCGCTTGAGAAGGATTATAAACTCGCAATATTTTGTTCCGAAGGCAGACCGGAGGAATGCCACAGAACCAAGTGCATCGGTGTTGAACTGACGAAGTGGGAAGTAGAGGTTCTGCATATTGATATTGACGGCAGCCTTGTCACGCATAACGAGGTTATGAGCAGGATTACCAGCGATCAGATAACTTTGGAGGGGTTGGAAAAGCCGTTAGTTTCAAAAAAACGATGGGATAAAGAACAAGAATGACACAGATTTCACAGAAAAAAAATCCGCGAAAATCCGCACAATCCGCGTCATCCGCGTTCCGTTTTCAAAGATGTTAATTACATAAATGAATAATAATATAGAATTTATAATATACACAATAGGAGTCTACGCCAAAACCGAAGACGACTTCTTCAACGCTCTTACAGACAACCGCATCCGGATATTGGTAGACGTTCGCAACCGTCGAGGTATGCGCGGCGCAAAGTATAAATTCGTAAACAGCATTTATCTGCAGAAGAAACTCGATGAGCTTGGCATAGCATATTTACACGCCAAAGCCTTTTCACCGAATGCTGAACTGCGGGACATCCAGAAAGCGCAGGATAAACAGGACAAGACATTAAAGAGCCAGCGCAAGGTTATGGCGCCCGCATTTGTCGAGGAGTACAAACGATCAGTATTGGCGAATCAATCCATCGAAGATTTGATGACGGAGATAAAGACGATAACAGGTGAAGAGGATCCGAGATTATGCCTGTTTTGTGTAGAAGCTTCAGCAGAAGCATGTCATCGGTCAATTATAGCGGAGGCTATAGGAGTCGAGGTTTGCGACCTTTAGGTGGTTCTTGCTATATTGGAGTTGAGATAGTCATTCCCTTGTAGAAGGGAATCCAGACAAGCCGGGAGTTGAGATAGTCATTCCCTTGTAGAAGGGAATCCAGACAAGTCGGAACATGAAAGAATTCTACGTTTACATTATGGCAAGCAAACGAGCATTCTGTCATTCCCTTGTAGAAGGGAATCCAGACAAGCCGGGAGTTGAGATAGTCATTCCCTTGTAGAAGGGAATCCAGACAAGCCGG
>JAVCDD010000322.1 GCA_030765125.1 Candidatus Hatepunaea meridiana
ACCGCGCCCAGTCATGGTCATCAGAATAGCAAGGATGAAAATAATAAACGCGACGATTGCAATTTTAGGCATGGTGTTTACCCTCCGGTCCCGTTTTCCGGATGTGATTGAACAGTCTTCCGGGCAACATCAGGTTTGTAATGGTATCGTAATTACCGAGTGCAACGCGGACATTCTCAAATCCCTTCGAGCGTAGATATGCATATACGATCGCCGACCTAGTGCCGGCACTGCAGAATATGCCGACGGTCCTGTCGCGTGGTATCTCACCGATGCGGTCAGGGATCTCGTTAATCGGAATATGCAATACATCAACATGGTGCTCAAGCCTCAAGTGCACAGACTCCACCTCGGGGACAGCTCGCACGTCCAAGAAAACCGCGTTATCCAATCCGAGCAGCTTTTCCATCTCGATTTTATGTTCTCCTGCTCCAAAAAACTCAAAGGTCATGCTTTGTAAAACCTGATCTATATCAAACATGGTGCTGTTCTCCTTATTGGTGTTTGAACTATATTACACATTTAAAACCCGTTATTATACTTCTCTTCGCTCATGGATAACCTTTGTCGCACAATTCAGGAATTCCAAGACGCATGGTATCACAAGATGATATTCAACCGTTTGTCCCTTACGTTCATCGTCAACAATGCCGGCAGCCTTCAATACAGTAAGATGTTTAGAAACAGTTGATTGCTCTGCGCCTATCATTGAGACAAGCTCACCAACTGTGGTTGGACCGCTGGACAATCGGCTTACAATCGCCAAGCGGGATTCATGTGCAAGTGCTTTTAGTAGCCTGGCTTGGGCGCGAAGGTTAGTTGTAGCTTTTTTCATCATTCCTTAGAAACCTTGATTAGATATGACGTAATTGCCATATGGTAATATGGTCATATATTACCCAATTGTCAAGGATTTTTTTACATTTTTATGATTTAACAAAAAAACGTCTTGTATTCTCAAGCAGCTCCAAAAAGTTCCTGTGTCCCACCTATCCTATAATCATAGATGACATAGGTTATGTTCAGCAGAGTCGTGAGGAGATGGATGTGTTATTTACGTTACTTGCCTATCGTTACGAGCGGGGTAGCATTATGCTCACAAGTAATTTGCCTTTTTCGAAACGGGAAATTATTTTTAAGGATCCGATGACGACGGCAGCCGCGATTGATCGACTTGTTCATCACAGTGTAATACTGGAATTAAATCTTTCGAGTTATCGTTTAGAAGAGTCAAGGCATGGTAAAAAGGAGGTGGATGGGGATGATTAGAATTTTTTATTTTCCTGGGCTAATTCCATTCCGCCTACGGCTTCATTCCATTAGCCCAGGAAAATAGCGCCACAGGCAACAAAATAAAACGGGAATTATAATTGTCGCTGACTGGGAAGAATAATTGTCGTTCATCAATTATGTCTACTGTTTAAGCAATCTGCAGCAATACTGTTACAAATCCCATATTTGCAAACCCCAAAAGATCAAGTATCGTAGCCCGGATTTTCCAAATCCGGGGTTGTTATATTGTAAGCCCCGGTTTCGGAGAAACCGGGCTACGTTACTTATGAAATGGGGCAGGATAAGCATGTTCCGGCGAAAGCAGGGATCAGCCCCTACGCGGAATTTCAAATATTTCAACCAATTTCTAAATATCAAAATTCACACTTAACAAAGTAGTACTATTTATACTTATTTTCCTTCAGACAATGGTTGCCTGTTACGATGTCAGTATGTATATTATAGACTTCTATAAACACGACAGACAGGAATGTCTGTCCTACCCGTAAACATGGAAATTACAAAGTAATATAAGGAAATATTATGTCCAATATTATTGACAATATCGTCACACTGTTAGGAGACAGCGCTGATGAATTACTTAATTATCAATGCACTGCTGTTCCAAAAGATCAGCTTAACTTACCGGGACCGGATTTTATTGAGCGTGTAGTATCAAAGACGGATCGTCCGCCTTCAGTACTCAGGAATCTACAGACCATTTACGATCATGGTCGCCTTGCCGGAACGGGTTATGTATCAGTTCTTCCGGTTGATCAAGGCATCGAACATTCGGGCGGCGCTTCATTTGCACCCAATCCGATCTACTTTGATCCTGATAAAATCTGCGAACTGGCTTATGAGGGTGGCTGCAATGCAGTTGCTTCTACGTTAGGCGTTCTGGGCGCTGTTTCACGTAAATGGGCACATAAGATACCGTTTATCGTCAAGCTCAACCACAATGAGTTTCTTTCATACCCGAACAGCTACGACCAGATTATGTTTGGCAGTGTCAGGCAGTCGTTTGATCTCGGCGCTCTGGCAGTGGGCGCTACAATTTACTTTGGATCACCGGAATCCAATCGTCAAATTCAGGAAGTCAGCGAAGCGTTTGCTTATGCGCATGAAATGGGAATGGTAACCATCCTTTGGTGCTACATGCGTAATTCAGCATTCAATGTTGACGGGGTAGACTACCATTCCGCTGCCGATCTGACCGGACAGGCGAATCATCTTGGAGTCACTATCGAAGCCGATATCATCAAGCAGAAGCTGCCAAACGCCCGAAGGGGTTATGAAGTATTGAACGATAAGAGCAGTTTTGGTAAATACAGCGCCAAGATGTACACTGATCTGATGTCTGATAATCCGATTGACCTCGTGCGTTATCAAGTGGTAAATAACTATATGGGACGCGCCGGATTAATAAACTCAGGTGGGTCTTCAGGCGATAACGATTTTGCAGACGCCTGCTTGACAGCGGTGTGTAACAAGCGCGGCGGTGGTATGGGGTTAATCTCCGGTCGAAAGGCTTTCCAGCGACCGATGGAAGACGGTATCAAGCTGTTGAATACCATCCAGGATGTTTATGGGTGTGAAGACGTTACGGTGGCTTAGGTTTCTAACCGCAGATTTCGCAGATTTAACAGATTGTCAATTAGGAATAATTGACTATCATTGAAAAATAAGGGGACAGTATACCTATTTTTATAAATACTCTCTGAAATAACGACAGTCAATTGAAAAATAGGTATACTGTCCCCTTATTTTCCCTAACAACAATCAACAATCGACAATCAACAATTAATAACACAATTAGCTGTTTGTATCGAACGAGGCAAACCTGACAGAAACTCACCCTTTCCACCGGATATGAAAGGACAGGATGGGGCTGCGGAAATAACCAGGCAGTTGCTCGAAGCAGGTGTTTCAGCGGATGACGTTCTCAGGAAAGCTCTGATGGTCGGTATGAATAACATCGGCGATAAATTCGGTCGCGGTGAAGCGTTTATCCCGGAACTCCTGATTGCAGCCAGGGCGATGAACGCCTCTATGGAACACCTGAAACCCTATTTTGATTCCGGTGAGGTTCAGCATAAAGGCTCAATCATTCTGGGAACGGTTGCCGGTGATTTGCACGATATTGGCAAAAACATTGTGCGTATGGTTCTGGAAGGTGACGGCTGGAAGGCAATAGACCTTGGCTCAAATGTACCCACTGAGAAATTTACCGATGCACTCAAAGAACATCCCTGCAGTATCGTGGGAATAAGCGCCCTGCTTACTACAACTATGGTGAATATGGAAGCTACCGTCAGGGAAATCAAGGAAGAAATCCCGAACACGAGGGTTTTTATCGGAGGTGCGCCACTCACACAAGCATTCAGTGATAAAATCAACGCCGACGGCTACTTCCCTGATCCGCATAGTTTTGCAAAATATATTTCAAGTGACAAGTAGCAAGTAATTGAGGGGATGATTATGAATAAAGGATTTAAGCGGGTTGAAGAGATTGAGGTTTGGAAGCGAGGTTGTCGGTTGACAGTTGAGATTTACAAGGCAACTCTGAAAGAACCGTTTTCAAAGGATTGGGGATTAAAGGATCAGAAAATAGTAGAAGCGACACTCTTGTCGCTTGAACTTTCGCATTTCAAAGACATTGCCCAAGCGACAAGAGTGTCGCTTCTACTATTTTCGAAAGGAATCATTAGCGGAATTCAAGCGATTCCTGCTAATAGCTAAAGGTTCCTGTGATGAACTTAGAACCCAGTTATACATTTCCCAAGCTCTCAACTACCTCGAAAAAACAGAAGCCGAACAGCTCATTAACGAATGCATAGAAATATCATCAATGATCTACAGCCTAATCAACCACCTTAAACAAAAACTAAGAGACAAACCCAAATAGCACTTGATACTTGACACTTGACACTTGTAACTTATTTTGGAATAAAAATGCCCCAATCCTCTCGCGAAATCGTAAAACGCTGCCTAACATTTAACTTCCCGGAACGCATACCCCGAGACCTTTGGATATTACCCTGGGCAAAGATTCACCATCCGCAAGCTGTTGCTGAAATAACCCGACGCTTCCCCAACGATATTGTTACAACTGATTATTCAGGCTCTCCCTCATCTTTAGGCAAAAGCGACCGCTACAAGGTTGGATATTTCACCGACGAATGGGGATGCGTGTTCAGGAATATATTAGAGGGCGCTATCGGTGAGGTGGAAACGCCTGTCCTGCAGGATATTGCTGATTGGAAATCCATTAAACCGCCTTATGAGCTGTTACCCACAGATACTAACAAAGCCTATGATACGATCAGCCGTTTTTACGATCAAACCGACAGATTCGTCTTAGCCAATTGCTGCCCGCGTCCCTGGGAGCGATACCAGTTCCTGCGCGGCGCTGAGAATGCGATGATCGATATGATGATGCCTGATGATGGACCGGTGGAACTCATGAAAGTCATCCACGATTTCTATCTGAAGGAACTCGAATTCTGGGTGAAATCCGACGTGGACGCTGTCTGGTTTATGGACGACTGGGGCGCACAGGACAGATTGCTCATCCAGCCATCGCTCTGGCGTGAGTTGTTCAAACCGCTGTATAGGGACTATTGCGATCTGGCAAAAGCCTATGACAAGTTCGTTTTTATGCACTCTGACGGCAATATTTCCGATATATTTGAAGATCTGGTTGAGGTTGGCATAGATGCAGTCAATTCGCAACTGTTCTGTATGGATATGGCAGAGCTGGCGAAGCGTGTCAAGGGGAAGATAACCTTCTGGGGTGAGATTGACCGTCAGTTTATCCTGCCGTCGGAAGACACTCAAGCCGGCAGAGAGGCGGTTAGGAAGGTTGTATCTCATCTTCATAGTCAATCGGGCGGTATCATCGCTCAGCTTGAATTTGGGCTAATGGCAAACCCGGATACGGTTGTGGCGGTTTTGGAGGAATGGGATGGAAAATAGGGGGACAGTATACCTATTTTATTATAGACCTAAACGATATTCAAGAATATTCATAAAATAAGTATACTGTCCCCATATTTTTTACCGTAACAATATAACCTTCCGCGTCTTAACTACATCAACCGTTTCAAGACGAACAACATACACTCCTGACGTCTGCCCAACCGCCTTCCAATCCAGTTTATGAATTCCGGAATTCATCTTTCCATTTATCAGAGTCGCTATCTTCCTACCCGAAAGATCATATACGCTGAGCGAAATATATCCAGGCGATGGCAGACCGTAGGTTATGGTTGTAGTGGCATTGAATGGATTCGGATAGACTTCGTACAGGATGAATTCTGAAGGAAGTTGTTCGTTTTGTTCTAATTCAACATCTACAAAATCCTCTGCATCGAGTATCAATAGCCCGTGCCCGCCATCAGCCACAAAAGCATAATTCCCTGATATACACACGTCCCAGGCGCAGGAAGGGGTGTAGAAAGTGTCAACCAATCGCGGGTTTTCGGGATCGCCGACGTGGATTACGCAGACGCCGCCCTCACCGTCAGCAACGTAAGCATAATCTCCATCTACGGTTACACTGTAAGCATCCGCATCAGTATCGAGATTACTAACCTCTCCGGGATTTTCAGGGTCGGATATGTCTATTATCCTTAAACCATAACGCTCATCGGCAAGATAAGCATATTCACCGGATACAGCCACGTCCCACGTCCAGCCGCGAGTATCGTAAGAACCTACTTCGGATATGTGTTCCGGTTCGGAAATGTCCACTATTTGTAAACCGCGGTTATCATCGGCAATGTATGCGTAGTTTCCTACAATCGTAACCGCTCGCGCAAAACCGGGCGTGTCAAAATTACCGACCTCCACCGGACGCTCCAGATCGTAAATATCGATTACCCTGAGACCGCTGTCACCATCAGCGATGTAAGCGTAATCCTCCACAATTGCGATGTCCCAAGCTTCACCCGGCGTCTCAATTGCAACTAATTCTTCCGGCTCTTGAGGGCTGGATACGTCTATAATGCGCAGACCGCTAGCACCATCCGCGATGAAAACGTTGTTATCTGCGGCTGTAACGCTTAGTGCATTCCCGGCGTATCGAAACCTCCGACGTCGGTGGGAGCATCAGGGTTGAAGATGCCGATTATTCGCAGACCGGCTTCGTCATCCGCTATGTATGCGTAACTGCCGTCCACGAAGACACCTCGTGCCAATCCGGGTGTATCGCTGAGCACACCCTTAAAAGCGCTGCCGTTCAGATGAACCGCTATTTGTGAATGATCCTCATCATCGGACGAAATCGTTAATGTACCATCAAACAGTCCATCATCCTCCGGTTCAAATGTCACCACAATCTGATGCCGGTGATTCAATTGGATAGATATTTCTTCTCCATCGAAATTCGTATGGAAGTAGTCACCATCAATTGAAATATCGGTAATCGTCAAATCGGTGAGACCTACGGCGCTAATCGTCACCAGGAATATCTCGCCGCGCCCAACCGACACCAACCCGAACTCAAGCGAATCCTGGTCTACGGCAATCCTCGGACCGACGCCGGTTCCAAACAGCGGGACGACAAGCTCGTCGTTGCGCCGGTCATCGCTGGCGATAATCAGTATTCCCGGGCATAAACCTGAGCGCTCAGGAGTGAACATTACCGATATATCCCGGCTGTGTTCCGGTTCGATGCTGAATTCCTCATCGAAATCTGTTGAGAAACCGCCCCCTTCGACCACAATATCCGATACATTCAGGTCCAGTTGACCGATGTTGCGGATTGTAATGGCTGCCTCGGCAATGCGGTTTAAGCCCACCTCCCCGAATTGAACAGTGTCCGGCTCCACGACAATGATCGCTCCGACGCCGGTTCCACCCATAGGAACAGCAACCTCAGCGTTGTCAGGATCATTGGATGAAATGACCAAGGTGTCTGCGTAATCTATACCTATCTGCGGAGTGAAGGTTACGGTGATTTCTTCCCTTTGATCCGGTTCGATAGAGATTTCCTCTTCAAAGTCCGTATCAAAGACATCATTTTCATTAACAATTGCAGAAATAATCAGATCGTTCAATCCTCGGTTGCGGATGGTCAGCGTCCGTTCTTCGCTGTGCTCAATACCCACCACGCCGAAGTCCAGCGCGCGAGGATGAATGCTGATGACCGCTCCCACGCCAGCGCCGAGCAGCGCAACCTCGACCTCTTGGTTCTCCTCGTCATCTGAGGTTATGGTCATAGTTCCCTCGAATTCACCACTTTCGTCAGGGGAAAACGTAACGGTGATTTCCGCTTCCTCATCCGGCTCGATGATTAGTTCATCTTCAAAGTCAACGCTGAAGCAATCGTCTTCAATTAAAATATCCGAAACGGTCAGGTCTTCGTTGCCGATGTTGGTGATGGCTATGGGGAGTTCGCGGCTTAGGTTGAGTCCGACATCCTCGAAGTCGAGTTCATCGGTGGAAAGCTCAATACGGGGACCGGTGAATGTGTAATCGGATACGTCGAGGATGAGAAGACCGTTTGAGCCAATCGCAATATATGCGTAGTTATCAACCACTTCAAACCCAGTTGGTCCCCCTATTTCAATATCAAAGGATTCAACAATTTCAGGATCTTCTGGATCTGAAATATCTACAACTGCGAACGCGGATCCATTATTATCTGTGACAAAGGCATAGTCATCGCTGACAAAAACATCATAAGCTCTCTCAAAATCACAGCTTCCAACCTCATCAGGATTTTCAGGATTGGAAATATCAATTATTCGTAAACCGCCTCCCTCGTCAGCAATGCAAGCGTAATCTCCTGAAACATGAACATTACGCGCATTTCCGGGGGTATCGACTGATCCTATAATTTCGGGATGTTCCGGATCAGAAATATCTATAATGTACAATCCCTGCCTATCTTGTCCTATAAAAGCAGTATTTTCAATAACATATATTCCCCTTGAATATCCTTGTATTGAACGATGCCCGATTTCATTCATGTTTTGTGGATTGGAGATATTGATCAAACTTAAATCTCTATTTGAACTTGTTACACACGCAATGTCGCCTGTTACTAACACACTGTATGCATCACCAATATCTTGGATATTTCCAAGTTGATTAATGTCATCAAGGTCAGAAATATCAAGTGCATAAATACCTCTGACACTGTTTGATATAAATGCTATTTCGTCAACAACATAAACACTATATGCTCGGCTGTCAGGATTATCCCAATTTCCTGCAACCTCAGGGTTTTCCGGATCAGAGATATCAATTACGGTAAGTCCCTCGAAGTCATCAGCAATATATGCATAATCACCAGCGACGAAAACGTCGTTAGCTCGTCCAGGTGTATCACATTGACCGAGCTCGGTAATTTCGGCATAAAGGGTAGTGACCGGCACCAGCAAAGCTATTGTTATACTAATTAATTTTATGTTCATATCTAACTCCTATTTTTCGCTTCATTGAAATATATTAGGAATTTCTTAGTTTTGCAACAAAAAGAGTTGCATTTAACTTTTTTTTTCGTAACTTAGTAAATAAAATTTCTCTCATCTATCAACTCAATCAAATCAAAGGAGTAAATCATGGCAGCAGGTACTTACACTATCGACCTTGTCGGAGGATTAGTCAAAAAACTTGCAGGTGCACACTACAATATGGGTATGGGTAATGGCGCAGCAATAACCAATTCCAATTGCAAGGCGGTTTATTCAGGTGATGTATGGGACTGGGCCTTTCCGTTAGTTGAGGGAACAAGAGAACTGTTATTTTTCGAACCCGGGGCTTGGATAAAATTCACAGCATTAATAACTACAGGACAGCATGGATGCTTATTGGTAAGGAATGGCTTTGAACTCGAAGTAATGACAATAGATGGTGGCAATCCAGCCTCTATTGCCAGAGCTTCGGATGTATTGTACTGTTGGGAGGACCAGACTCAACTGATAGCCGTCGGTAAAAACCCGGTTCAATTCGATAAATTATATGCCGGTGATATGCTGGATTTCAAAGAAGGCGGTCACGAAGCACAATATAAAATCACAAATCTTTGTGATGCCTGGCGTTGCTTCGCACCCGGTCAGAATGATATGCCTGGTTTGGAAGAGGGATTAAATGAAGTCAACGTCTTTGGAGAGCCGGAAGATCCTAATCAGCCTCCTTTGCTAAGATCTCGTATTATGCAACCTGTTCGTAGAATCAGGCAAATATCAGGCTAATAAATAGTTAAATTCCTTGTATTCCCTGTCTATTACTTTGACTGGAAATTGAGGATTTATCCGGAGTAATCCGCTTATTTTGCGTTTTAAGCCTCTATTAATGTGAGTTTCTACAGGCAGGGACGCCTGCGCCACCCATACCGGGTGGGCGGGGATCTCTGCCTGCTACAATATTCACTGCAGATTAACTTCTCCCCCCTTTTTATCTTCCTTTCCGATCTCTTCCTCTTTAAGTGTCCGTTTCAGCTTCTTTTCAATACTTTCTATAAATCCATCTCTGTCAAGTGGTTCCCCCATTTTACAAAACCCTACCGCACCATAGAAACCTGACTGACAATATCCTGCAGCTTTTTGAGGATATTGAGATAGCGGGCGTAATAGATACTTGCTACCTGGTTGATGATGGTTAAACCTACCGGGCAGTTTGACTGGAGTAGTTCACGGAAGGGTTTGGCTTCGATTGAAAGTACCTTGGTTGCCTCGTAGCATTTCGCGGTGGCTGTGTAACGCGTTGCATTCAGTAAGGGAGATAAGCCGAAAAGCTCGCCTTTGGCTATCTTCGAGATTGCAAAGCTGAATTCACTGGGCTGGGCGGGAAGCTGTAGATAAACCACTCCCTCGTTCAGCATATAGAAGTGAGCGCATACCTGCATGTACTCGAAGATAGTCTCACCTGCCTTGAACTCCTTCTCCGATGTGAATTTGCTGAGTTCATGGATTTCGTCTACGGTCATTGTTGCGAACAGCTCATGACCTTTCAGGATTTGGTCGGTAATCATAGTTTTCTCCTTTTCTGGGTTGGATTGAATTGGTGAGTAAAGTGGGTTAGTACTGGTGTGTATAATCATTCCACCTCGGTGTAAAGTAGCTCATAATTACCTCAGATGCAAGTTTGGAGAGAACATTATACTTGTATTTTGCCTGTTAAAAGTCTTCATTCTTGCAAAACGGGAGATAGGGGGACAGTATACCTATTTTTCTATAGATCGTCGGTTATTCTAAGAATACTTATAAAAATAGGTATACTGTCCCCCTATCTCCGATACTATGAAATAAACAGATATACTGTTCCCCTACGTTTACAATCGTTGAATTTTTACAATTTAAGTTATATATTATGGGAAAGAGAGTTGTGTCAGGTATTAACAGGCTATGCAGGAACCACGTCGTTGCGAGGAACGAAGTGACGAAGCAATCTCTTTGTCTCACATAAACAAAGAGATTGCTTCGCTTCGCTCGCAACGACGTAGGTGTTTTTGTTATTCCCACACACCATGATAACACCTGACACAACAAGGACATAATTACAAACGAGGATAAAAAATGAGACTTGACCTTAATACTGCCGTAAAAAACGCAGAACAGGGAATAAATAATTATCTTGACTCGGCATTTAAAGAAGATATGATTGACAGGCAATCCTATCTGATCGCTAAACAGGATACTCTAAAAAAACTGAAGGAATGGTTGTTCGACACAAAGATTGATGAAATTTCTCCCAACTTAAAGGGTGCGATACTGGATGCTATTCATAAGCAAAGATGGGAAGACATCGTAAACGCTTTCAGGAAAGAGATGAATTTCGGAACGGGTGGGATTCGCGGTTTAATGGCTACTTATAAAGAAGCAATTATTAAGCTAAAAGAGGATGGCATAGATGCAGAAATCCTCAAAGGTCCTAATACGTTAAATAATGTTGTCTTACTCAAAACATCCGCCGGTGTTGCGAAATATGGGAGAGATAGAGGATTTAACAAGATTGTAATTGGTTATGACAGTCGCGTTCGAGGATATGATTTTTCTAAGACTATTGCAGAACTCTTCCTTGCTTATGATTATACCGTTTATCTGTTTGACGATCCGTGTCCCTATCCGGAAGTTACTTATGCAATTCCGTACGAAAGAATTAAAGCTCATCTTGGGATTCTAATATCAGCAAGCCATAACGACTACAGATACAACGGTTATAAGCTTTCGTGCGGCAACGGTTCCCAGTTTGATCCGGAACAAAGGAATGAAATGTATTTTGATTATATCTTAAAGGCAACAACCGATGATATTAAATTACAACAAATTAGCGAGACTCCAAAAGGTAAGATTATCTTTCTTGGAGGGGATAAGATATTAGATAACTTTGACTATATGGGGCATGAAGATTCGCTTTTTAACATACACGAAGCTCATAGAGAACATGTAAAATCGTTCTTGTTGCAAAAACAGGAGTCAGGCAATAAAATTGGTATTGGGTATTGTGCATTCCACGGTTCGGGAAGGATTGCAGTTCCCAGATTGCTGCGCGATATTGGTTTCGATGACTTAAAAATCATTACTCATCAGGGGTTAAATGAATTAGATGGTATGTTCCCATCTTTTAACAGCGATCCCGGTCGTGAACAGCAGCCGGACCCCGGTGATCCTCGTGCCGCAGTTATCGAAAAAACAGGCTTTGATTATGATTTCCCCGGTAAATGGGAAGAGACGGAAATACTGCTCGGTACCGATCCGGATGCCGACAGGGTCGGGACTGTAGTTCATGTACCGGAGAACCAACGGCATTTATATAATAATCGTGATTATCTCCTGTTGCCGGCAGATGATATGTGGGCTTTATTACTCTGGTTTAGACTGGAATTTGATAAATCCATCGATCCTGAAAAAACATTCATAACACTTTCACATACAACCTCCGACAGCATTGTCAAGATTGCCTTAAAAAATGGAATTGGAGTTGTGAAGACCTGGGTTGGGTTTGGAAATCTGTCTGCGGCTGTGCGGGAAACCTGGGACAATAAAATCCAGGATGATAAATACGAGAATCTGTACGAAGGCAGGCTGAATCCACAGGATGAGCTGTGTAATATGTTCATTCAGGAAACGAATTCTATGAATAACGGCAAGCGTATTTACAATCTGGGCGCTTTGGAGCAGAGTAATGGCTTTTCTATTCTCGGATATCCTCCAAAAGATGAATTTTCTCTCGGAGAAAAGGGACACGTGCGCGATAAAGACGGCACATTTGCAGCTATACTTATCGCAGAAATCGCCGAATGGGCAAAAAAGAACAATACATCGTTGTTTGAATTGATAGATGAAAAGGTCTATCTTGATCCGGAGGTGGGATTATTTGTTAATCACTACGAACCGGATCCTTTGGACGGTGAATATCCGGGAATTCAAGGAGATAGAACCAAGAAAGCGATTCTTAGACGTGCGCTTGGATATTATCAATTAGCTCTGGCAGGAGGTCTTGAAATAGCCGGTCATCCGGTAAAATCAGCGGTTATCTACCGAACCGGCAAGTATGATATTCTCTATCCAAGAACTTATGATTTCATATTCCCCGATGAAGGTATCAGGTTTTACTTTGATGATGAACGTCTCAGTCATTTAACGATTCGCCCCTCCGGAACGACGAATTCACTCAGATTCCATATACAATTACATTCCGACGTCAACAGGGATAATCTGGTAGAGAAAAAGCAGGAACTTCATAAAAGAGCGCTGCAGATTACAGATCAAATAAGGGTTATGCTTGATGCGCCAAGAAGTAGTGTGTTAGGTTAGGTTTAAAGTTCAGAGTGTGCGCTTCAGCGCGTGCCACCCGTCGCTGTCAGGGCACCGCCCCTGACAGCGGCACTCCCTGTGATGCTGTCAACCACGGCGGGTTGACAGCGGTGGATTCCATTCTTCAAGGAAATTATATATAAATATGATTACAGAAAAAATTATCAAAATACTCCCTGACATTGCTGAAGGACATATAGTTGTTGATGTAAGGTTAGGATTAAAGTATATTGGTGTTAAGTTGGATGATGGAAGCTGTGGCGTGGGGTATAAATTCCCAGAAGACACTCGGTGTAAGGATATATCTTTTCCTGATGATGATAGAATTACCGGAAGGAAGGCAAGCGAGCTTCTATCATGGCTTGGTTCAGAAGAACCGTTACTTCGATCAATAGGCTTGGCAACTGCAAATGCTCTGTTGGTACACCGCTGTCAGGGTGTGCCGGAACTACGTCGTTGCGAGGAACGAAGTGACGAAGCAATCTCTTTGTCTCACATAAATAACGAGATTGCTTCGCTTCGCTCGCAACGACGTGGTTCCGGCACAGTCCGCAGCGGGTCGACAGCGGGGAATTCCGTGTGGGAAATGATAAATGGTGATATTCTTTCAGTTATTGATTTCAGAACTGACGACAAGGTTGTGATTATTGGTTATTTTGAACCGATTGTTAAGAAAATAAAAGACAAATGTAATCTGAAAGTATATGAGCTGGACACATCTTTAGCGCCGGGATTACTTGAATCGTCAGAAGGTGCAAAAGGGCTAATTAATTGTGATATTGCATTGATTACCAGCACTTCTATAGTTAATAATACTCTTGATCCACTGCTTCAGGCAGCAAACGGCTGCCGTGAAGTTGCACTATTAGGTCCTTCGACACCGTTAGTTCCGGAAGTATTTGAAGGGACGCCAGTGACCTTACTGTCTGGTATTATCCCGACCAGTGATGAAATACTTAGCGTGATAAGCGAAGGCGGTGGGATGCGTAGATTCAAGCCTTACGTTCGGAAGGTTAATTACAGGTTAAAATGATGGATAAAGAAGCATTCTTAAAAAACATCCTCGAAAGTTCATCCTTTATTTCGATAATCTCTACCGACTTGAATGGTATGATTCTCTATTGGAATTCAGGCGCTGAGAACATTTTCGGTTATAAAGCCGAAGAGGTGGTCAAACGAGAAAAAATTGACATTCTATACTATTCCGCAGAAGATTCCAAAATAACCTCTGAGAAAATCAAGTCCGACATAATCGAACACAAAAAAGGAACAAGCTGCATAATCAAGGAATTGACAAAGAATGGTCGCAAGCTGTGGATAAATATGACCTTAACGCCAAGGCTTGATAAGAATGGCGATTTGATAGGTATTCTGGGCATTGGTGAAGATATTACTGAACGCAAGCAAGCCGAGGAAGAGCTTCAATTCAGTTTGAAACAACTGCGAAAATCCCTGGAAGGTATAGTTTATGCTATGGTTAAGATGGTTGAAACAAGGGATCCTTATACTGCCGGTCACCAACGGCGCGTGGCGGATCTAAGTGTTGCCATCGCAAGAGAGATGAACCTGCCTGCAGATCAGATCGAGGGAATTGATATGGCAGGCATCGTACACGACATCGGTAAGATATCTGTGCCATCTGAAATCCTCAGTAGTCCGGCAAGGTTAACTAATATTCAATTTGAAATGATTAAAACACACGCCCAAGTCGGTTATGATATAATGGAGGACATCGAATTTCCCTGGTCTGTTGCCCGGATTGCGCTCCAACATCATGAACGGTTAGATGGCTCCGGCTATCCGAATGGTCTGAAAGGCGATGAAATTCTGTTGGAAGCAAAGATTTTGGCAGTAGCAGACGTCGTGGAGGCAATGGCTTCGCACAGACCCTACAGACCCGCATTGGGTATGGATAAGGCTTTAGAAGAAATCTCCAGTAAAAGAGGAACGTTCTTTGAGCCGGAGATTGTGGATGCTTGTTTGAGGATTATAAAAGAGAAGGGATTCAAGTTCGATTAAGAGAGGAAGCGTTGGGCATTTCTGTTCGTCACCATTACTCCGGAGTGCTCAAGCTTGCTTGAGCGGGTTATACCATATATTAGTCCCTATCGGGCTCAAGCAAGCTTGAGCACTCCAGAGTAAGATGACGGCGGGTGGCACGGGCTACTTGTTGCCCGTGTTTCATTACTGCCTCTCTACATCGTTAGGTAAAGAGACACGGGCGACAAGTAGTCCGTGTTTCATTACTGCCTCTCTACATCGTTAGGTAAAGAGACACGGGTGACAAGTAGTCCGTGTTTCATTA
>JAVCDD010000028.1 GCA_030765125.1 Candidatus Hatepunaea meridiana
CATTACTTTGTTAAGTGCGAATTTCGCGTAGGGGCCAATTTATTGAGCCCCTTCTACTTATGCAAAAGGGCTCGATAAATCGGCCCCTACGCGGAACTTTTAATGTTTCAAGCAATTATAAAAACCAATATTGATACTTAACAAAGTAATGTTAGGTGTCTAATAAATAAGGTTGTCATACACTCTAATCCGCTGACAGACGCCCTCGTCTGATAGTTAAGTGCATGTTATAACTGTATATTGCTGCCAGAAGAGGGCATCTGCCAGCGGGGACTTCGGTCATAATCAACTGAATCATCTATCAACAATCAAACCATCTACCAACTTAAGAACTCTATCCGCTCCCTCTGCAAGGTATTCATTGTGTGTTACTATCATTAAAGCAGTGCTGCGATCTCGACACATATCCCACATCATGTTTTCTAATACTTGCGAAGCAGCTCGATCAAGGTTGCCGGTGGGTTCGTCAGCTAAGATCAATTCTGGTGAATTCATTAATGCGCGAGCAAAGGCGACACGCTGCTGTTCTCCTCCGGACAGTTCCCCTGGTTTATGATCCAGACGCTTTGACAATCCGACCTGACGAAGTAATCCACTTGCAAAAGTCTCACATTCGTCAAGTTTCTTAGCGAGCATCATACCCGGCAGCATTACATTTTCAAGTGCAGTAAATTCCGGTAGCAGATGGTGAAACTGAAATATAAAGCCAATACTCTCCAACCGTATTCGTGACCGGTCTCGATCCTGCATCTTGTTCACGTCAATCTTATTAAACAACAAACGTCCTTCAGTCGGTTTTTCGAGCAGACCTATAAGATACAAGAGCGTGGACTTCCCCGCCCCCGAAGGACCGACAACAGCCAGGCTTTCACCAGTGCAAAGGGTTAAATCTGCATCCTTAAGGACTTCAACTCGACGTTTGTTGTGAATATAAGTTTTAGTTAAACCGAAGGTTTCTATTATATTTTCAGGCATAAAACAATTTTACTGGGGAGGGTGGACAGAAATATCCTCTCTTCCCTGTTTAAGTCCTATCCACCGTAGTAATAAACGGCAGGTAACGATAACGTTCAGCATAGTCCATCCCATATCCAACCACAAACAGGTCGGGAATTTCAAAACCTACCCAATCCGGGTGAAATTCGACTTTTCGCCGTGATGGCTTATCGAGTAAAACACAACTCATAACTTCATCTGCACCTAATGATATGAGACGTTCCTTTATATGAAAAAGTGTCCTGCCGGTGTCGACTATATCGTCAATAATGAGCACAGACCGCCCTTTGATTTCTATTGATTTATCCACTTCTAAAACAATTTTGTCACTCGATTCGGTACTTCTGCCGTAGCTGACGGCGCGTATGAAATCCAGATCCGGGTTCATGCCAAGATCATAGAGTTTGCGCAAAAGATCCGCTGTAAACATAAAAGCACCCTTGAGAATGGACAACGCTAATATATCCTTTCCCTGAAGTTCAGCAGCCATTTTCTCTGCTAATTGAGAAATACGCAGACGTATCTGAATTTCTGTAATTACCGGCTCAAAGAGGGTGCCGTATTTACTTTCATTTTCCATAATGTTGTTATACCATTGAAAAATAGAATCATTTTTCTCTGGAGTGCTCAAGCTTACTTGAGCAGGTTTCATCATAAAATAATTCTAAATCGGGCTCAAGCAAGCTTGAGCACTCTGAAGTAATCTCTGTGTGGTGTTAATTTTTCATGTTTATATATTACAAGTGCTGCAGCTACTTGTCGAACAGGACGTGCAAGATGAATTAGAACCCGAACTCACCATCTTTCCACCGGAAGAGAATCCAACACAGGAGACAACTTTATCAAGTTCTTCTGAATCACATTTCGGGCAAACAACACCGGAGGACTTCCAATCAAACGGTACCAGTTTGTCAAAGCGTTCACTGCATTCACGGCAGATGAATTCATATATTGGCATTAAAAATTCCTTGTTGATTTTTCGCAAAGAACGCAAAGATAAGGGTGATAACCTCAGTAAGAACTGCGTAATTCACGATTCTAATAATTAGTTTACTCTAATTTATAATAAAATACGAACCTATAAGTTACAAATATCTACAGCATTATACAAGATAGCAAAGGGGAAATAAGGGGACAGTATACCTATTTTATAAATACTCTTTGAATAACGACAATCCATAGAAAAATAGGTATACTGTCCCCTTATTTTCTGTCAGTTAGATGGATGCCTTTATATGCCAAAGCGACAGACAAGAATGTTTGTCCTACCCAATATATATAAAACTGTGAACTACATTCGCACAAATGTGCTTACTATTCACAGATTGATGGCTACTGAAAGGAATAAAGGATGAGAGTTTATTGGCGTAGTTAGTTTAACAGGAGGTGGTGTGGTAAAAAAATCAAACTGGGCGGTCAGATAGGTGGCTGCGGCTAAAGCTGCGAAACTCCAGGTCAATTGATATGAACGATTGTAACTGTTGTAACGATCTGATATAATCTCCGGATCTCGCACAGCCATATAATCATCCCTGGCATTGCTTGCATCTATGGCAAAGATAATCGAACAGGTTATTGCTGCTGCTTCAATACCTGCATATATTAATCCCTTACGATTATCCTCGGCAAGATGACCCCAACCGGGATAAACAAGCGATTTGATTGTTGCTGATGACTTGCGGTGAAGTGGTTCAACAACGGTAATAGTGTCTGTTATAACAACTTCAGATGGAATATCACGATCTTGCTTTTCAGGAGGTTCGTCTACAGATGCTTTCGGATTTTCACTTTCAGACAACTGACTCGCAATATCCGACCGGTTCTGTGATATTCTATCTGCAGCAGGTTTGAACAGCTTCCAGACCGGTGGTGGCAAGTCTGCAGGTGATAGTTTTATGGATGAATCGAGAAGCAGTGCCATCTCAAATGACGTAATCGCAGCGGCGTCCCTGCCACGCATAGCATCAGCGCAACCTAGCGCCATATAGAGTGTTGCTCTTTGTTCCGGTGATAAACTCTGATCAGACCTGGCTGTGATGACCAACTGCTCAACCCGATCGAAATCTCCAGCAAGATAAGCTTCCCAGGCTTCTTCAGACGGATTAGCATTAACAGATTGGGAAATCAGGATCAATAACGGGATTGTAATCCTGAAGATCATTTAATTACCGTAATTTGACCCGGATAAGATTTATCTCCGGTTACCGGTATATATCTATACAAGTATAAACCAGCCGGGTAGTTATTGCAGTCCCAAATCCACGAACCTCCCTGTGCAGAAACGGGTACTTTAGCTATCAACCTGCTGTTCAAGGTATATAATTTCAATACACCCTGAATGGAGGGAAATAGAAAACTGACCGGACCATTCGCTGGATTTGGTGACACAGTAAGTAACTGTGTTTGCTGAAGGGCTTCTCTATTATCGGAAATGCTGTTTTCATCATCGAAGAATACTTCAACTGAGTTTAACGGTATTGCTCTATCACGAGTATTACCTCTACCGCCGATGGCATATAATTTACCAAGTAATTCAACCAATACGAAATCCCGGCGAGGAGTAATCATATCAGGAAGTTCACGTGTCCATTCATCAGTTTGTGTGTTATAACCTTCTACTGCATTAGTTGGAATTCCTCGCGGGGTTATTCCGCCGACGGTCACAATCAGCGTATCATTCAAGAATGAAGCGCCTAATCCACCTCGAGCGGTCGGCAGAGGTGCACGAGCAATCCAACGCCCGCTACTTAACATCTCCATCCTGTTAACAGGACCAAAGAACAACCCGCCTATCGCATATACATCTCCGTTTCTTTCTGTCAATCCAAAATGAGCTCTTGGATTTATTAGTTCGGGTCCATCCTCCCATGCCATATTACCTGGTGTCAGCCACTTTCCCTCACTATGATAATCCCCCTCATCCACCATTCCACCGATGACCAGAATCCGGCGCTCAACTCTGACAGCAGCGTGACCATATAGATAAGGTTCCGGCATTCTTCCCACTACACGGAAACTGTCTTCGACACTATCATAAAGGTAAACTCTATTGTTAAGTTCGTAATTTGTCGTTAATCCACCAATTAAATAGATATGTCTGCCGAAAGCAACGGCAGCGGGTTTGTAAAGCGGCTCCGGTATAGAAGCAACCTCGCGCCAATCACCGCGTTGTCCATCTCCCGGAATGTAAACCTCTACCGAAGACAGAATCTGTCTGCGTTCATTCTGCATCCCACCGAAGACAAATATCCTACCCTCTGAAACCGCTGCTGCATGACCTATTCGACAATGATGCATAGGAGTGGTTTCCTGCCATATCAGTTCGCTGTGAACTGTAAATGGCAGGGATAGTAATAATAAAATTGTAAACCAGATCCGTTTCATAATAAAACCTTATTCTGTCATTCCTGAGATAATAGAAGTTCAGAGTTTATCCCGAAGCTTCGGGATATGGCACACTAAAATGCGAACTCTGAACTTTAAACCCGAATCCGCTGTCAACCCGCTGCGGTTGACAGCATATTAAGCTTTCCCTATCTAACTTCCTGCAATCATCGTGCCGCTTTTCAAATCAATCCGCAGGTTCAAACTATCACCTTTTCTCAATACCACAGTATCTCGCCATGTTTCAAACCTGGGATGTTCAATTTCCAATAGATGTTTCCCTGGCTTCATCCAAATCGGGTCATTCCGAGGAAGCAAGCCTAATGAATCCCCATCAATCCACAAGTTTCCCCAAGGTATAGCTGTAATGCTTACGAGAACGCTTTCAGCGGTCAAATCCACAATTAGAGTGTCCGTTGCACCAGCTCTAATGTCAATTTTTCTCATAATGGGAGGATAATAATCGTGTTGAAAGCTGATAATATGAGGTCCCGCTGTTATCTCTATTGTTCCCAGCGGTGTGACCCCTATTTCCTCATTGTCAACCATGACGTTAGCCCACGGACGAGCAATGACTGTCAATCGAGCTATTCCTTTTTCGTTACCTGAAAGTAAGACCTTAGTTGGCTCTGTTCTATCCAAGGTTGCTTTAGATGATGATGTAATTACAGAATCAATGGATATTGTGTCGCTTATTAAGGCGTCAAGAGAATCAAGTCCAGTATTTTCAGGATATTGTTCCGATTTATCCCGAACTGACTTATCTTTAATCCTGTCTCCAATAACGGCTATAATGGCGATTGAAAGCAAAATCATCAGGATCACTCTTACCCGGAAAATGATTTTACTGCTTCTCTTTTTTACATCTACATGCAGTGGATCAGGAACGTAAACCGATTTGGTTTCCCCTTGCAAAATTGCCAGCGCCACAGCAGCATCAGCAGGTCGGTTATCTGGATTGCGTTCTAACAGCGAATCAACCAAGCATGCAATTTCAAGAGAAAATTGACTAAGTTCCTTCAATTTTGGTGGTATTACACTTCGCACTCTGTCCAGACTCACCATTGGATCATCCGCTGCAAACGGATTTGATCCGATAAGCGCCTCAAAAAGAACCACGCCTACGCCAAACAGATCACTCTTCACCGAAGCGGGTTCACCTTCCACTATCTCAGGCGACATATAAGCCGGTGACCCAACAATAGCTCCATGACCCGTCAATCCACTAAGTTGCTCGAATCCGGCAAGTGAGAAGTCTGCAAGTATAACACGGTTATCATTCCCGATCAGAATATTATCCGGTTTCAGATCACGATGCAGCATCTCTTGAGAGTGAACAGCCGATAATCCATTAAGAATGGATTCAGCAATTTTGTGAACCTCCTGTTGCGAAAGAGGTCCTGCAGCTATCTTATCTGCGAGGTTTCTACCTTCAATCCACTCCAGCGCCAGATACGGAACATCATCTTCCTTGCCGCATTCATATACCCGGACAACATTCGGATGATCGATCGCAGCCATAGCCTTGCCCTCACGGATGAACCGCTCGACCAATTCTTCATCTTTAATCCATTGAGGATGCAATACTTTCAGCAGTACTTTACGATCCAGACCTTTCTGCACCGCCGGATAAGCCGTCGCTACCTGACCTACATAGATTTGATTACCGATTTCGAAACGATCTTCAAGTGACAAAGTGATGCCTTTGAAATATTTTTACCGCAGAGAGCGCAGAGGACACAGAGGTTTTAAAAAGAGTTCAGAGTTCATCCCGATGCTTCGGGATGGTGTTTCATTCGAATTCACAGCAGATTAAACAGATTAAGCAGATAATAAAAACACAGATAGGACTGCTTATACTCCTCAATCACAACATCACAACATTACACATCACAACATCACGCCACCTCTTCTTCTCTCCACCTTGCGAGCGTCTTCTGAAGAAACCGCCTGCTGACACCGAGTATATTCGCTGCTTCTGTTCGGTTGCCTTCTGCTAACTTGAGTACTCGCATTATATGCGCTTCAGTCACACTCTGCAGGTCAAGGTCGGAAGTGATTTCTTTGCTTTCCCTGGTATCGGACTTGACTAAATCAAGGTCTTCAGGATCAATTGTGTCCGATGTTGTCAGAACCGCAGCTCGCGCCAGTACGTTTTCTAATTCACGAACATTTCCTGGCCAGGAATAACCGGAGAGTCTGTCAAGCGCTGCCGGTGAAATTCGTCTGTGTGATTGACCGGTTCGCGATGCAACCCTGGTCAGGATCGTTGCTGCCAGCAGCGGAATATCATCCACCCTCTCGCGTAATGGAGGGGCTTCAATAGTGAGCACGTTCAATCTATAATAAAGGTCTTCCCGAAAGCGTCCGGCGCTGATTCCCTCAGTTAACGACTTATTTGTTGCTGAGAATACTCTTACATCCGCATAACGAGGATTCGGATCGCCAAGACGCTGGTATTCACCATCCTGCAGAAATCTGAGTAACTTTGCCTGGATAGCAGTCGGTACGTCCGCTATTTCATCAAGAAACAATATTCCCTTATCAGCAAGGTCGATCAGTCCTGGTTTATCGGTTATAGCGCCTGTGAAGGCTCCCTTACGATAACCGAAAAGCTCGCTTTCTAATAGTTCAGCGGTGAGATTTCCACAGAATATCGCACGGAGAGGTTTATCTTTGCGCGATCCGGTTGAATGAAGTGCGCGAGCGATAAGTTCCTTACCCGTACCACTCTCACCAGAGATCAGAACCGGTAGATCAGCGGTAGCAATGCGTTCCATCCTGTCATACATACGACACATAACTTCAGATTCACCGACGATACCGGAAAATCGCAATCCCTTAGTTGCTGTTTGAAGGGCATTACGGGCTTCTTTCAGTTCGATTGAACGTGCTAAAGCCAATGCTGCCAACGATCCAAACGCCTCTAACAACGGTAATTCCCTCTCTGTCAGTTTACCGGATCCGGTTGCATCAAGGTAAAGAGCGCCAATCCGGTTACCGTGTGCTTCAAGCGGAATACAGCAAGCCGACCTGATACCTCGAATTATAAGTGAACTGGCTCCGCTGAAACGCGGATCCCGCGTCGCATTACGTGAAAAAACCGGGCGATGTTCTTTCAGCGCTGTTTCAATTACAGACTTGGATGGATCGCCATCAGGTAGCGAACCCGGTTCAATGCCTCGAGCGGTTACCGGTGTTAACTCGTCACTCTCATTGCGTAATAGAATGTAGCCTCGTTCCGCTCCGACAACTTCGAAAGCCTTACCCAGTAACGCTGGAAGAAGCTTGTCCAGGTTCGGTTCTTCTAATAACCCGCGAGCAGCCTCAAGAAGGAGTTCCAGCCCTGCGCGTGATAGTTCTTCAGTTTTACTCATGATTCTGTTGAAAAACACCCTATTTTGTCATTCCCGCGAAGGCGGGAATCCAGATGGCGTGTGTTAAATAATTGAAAACTCTGGATTCCCGCCTTCGCGGGAATGACAAAATAGGAAGGTAATTCTGAAGTTATTGACTTTTTTGCAGAATCATTCATTGCCGGAAATCCAGAATCTGTTTGTTAAAGATCGTGCTTCATTGCCGAATTCATCAACTACTGAAACCGTCCACACCAGGAATTGCGGTTCTATGGTCAGAGGTGTAGTTACTTGATGCGAAGTAGAATCGGATGGAATATCCTCGACCAGATATATACTGTTTCCTTCTGTTGATCCTTCCTGAATATGCAATATTTCAACCTTATATGTAAAATCAAAATAGCTTTCGTACTCATTCCAAACCAAATGCGGCTGAGTTGTCTCCAGCGTAGTATCCACAGGTGAGATGACACTTGGAAGATCGCTTATATTCCTGATTAGTATAAATGGGCTGCTTGTATGGACAAAACGAGCTTTATCAAGTACATAAATAACAAGTTGATGTCCAATAAAATCCTCAATCTCAAGATTAAATCTGGATAGATAAGCATCTTCAAATGATCCTGACCAATACAGACTATCTTCTTCCGGTAAGAGTATTCCTAACTCTAAATCGTTAAATTCAACCCAAACCCGGTCAATTCCATCAGAATCGTTGATTGCCGCTTCGATTTCAAGCACATAATACGGCAGTGTCCAACTTGCATGGTGAATTGATTTTACGCTGACGTCTATATCTGATTGTCTGTCCCTTGGGGGCGCCGCTATCACTACAGGATTAGAACCTTTCGACATTAAGCCTTTCTCAGACACACTGAACAGCGCCCAGGCGCGCGACTGCCCGGGCGGAAGGTTAACCCATATAGACTGTAGAGTACCAGCCGGTTTAACACCGGGAATCTCACCTGTATACAATTCAGCGCCGACCGGATCTACTCCATTCCAATCCGGCAACCCTGAATAAAGTTTATAATCGTCTGCATCTTCCGGAGACGTCCAAACAAACCGGCATTGCAAATTTACCAGACTATCCAGAGTCAGATCTTCAATCAGTTCAGGTGCACTGTCGGGCACGTAAGCCGGACTGTTCGGATCAAACGGATTATCATGCGGAGCCTGACAAGAAACAAATATCAGTATTAAACCTGCAATTAATATGCGTATAAACAAATTCAAACCTTATAAACCCCGAAGGGGTTGAATATAAATAGCCGTAGGTGAAACCTACGGAGCACAACAACCCAAACAACTCAACCCCGAAGGGGTTGAACAAACGTGACTTACGAAGCCGTGTGTTATTCGACCCCTTCGGGGTCGCTATAGGGTATGCAATTTGATTCGGTGGGTTTCACCCACCGCTATTCACATTCATTCCCTTCAGGAATGCGTGGTCGTGTATTATAAGGACCAAAGCCTAAAGCCTAAAGCCTAATATAACCTCACACAGCAAAACAATCAAGTATCATTTTAGTGTAAAAATTATCAAATGAATTCACTTTAGGACTTGCCTTTTTGATTCTTAATAATTATTATAAATTAAACTCGTTTTAATTAATCTATCACTAATATACCGAGTAAGCAATGCAATACTGTCCCAAATGTCGTTGCGAATACACTGACGACGTTAATGTATGCTCTGACTGCGATGTAGACCTCATTTCTGAAATACCACCCGATATCCCCGATGAGTATGAGGATGAAGAGTGGGTGGAGTTATACACCTTCCCCGGTTCGCTCTACGCTCAAATGGCGGTTGAGATGTTAGTGCGCGAAGGAATACCTGCATATTCGCAATCGCTGTTCGGAGGAGCCGGTGTGGGATTATCGGGAGGCTCAGGTTATGTCGGAGCTAATGCTGTTGTATGGGTGCTTGAACCGGATATCGAACAAGCACAAGCCATTGTCGAACCAATGACGGATGAAATTTCTGATGATATGGATGATTATTATGATGTCTGAGGAAGTTTTATGATTTACAACGTATCACGCTTAGTAACCTCGTAATCAACGATGAGGGCGGACATTCCTGTCCACCCTCCCCATTAAATAAGGAGACATCATGTCAATTACATTAAAAAGAACAACGGGGATTAATTTGCTCCTCGCATTGCTAATCACTATTCCGGGAATCGTATCGGGTGGAGATCTGTCCGGCTCAATAATCGACTCCGATGGAAACCTCATCGAAGAATCGATATACATAGGGATAACACAAGACTTCGAGAACTGGGAACATACCGTTACAGAGGATGGTAATTACACTTTTACAGAACTACCGGCTGGCGGTTATATTGTTATAGCCATCTGCCTTACCGAAGATACTTGGTATTACCGCGCATTCTATCCTGGTGAGTGGGATATTGAAATGGCGGAATGGGTTCACGTACCTGAGAACGGTGAAGCCACCGATGTCAACATCACCCTGCGATACGGCGGCAGGATATCCGGTTCTGTAACACCCGGTGAGGGTGGTGAATTTGAAGAAGATGGTGTAAAGGCGAAGCTTTTCCTTGTAAGAGATGACTGGTTTGAATTTTACTGGGAATTCCTACCCGATAATCCAGCGGAATACTTTACCGAACCTATCCCACCGGGTGAATATATCATCCGCTTCGACACTCCGCCTCCCGACCTTCACGTAGCATTGTACTACGGTGACGCTTGGTTCGAAGAAGAAGCTGAATGGTTCACTATCAATGCGCAGGAATTAACCGAAGATATTAGCATGGAATTGCCCCTCGGCGGCGGTGTCACCGGAACTGTTTCTGCTGATGGTGAACCGTTTCCCGGAAGTCTGGTCTTAGCTATAGTATCTGGTGATACGCCTTGGGACTTCTATAACTTCTTTAATCAAGCAATTGCCGACCACGAGGGCGTTTATGTCTTTTATGGTATTCCTGATGGAGATTGTTTCCTTCGATTCATTGATTTCGACGATGAGTATGCGTCACAATGGTATGACGGTGTATATAGTATCGTCGAAGCCACGTCGATCCCTATTAACGCCGGTGAAATGACGGAAAATATTGATGCCGATCTCGAAAGAGGAATTACCTTAAGCGGTACTATTCACAATCCCGACGGAAACGTCCCTGAAGAACCAATCGTCCTGGAGTTTGTTGATGAGTACGGTTCCGTCGAATACATTGAACTTCTGGGGTGGGATGAGGATGGTAACTGGACGACAGATAGAGCCATCCCACCGGGAAGCTATGCTCTCCATTTTGAAAACCGTTGGCCCTATTTATGGGCGGAGACCTATATAGACGGCGAACTTCATTCATGGGACGCAGTCTGGACGTACTGGGGCTCCGGAGCCGTCGGTGGACCGTTTGATATAACGCTGCAATCGGGCGGTGTGGTAGACGGAAACGTCACCGATCCGGATGGAAATCCTGTCCAGGGAGCAGATGTCAGCCTGCAAGACGAGTTCGGTGAAGTTGAAGATAGTAACACCGATGAAAACGGCTACTATAGCATAGGAGGCGTTCCCGAAGGAAATTACCGTCTGATGGCGCAATGGAACGTCGAAGGCGGCATTGATGAGGAATGCTTATGGCCCATCGTATGCAACGACGGCGCCGATCAAATATCGGAAGCGGAAGATTTCGCCATTGCCGCCGGTGAAACCACAAATGTAAACCTCCAATTCGTTGGGGGCGCTATTCTCCACGCTGACATTACCGGTCCTGATGGTGAGTATTACGATATATTTGAGAATAATCTCGGCATGGTAGGATTTCCAATCAGAGATGACGGGCTGATGTTGTGGGATGTTACAACTTATCCTGAGGATCCCCCTTTTGCAGGACCGGAAGGTGTTTATTTATTACTGCCTCCCGGCAATTACACACTAGTTTGCATACCCTTGTATTCTAATATGGCTGAAGATACAGACGCTCCCCATCTGAGCCGCACTTTTTATGGTAATGTTGATCAGTTGGAGGGCGCAAGATTCTTCAACGTCAACGCTGGCGAAACAACCGAAATATCAGTAGCAATGAATGAAGGAGGACAGACAGTTTCCGGAGCTGGAGCAACTGCTGACGACGTCTCAATGAGTCGTTATAATATGTTGGTTTCTATGGTGGATGCAGATGGACTCATTGCAAGTGTATATTTCAACTTTATGGATTTTGGCGGAGACGGCAGTTTCTACTTTAATGGAGTTAACGATGGTGATTACTACCTTGCTGCTATAAACGATAATACCGGTTACGCCGTCAGCACTTTCTATCCGGACGTTGCAGTACCGGGTATGAACATGAATCATATTAATATCCCTGAAGCTGCTGAAGCGTTTGAAGTAGACGGTGAAGACATTGAAAACTTGGAAATCGTCATTCAGACGGTGGAAAACTTAACATCAGCGCCACGTGATGACCGTCATGATCAACTCGCAAGCAGTCACCGTCTTCACGGCATCTATCCCAACCCATTCAACAGCGTAACGCACATTATGTTCAGTCTATCCTCATCTGAAACCGTCACACTCAAACTATATGATCTAATGGGAAGAGAGGTAACTAACATTACAAGCAGGAAATACACAGCAGGAGCACATCACGTTCTGTTAAATGCGGGTGATTTGGCTGGTGGCGTGTATTTTGTTAAAATGAAAGCTGGTAACTGGGAAAGTTCCAGGAAGGTCGTATTAATTAAGTAGTATCGTGGTGTCGTGGTGTCGTGATTGGATGACTTGGTGTCCCTGCCTATGCGTGCGAAAGTATGAAGGAACTAACCGTGTAGGACAAACATTCCTTTCTGTCATTGAGTATGGAAGTTTAAAGTACTGTCAGAAGATGGCATCTGACAGCACGAAAAATCCTGCTAAGTTTGGTTTGTTTGTAACAAATTTCCAAAACCTGCTGTCAGGGCACCGTCTCTAAAAGTAATGCTTCCGATTATGCTGTCAACCACGGCGAATTGACAGCGGGGGATTCTGTTTCAAAGGGAATGTCTAGTCGGGCATTCCCTTTTCTTAAACTGGTACCTTTTTTGGTACTTTAATCTGCAAACATACAAAATATCCCGCAACCGCAATACCTCCTGCGATAATAAACACCCAGCGGAAACCGTAAGCCTCCCAAATATAGCCGGATAGAATAGGCAGAGACATCGCAACAATATGATCAATTGTAATACCCATCGAAATCGTCGGAGTTATGTCTTCCGGGCAATCTGCGATCTTCTTCAGATAGGTTGTACGCGCCACACGAAGTGCAAACAGGGTACTGTCCGATATATAAGCAGTGAAAAGTAGATACAAATCGTAAGGTTTCGGTAAAATGTCGGAAGCGAAAGCATAACATAAGCAAATAATTAGCAATGCAAGTTCATCTGCAGCCAGCACGAATCGTTCTCCAAGCCAGTCAATAACATCGCCCAGCAATGGTCGCATCACCACGCCTAATGTAGCCGCAATAAAGTAGAGTAATGCAATTGTGGATACTTCAACGCCGTGAATTGAAACCAGCACCCAGCCGCCGAATACAAGAAATATCTGCTTTCGGATGCCAAACAGGGCGCTGATGGCATAGAATACACTATACTTTCGTTTAATTACGATACGCTTTGACCTTTTCTCACCGATACCTATATTAAGCCGCATATAAAGCACACCGGCAAAAAGTGCAAGTCCAGCAGCAATAACATAAAACAGACTGTAGATATCACCTAATACCTTGGCTAACAAAAAGATAACTCCAACACCAATTATAGTACCGAGGTTCCGCGCTCCCCCAAACTGCCCCAGACGATGACCTTCCTTTCCCTCTCGCGACAGCTTTAGACCGATTACTCCTTCTACAGTGAAAATAATATGATCGCCTATTGACCAGATAATGATCCATACGACGAGTAAAGTAATGCCAGGCGAAAGAAAACCAAACCCCAATGCTCCTAATGCAGTGAATAACATAGCAATAGCTGCCATCTGGGTCTCACGGAAAACTGTCAGCAACACACCGACGACGAATATCATCAAGAACCCCGGCAGTTCCCGGGGAAACTCGATCCATCCGCGGGTTTCTGCGCCAAGTTTATGAATTTCCACTAAGTAATTATTCAACGTTACAGTGAATATTCCGCTTGCTGCGCCAAAGAATAATGTAGCAAACAGCGCAATTTTTAAATCACGTTTCATATTATTTTAAAATTGGATATTGTAGGAACTCTTCAAATAGGATGAAATTTGCTGCCAACCCACCGCGGTTGACAAAGTGATATGAGTTGTAGAGTACGATATGTTTAACAGTGAATGGCGGGAAGTAGATAGAAGACTCACTTATTCTGTTATAGTGACACTGTATTCCGGGGATTTAAATCGGTTTCACTTTTTGGTTTATGAAACTGTACGGCTTTACCGTTATCCGATGAATTAGATTGGTACTCGGGAACCATCTCTTTTAGTTTGGAAACCAATTCATCATGATTTAACCTATTCAGATCCGATAACAATTTGTGAATATTCTTTAAGTAATTTATATTGTTTTTCGTTTTTGGTTCTAATACCAATAGGTTTGGAACCCGTGTTGCTGTTTCCTCACCCTCAAAATATAGGCTTTCGCGGAGCTTTTCACCGGGTCTGAGTCCTGTATATTTAATCTCAATATCCTCACCCACTTTTAATCCTGAAAGTTCAATCATATATTTTGCCAAATCGGCGATACGAATTGGTTCGCCCATATCCAACACGTATGTATTTCCTGATATACCAACGGCGCCGGCTTGCAATACTAATTCTACTGCTTCAGATATTAGCATAAAATACCGGGATATATCGGGATGTGTGACTGTTATGGGACCTCCTTCATTTATTTGTTTTTTAAATTTAGGAATAACACTACCGGAACTACCCAGCACATTACCGAAGCGGACTACGATAAAATCCGTGATTTTTTCTTGATGATAAATGCGTGCAATAATTTCACACATCCGCTTGGTCACACCCATTACACTAGTAGGTTGAACCGCTTTATCGGTAGAAATGAGTATAAATCGCTTTACATAATGCTCAATTGATAATTTTGCCAAAGTCAGTGTACTCAGCAGATTATTCTGTACTGCCGACCACGGATGAAATTCCATTAATGGTACATGTTTGTATGCAGCAGCATGGAATAGTACTTGAGGAATGTGATCGTTGAATATTCGATGCATTAATGGTTCATTCGTCGCATCTGCTACTATCGAAACGAGATCAAGATCAGGATATTGGGTTATTATCATCTCATTTGCTAAATACAAATTATATTCACTATTATCAAGAATCACCAGTTTTTTTGGTTTAAATGATGCTATCTGTCTGCAAAGTTCAAGTCCAATACTTCCACCTCCACCGACAACCATTACTATCTGAGAATTAATGAGCTCTTTCACGTGTGAAAAATCAAGATTTACCGGTTTACGACGCAGTAGATCTTTTATTTCAAATTTTCTCAGTTCATTTATCGTTACTCTATCACTAACTAAGTCCATTAATCCAGGCATAGTCTTGATCTCAACTTTCTCATCAACCTGTTCACTAATTGCTTTGAGTATTTTTCTTATTTCAAAACCACTCAAACTGGGAATTGAAAAGTATATTTCGTTTATATTATATTTATTTACGAGTTCGGGAATATGTGTATAATCACCGAAAATTCTTTTATTATGGATATGGTTTCCATGTTTCTTTATATTATCATCCAGAAAGCCAATTACGTTAATTTTGACTTCGCGTGTATTTTCGATATTATGCAGCAGCATCTCACCGGCACGTCCTGCACCATAGATCAATACTCGTTTATTGGATTTGCGTTTTAGCAGGTTACTCGGATCAAGTGATATAATCTCCTTGATTATTAACCTTAATGCACTGGCGAAGAAGATCACAAGCAGCCAGTCGGTTACAATGATTGAGCGAGGGATAGTAATATGACTGATGAAGAGAAGTGTGGAAACTATTGCAATAGTGCTTAGCGTTGTAGCTTTAGCGATTTGCAGTAAATCCTGTATACCGGCATATCGCCATATAGAAGTGTATATCCGGAAGATTGCAAACCCACCAAGGCGAATTGCTATTATTAATGGTATATATAGCAGGATTGTCTTGAGTTCATAAAAAAAGCTATCTAATGTGAACCTGATAATGTAACTGATTATTAAAGCAGACAGGAATATAAATATATCGAGTGTTATTTTAATTAACAATCGAGGATAGCTTTTTGAAAGGTTTTTATTTGTCACCTTCCTTTAACTCCGGATTTTATAAATTTAATATAACTATTTAATGTACATAAAAGATTCGATAGTGTCAATACTTCAACCTACCTGTTGAACACTTCTACCTTTCTTTTCTTGCGTCAGGTGTTAACACCTGACGCAAGTTCCAGTAATAAATAACCAGACTTGTATAATGATCACACGCTGCTGTTAACTAGTAACCGGTCGGATTAATATATATTTGGTAAACTATCGGTAGAGGTACATAGAGGATAAATTTACAATTACATCACATAGATGATACGAATGAATATTTACTTTTTCTTTAGAAAAGCACTGTATTTCATTAAAACTGAAAAACAAGAGATTGATTTATAGAGTTTCTTGAAAGTAACATCGTTGCGAGCGAAGTGAAGTAATCTCTTGTATATGTGAAAAAAAGAGATTGCTTGGTCACTACGTTACTCGCGACGACTTACATAAGTCGTTACTTTTTGTATATGCTTTTATAAAAAAGAAGGGCGTAAGGATATATCCCTACGCCCATATAATCAATCGTCTTAATCAAAATCGGAAATTTTGACAAAATTAAGTATTCTCACTTCTCCGAAATCGTGAGTTACGTTAAGGTTAACACCAGATTTAACAAAATGATGAAACCGTTCTATCTTAACAGCGCTATTTTCGCGGTTTCCACCCGTCCTTCCCCTTCAAGCTGCACAATATACAACCCAGAAGCCAGCGCCGAAGCATCCCACACAATATTATGATAACCAACTATCGGTTCACCACAGTATAGCGTCGTTACTCTCCTACCCATCAAGTCATAAACATTAAGGTTGACTACCTCGTGTTTATCCACTCCAAACCGAATCGTAGTCATTGAATTGAAAGGCGAAGGATAGATAGTTTGCAGACCGAACTCAATCGGGATGCCATCACCGGGACCGATGACCTTGTTTGGCAGGAAGGTGAAACAGTAGCGGCGTGCGCAATTCACCGTATCCTCACCCGAGACCACCTTTACCCACCAGAATATCGGGAATTCGACTTCGATTGACAATCCAAGACTGTCGACAAGATCAATAAGGTTGACTGAAAGCGAATCCGTATCCGCCGATATCATTGCGGTGTCAGCGCCTGATCTACACCATAGAAGATAGGTCATAACGTCTTCATGATTGGGATCAATTGACGGTTCCCATTCAAACGTTACAATAGTTGTATCAATATTAGCATCCAGGGTATCGTTGTCTGCCGGAAGAAGCAGACTGAACTCTGACGGTGGCCTTTGACCTATTACTTCCAGGGTTACATCAATCACCGTTTCACCACCTTCGGCGTTATGATAGTACCAGAGAAAGGATTCATAGGTTTCCATCGGCAGGTCGACCGATGAAAGTGTAAGTTCGAAATCCCTATCTTCACCAGCGTCAATCCTGCCTTCATAATACTCAATCCGCTGATTGTCCACCTCAGAGAAGATGCGGAACCAGTCGCGACGGGCGTCAATCTGCCATATATCAATCCGATCATTGCTGCCATCATTGGCTATATCAACGAAAACCCAACTGTAAACGTCAAATTGATTGGTTGCAAATGCACCATTAGGTGTACCACCTTCTTCATGAACCAATTCGTGAACGAACATCGTATCATTGTTTTCAGGATTCATTTTATGTAATACTTGTCTGCCACTCTCCGGGCTGTTGAAGATGTAAAGCGGGAATCCATCAGGATCATCGGGCCAATAGGCTAAACCGTATATTCTTAGCCCATTGCGTGGTAATCTGGCGACTTCTTCGCCATCTACATCGAGACCGGCAATATATTGGCTGGTAATACCGGATGCCCAGAGTATATTTTGGTTGGAATCCCAAGTCAATGCCTGATGAGAGCTGAAAGATCCCTCGAGTGAATCAACCATTTCACCGTTTTCCGGATAGAAACTATAAATAGCGCGTTCCCCTGAAGCCCAGATCAATTCACCGTCATACGCCATATCACGGAAGCCATAATTTGATTCACCGCATTGCTCATACCTGTTGATCTCGTTTATTTCCTCCTCACCATCATCATTAATGACACGTTCAAGTACGTATATCATATTTGGACCATCCTCACGCCCCTGACGATTAGCTCCACAAGCGTAGAAAAGACCGTCTATATATATAACACCTTCAATACGCGCATCATTGACTATTTGTCCAATAGGGTAAGACAATCGATGTTCCCATGGGTCGGCTTCAGCATTGCCGGGCAGACGCCGCTCCATAGTCCAGTCAAGCGGACCGTTACCTTCGTTTCTAATGTTAAATGGTATAATTGCCTGCCATTCAGGATCTATCATCGCAGTTAATTGCATATTGGATGAAGTAAATTCCGGATGAAGGAGATTGAAATTGATTTCAAGCTCGCTATCCTCCTCGACCAGCAATTCGTATTTGGTTGTATCGTTATAAGCCGACTTAATGCAGGTAATTTGGAATTCTATATCTGCAAGTGCGTCATTGATACGCCAGTTTCCGTCTTCATCGCTGATCGCTGTAAATCCGTGCTGTGTGCTGATGATTGCCCTGTCAATGGGTTGATGAGTCCTCGCATCGGTTATTCTGCCATACAAGGTGCCCGATTTGTAACGCGGTGAGGTTCCAAACAGAAGCGCCCGTCTGTTTTCAAGGCGAGCTGACGTGACGGGATAGATGTTGTTAAAGGTGTAATTGATGCCGGAATTTCCTTCTGGACCGGAAATACCAACCGATGCATAAGGCGATGCGTTACTTGTCCAAGTGCCTCGTCCAACGCGATTTTCAATCTGTTTGTATTGGAAGAGAATATTCTGATCGCCTGTTTCTGTGATCCAGATTTCGTTATCATACAAAATCACCTGAAATATCAAATCACTGTTACCACCGCTACGATGTCGCAGTTTATACCACTCAACGATAAATCGCGAATCATCCTCGTGATAGTAAGTATATATACCAGCGTCATTTCCGCTTAGACTAAGATCATCCCAGAATGGCGCCAGCATTCCTGCTCCACCACCGATACAGTGGTCCATAGGCCAATTCTGGTAATTGGTAACATATTCCTGATCACCCATTGAAATAAAACCGTTGGTGGCTATAGTTATCTGGTCATATAATCTGCCATAGAACTGGGTTTCGAAGGGTAGGTCAATCACGATGGTTTCGCCAATGTTGAGTTGTGAATTACCATCAAAGTCCAACCGTTCACCACGGAAATCAAATTCATCTTCACGCGGGCTTATCTCAACCCATTCATATTGAGGCGCTATGTCCCAGTCGGTATCTGTATCATCGAAACAAATATAACCATAATTATCCGGTCCCTGAGGCGCTCTTTCGCGAGGCTCCATTATTTGCACTCTGAAGAAAGCGCTGTCTACAAAGTCATCCTCGGTCTCCAGTATGAGTACCATTTCGTAGGTTGAGCCTGGAGGAACCAAACGATTACCGGTGACTCTGGGCGCAGCGCCCTGAAAACGCGAATGATCACCAGGATCAAGCGCAGGGAACCCGCTTTCAGCGTCAACAACGCTGACGCCCATCCCAAGCGTTACTAATGTTGCATTCAATTCAGACGCTGGCATCCTGCCAATATTTTCGATATCTATATTAAAATGCTCGATCTCATAGCTGATAATACCATTCCCAACTATCTCTTTAACCTCAAAATTAGGCGCTACAACATCCAACGGGATAGCGGTTTCCCATTCTTCATCCCTGCTGCTGAATAGTACTCTTAAGGATGGAACAGTAATCGGTCTCGAAGCGCCATCCGGGCAGTCTTCAGCTACACGAATCCTGATCACGTCATCGCTTTCAACCTCTTGTTCAGCATCAATATCACCGAATTCTATCTCATTATTTCCGGCTACCTCAACGTAAGACGATAGACTGGTTATCGTAGCAACAACATCTCGCAAATCGTCATCTTCACTGCGATTAAGTGCAGTCAGAAATAGCGAGAATCTTTCGTCCGGATTGATTTCATCGTCGTTGTTGCCGCTTGTTTGATCTAATGTCCATTCGGTTAATTCAATACCTGACTCAAATTCTTCTATTTCGATCTCATTAATGTTAGGATATATATTGCGTCCTGTGACTGTCGCATACATTGTTCCTTCTTCAAATTCGTTGCCATCAGGGAATACAAAACGGGCGAGTCCTTCTTCATCAGTCTTTTTAGTCAGCATAAACATATCTTCATATTCTGCGTAATCGTCATCATCCGGATTCGGCATATCTCCAGGGAAATAAATTGTAACTTGAGCGCCTTGAACTGCTTCATCATCATTCTCGGCGTCTCTCACATAAACTTCAACCAAGCGGTCAGAAGTCGAAATTACTTCTGGAAATACAACGTCAACCTCTTGTGGAACGCCCTGCCAGTACTGGATACCGGGGTCGCCAAAGCATACATAATCGGTAGTGACGTAATAAAAGGCGCCTATGAAATTGGGAATACAACCACTCGCTCCGATAACGCCTTTTATATATGACCAACCCAGCGTCAGGTCGCGTTGCAGGAAACCGTTGACCAATTCGAGCCAGATCAAGCTCATCGGCAGTGTTGCAGGACCTCCCCAGGCGCTGGTCGCAGCGACCGGTCCTTTCATATTATTCCCGTTCCCTGTGCGTGTCATATGCCAGCACGACCACTCGTGGTGACCGGCAACGTCCAGATCAATAGGATAGATTACATTGTTGTTGACTGGGAAACTATTTCGATAGCCGTAGTTTTCCGCTCTGCCAATCATAACGTTGACGCCATCGTTAAATTGCCTGGTGATGAAGGGAACGACCATTGCGCCATTTGAATCCCTCGTTGTCATATTTTCGTAGGTGCGAACATCATCGAAACCAAGCGCTTCAAGCGCTGATTTGCCCCAGCGGACGTTAGTGGCAAGGCTTACGTGATAGTTCCCCGCCCAATTCTGAGCATAAACCGCCCCGCGTGTGAACCAATCGGTATTCTCCATATATGGTTCCATCTCGTAAGATAGGGTTCTACCAACAGTTAGCGCCATTAAATCGGAATTACCCGACCACCAGCGGGATATTCCCACATCGGCATAATCGTCGTTATTGCCCCCTTCCAGACAGGCATACCACCAGTCTTTATGGTTGGTGTTGTTAGACCAACACGATCTACCCAAATGTGTTTCTATAACATTCTGGGAACCCGGACCACAGCCGCCATGATCGCGATAATCTCCGATAATATGAATATGGTCGAATGGATCTATTCCTGCTTCAAGGTAATTGTCATATCGCTCCTGGATCTCACCTTTTATCGTATTGATATTTCTACTGTCGTTTGAAGGAACACTGTATATTTCTACCTTCCATCCCGATTTACGCCGCCACTCTATAAACGGTTCAGCATCTTCCACCAGATTTTCGTGAATCACTAAAAGGTAATGTCCAAGGTATTCCTGATCCCGATCCCGATCCGGATCATCACGACCGACTATGTCGCCGTTAATGGCATAGTCGCGTATAAATTTAAGAAACTGAGGCGAGCGATTGCGCCTAACCGGATATCGAGAAGGATTAATCGGTGGAGCGTTGGTGAATCGGATGTCTGTCTCTATATTGTCGTAGTGCAAATATACATTTTCCTGCGGATCATATCGGACGGGATAAGTCGTGATATGAACCATCCTGGCGCCGCGCATAACAAATGGTTCCGACATTTCGGCGACCACCGGGGGGTATATATTATTTAACTTTGGAACGTCCGGAGCAGCCATAACCAGATTATCCGGTGTTCTTGTGAGTAATTCTTCACCGGAAAGTAGAGGTGGATTGTCAGCCCGAACTCGACGAGGCTCATCTGCCCTTATAACAAGTTCAAGCCCCGCATCCGGTGGAACAATGATTGTACGCGTAATAGAAGGCAGCTTTGGCATACCATATACAAGCGTAAAACCTTCGTCTTCCAGAGAATAACTGTCGAAGCTCTGATTTTCTTCAAGGATTTCTTCACGCTCGATTTCTGCCAAGTCAAAACCAAGGGTTATAGCTTGCGCGGAACTGTTCAGGATTGTAGCATGAGAATTTAAAGCAGTTTGAGGATTAGAAACTGCCGCTAATGGAACTAAAACGATAAGAATTAGAACCAGCGCTGAATGAATTACTTTAAGCATTACATTTCTCCAATGTTGTAGTTCTCGTTTGAACACTATAATTTAACAAAAATAATATCAGAATCAAAGGATTTTCTGTGATTGTTTAATTGCTTGATTGTCTCATTGTTCAATTGTTAATGTTGTATTGCTAACAATATAGCAATATAGCAATATAGCAATTTAACAATGAAACAATTCTTCCCACATTCTTACAATAAATAAATCCTAAATAATTTACATATTTGTGAGCTACATCACTTGATTTTACCAAATCTAATATATATTTTACATATATTATTATTAATATGCAGTTCTGTATTTACCTACCTTGAACCACCCAACTAAAGGCTGCCAAATTATACTATTCAGGAGATGTTTTATGCACAAATTTAGTGTTTTCTTTCTAATGTTAGTCTTTTGTTTTTTCGGAATATCGACTAACAATGCAGTTGCCGAAGTAACCGTTGATCCATTCGGGCTCGCCGTTCAGATTGAAGCTGAAGATGAACTTGATACTGAAATAACTCTGCACAACTTCGGTGACGATGAAGTTGAGTACCGTATCCGCTGGACTAACGTCCGTCGTGAAGAGGATGATGATGACCGCGTCGGTCCGCGTCGGGATGAACCCGGCGAAACGCTCGAGGAAGTGGAGCTGGAACACGGTGGTAACCTCGGTATGGGATTCGATCACGAAAATAGAGTGATGTGGGTAACCCACCTTGATCAAGGTGGTGGTCCGGGATTCATTACCGGTTATGAGTGGGATGGCGCTGAAATCACCGACATCATTAACGACTTCGAGGTTCCCAACTTCATTCTTGGCGGAACATATTACGATGGTGTTATCTATTGTACAGTATGGCAACGACCTGCTGTAGTCCGTTATACAGTCGATGGGGAGAACCTCGGAGATATAAATGTCGAAGGTCAGGGGGTCATGGCATGTGCCGCCGACCCGGAAACAGGCTATTTATACGTCATTAGTTATATGGACCTCCATATCCAGGTTCTTGACATCAACGACGACTTCAATCGAGTTGGCTTCATCGAGAACTTAAATGTGCAAGATGGGGATGCTGCCGATTTCCGTGGTCGTATCGGCTGGGCGCCGGAACACGAAGACGGGCACCTCTGGCTCGGACACCATTGGAACGTCAATGACGGTTGTTCCAGGGCATTTCAATTAAGCATTGATGAAGACTGGAACTGGGAGGAAGTTCAGCATTTTGATGTAGAAACCGATGTCAGGTCCCCTGGTATCGCTCATGACGGGCGAAACCTCTGGATCGGCAATGAACAAGAAGCGATGGTTCGTATTGTAGATGACGGCGTCAGCGAAGTCCGCTGGCTTATACCCGATCCTGAAGAAGGCAGCATTGGCAGTGATGAAGATGAAGCGATCAGCATTGCCATTACGTCTGAGGAGCTGGAAGAGGGTGTTTATGAGGTACTGTTACGGATTGATCTTAGCGATGAGCAGCAACCTCGAATTGAATGCGCCATAGTGATGTCTGTTGATTCACCCGTAGCCCAGCTTAGCGGTACGGTAATGGATCCCGCTGCTGATGAACCTATTGAAGGCGTTTACATCGAAATGGATTACTTCGTTATGGCTCGCTTTACAAACGTAGACGGTGAGTATTCCTTTGACAATCTGCCGATGGGCGAATATGAGTTCACATTCACAGCGCCTGGTTATCTGTCACATACCGAAACGGTTGAAATCGAAGATGAGGATGACATCGAGTTGAACGTTGAACTGCTGCACGGTGAATTCACACCCAGCCAGGATGAATTCATAACGACACTCGAACCCGGTTCGGAACAGACGATTGAGTTCGAGGTTGAAAACACCGGCAACGCTCCATTAGAATACAGCGCTATCCGGCGTTTAATCGGTGGTGCGGATGCTGATCCGTGGGAACTACGTGAGGTAAATGAAATTGAGGAAACAGTTGACGATAATCAAGTTTCCGGTGTTGTCGTTGTAGATGGTAACTTTTATATTGCCGGAGGCAACAATCGCGATGAAATTAACAAGATTTACGTTGTTAATATGGAAGGAGAACTAATCAGGGATTTCGACCAATTCCACAGATCGGACTATGGTATGCGCGATATAACCTGGGATGGTGAACTGATATGGGGATCAGACAATAATGTTCTGTATGGTTTCGACACTGAGGGTGAATTAATCGAAACCATCGAAGGCGAAGCCAGATCATATCGCTCGCTGACCTGGAATCCGGATGACAACCTGTTCATATCTGCTGATATAAGCTCAGATATATTCATCACTAATTCTGATGGCAATCAAGTGGCGGTAATTGACCGTCCTGAAGGTCTGCGTACTTATGGATTGGCATATTGGTCTGGCGATCCTGACGGTTACAAGCTGTATGTCTTGTCACGCGGTGAAGGGGAAGGGATGGAGCTCGCTATATATAAGATTAATCTTGAGAATGGTGATATGAGCTTGATCACTGAGATTGATATGGAGGGTGGCGGACGCCCGGGTGGTTGTCATATCACAAATCAATGGGATGTCTATTGCTTTGTCTTATTGGGAGTAGTTCAGAATCCTGACCGTATTGCTATCTGGCAGCTTGCTGCACGGCGCGACTGGTTTATACTCGAACCGACTGAAGGAGATATTGAAGTGAACGAGAGCGAGGAATTCACCCTGCTGTTGGATGCAACCGATCTCCCGCCTGATAACACCTTTGAGGGTGAGTTAGTATTCACACACGATGCAATGGGTGGTCAGACTATCCTGCCTGTTTCTCTTGAGGTTGTCGAAGGTAACGTACACACCACTCGCAGGCTCGATCTGGAATTGGGCTGGAATTTGGTTTCTGTAAACCTGCAGCCCGATGAGGAGGATGTCGAAGTACTGACGGCTGACTTAGTCGAAGCCGATCTTCTGGAAATGATGAAAGACGGCGCCGGTCACTTCTATCGTCCGGATTACAATTTTAATAATATTCCCGGTTGGTTCGTAGAACAGGGTTATCAGGTCAAGATGCGCGGTTCGGCTGTCCTTGAGCTCGAGGGTATAACGGTACTTCGCGATGATGCAATTGATCTCGCTGAAGGCTGGCAACTTGTGTCTTATTATCCTCGCTTCCAGATAGAGACGACTATTGCCTTATCTGGAATTGAAGATCATTTGGTTATTGCTAAAGACGGCTTCGGTAACTTTTATATCCCTGCGTGGGATTACTCCAATATGGGCAGAATGCGTGAAGGACAAGGTTATTATGTGAACGTTGACGCCCAAGTAAGACTGGTTTACCTGACTGAGAGAGAAGAGGCGCTTCGTGATGGAATAGCACAAAAATCGGTGTATTCAGAGCCCGGTCTACTGCCGGTACATCCCGTAACCGATTCCAATATGAGTCTTCTAATTCTTGCCGATCCGGCACTTGAAGCGGAGGTAGGTGTTTACGCTTCTAGCAGGTTAATCGGCAGCGGTGTTATTCAAAATGGCACTTGCGGTATAGCCGTCTGGGGCGACGATCCGACCACACCACAAACCGATGGAGCGTTGGAAGGGGATGAATTGGTTGTTAAACTATTGGGTAGGACAGACATTCCTGTCTGTCGGTTCGACGAAAACAACCTACATTCAGTTGATTATACTCTTTTGACCGGAGAAGCAATATACCAAACAGACGGATTAGCAGTGATCAGATTGAATGCTTCTGCTGAGTTCCCGGTAGAGTATGGCATCACAGCCATCTATCCCAATCCTTTCAACGCAAGTACACGGATCAGTTACGGGCTGCCGGAAGCTGTTAAGGTTGACTTGAACGTTTACGATCTATCCGGACGTCGAGTTATGAACCTGTTAAACGGTTTGCAGCAAGCGGGTCATCATACGATTCAATTCAACGGTGTTGATCTGGCGAGTGGTGTTTACTTGCTGCGCTTGGAAACGGTCGGTCATCGCTCAGAAATGAAGATCACATTAATAAAATAGTTCTTTTCACCGCAGAGTGCGCAGAGAACACAGAGTGGAATTTTCGTAGCACCGACATCTTGTCTGAATAGAAACGTAGCCCGGCTTCTCCGAAGCCGGAGATTCGAGGGTAATGATTATCTCCGGATCGGAGAAGCCGGGCTACGTAACTAAATAATTCATACATCAGGTTATTTTTGTCAAGGTTGTAAAAGGAATAATTTCAATGAAACAAGATTCAGCATTAAGAAGAAGGAGTATTTTCTTCCTATCTGAGTAGCAAGAAATTTTTAATAAATGCTCTTACTTTGACACTTTTGCAAAAACCTCTAGAGATTATTAAAAAGGGCTGAAAAGTTTTTATCGTCAGCCCTTTTGTTTATCCATAGCTGCGAAGAAGAAGTTGAAGATGTGAGAAAATGATCATCTGCTTTGTTTGCTTTTTATATCACATATTTCTATATTTAATGAATTCGCATATGGATGTAAACTAATAAAACGAAGGTAATCAATATGAAATTACTGAAAATCCTCAGCAAAATCAATTTGAACGAGAAAAGCTCTTTTGTAAAAATACTTGATGGCTTCTGTGCAGAATCAAGAGATATAACACCTCTAATTGATCAGATTCTTACACAGAGTGCTAATCAACTCAAAAAAGCCGATGATGATGATGTTGTTAAACTCTTTAATATTCTTAAAGATAAATATATCAAAAACTTAGAGAACAGGATAAAATACAGTAACTATCAACTTGATATCATTATTGAGATATTCGTTCGGGATGGAAATCAAATGATGACAAAAGAGTGGTTTAGTAAACTCTATAATAATTCATCTAAAAACCTAATATCAAAGAGCGAGCATATATCATCACAAATCAAACAAGATAAAACGGATTTACCTCTGCAAAGAATACGAGATTACTTAATTTATCAGGATTGTGTAAAAACAGCTTATGAAAACGACAAAATTCGCAATAGAGAAGAACACATATCTTGGGAAGAAAAAACTCTATTATGTAATCTTTCAAAAAATTTGGAGCTTTCTATTGAGGAAGAGAGGGCAATAGCCTACTCTGTCATTCGTTTTGAAAAACATAATATAGATGATATTATTGGTGAGTTAAAAGATGCAGGAATAATCTTCTTTAATCGAAAAACAAACTCATTATTGATACCAGATGAGATTGTATGGATTTTGCGAGATCTATTGAAAATTGAAATCTCCAATAAGTACTTACGACGTATTCTAAGACATCTCAGGGACGCAGAAATAAACCTTATTGCAAGGAAGCACAACATTGACCGGAAGAAATCTAGGAACAATAAAATTAAAGACATACTAATTCAAGGCATAAATGTTACAAATCTGCTTGTAAGTGATATATTCAATGATAAAGTCACTAAAGCCGATAGAGGAAAAAGAGTTCAAGAATTGATTAGTAAAGACCTAGAAATCGATCTTCCAAAAAGCGGTAGGTCTTTGGAGGAAAAGGTTTCAATTCTCGTTTGTTATTTTAATGAACTTGAAAGGGATTACTCTTCAGCTCTTTCAAAAGATGGGTATGAGAAACTATTGAGTCAACTTAAAGATTCCTTTAATGATATGAATAAAAGGATTAAAGATGAGTTCGAATTACAGGATGAGGATGTTATGTCTTCCGAGCTATTAGAAGATTATAATATCGTACCGCGTGATGTCATCTACCTGTTAAAAAGAGATGAACTTGTGGAATATTGTAAGAATAACAATATTAAATCCAGAGGTAATCTCGTTTCAAATATCATTAATAACTATAGGAATATCCAAGATATCTATCTTGAGAACTTTGAACTTGTTGGTAAGAGAGATTTCCACGCGTTAAAAGATAAAGGACTTTTGGAAAAGGAAAGCGAACTTGGATTACTTTATGAGAAACTTGTAAAAGACATATTTAGAAAACTTGGATTCAATGTCGACGAGAGGCTAAGAAAGGAAATAAATAATGACCGAACCCAAATTGATGAACGACAATTATTCTTCCCAGTCAGCGACAATTATAATTCCCGTTTTATTTTGTTGCCTGTGGCGCTATTTCGCTGGGCTAATGGAATGAAGCCGTAGGCGGAATGGAATTAGCCCAGGAAA
>JAVCDD010000115.1 GCA_030765125.1 Candidatus Hatepunaea meridiana
CATTACTTTGTTAAGTATGACCACTTAAATAGCATTCAAGTAATTTAAATGATCTTTTACATAATGGACAGAATCCCATCTTGTCCAATAAAACCCTTTGCATCATAATCCTAATGGTTGGCAAGGGTAGAGGGGGGAAAATCGCCTCTAAAGCGCTCTAACAGAAGGAAAAGATACGCCATCGTCGATAACGTAACATGATGATGCCAGCCGTTCCAACTTCGTCCTTCATAGAAATCTAAACCAGCCTCGCCCTTGAGCATCTTATAGTCGATCTCAATACGCCAGCGCATCTTAGTAGTCTTAACAAGCATAGTCAAAGAGGTTGACTCATACATGTTAGACAGGAAATACTTGCATGGCGACTTTTCACTGGACTTACGTTCGAACAGTAACCAAACCATCGGTTGTTCAGGGGCATTCCAATGATATCCATAAGCCGATTGAACCCGTACAGCAGCGAATTCAGCTATTAGTGGACCTTTCGTTGTGCCTTCACCATAGATGATCTCTTCCCAAGCGTCATCCGTCAGAGCATTTGCGATCTGTTTAGCCGTTTCCGGGACGTCATCCGGTTTATACCGGGGCTTGGGTGGTCGTCCGCGCCCTTTGTAAGGTACCGGGTAGCGTTGCGCAGGATGTCGCCAAAATACCATATCGCCATCAATGCCAATCGAGTATGTAAGTTTTCGGGACTCCAGACCTTCGCGAAACTTGGTCACGACACCGTAGGCGTGATCCGCCAGAATAACACCCATGGGGAGGCTGTTTCCCAATGCCCAGTCAATCATATCCAGTGCCAGTTCCCATTTTTTGCGGAATGTTACGTCTTCTGGCACACCGGCCTTCTTACAACGTTCGGGATCATCTGTCCATTTCTCGGGAAGGTAAAGTTTCCAATTCATCGGAAAACTTGCCTGTTCTGATGCCCAGTGAAGGCTAACGGCAACTTGGCAGTTGTCCACTTTACCAAGCGTACCTGAATATTGGCGGGCGACGCCTACCGAATGTTTACCTTGTTTCGGAAAACCGGTATCATCGATAATACTGACTTCGACCGGCTTTGATTCGGCTATTGCCATTCGGGTCATCTCCAAATGTACGCTGTCTGAGTTCCAAGGGCTGGAGTGTAAAAGTTGTTGAACCGCTTGAGTATTGCCTTCGGGACAACGTGAGCAAATCGCAGAAACTGTCTTTCTTTCAGATTCTGCAAGGAGTCCTTCAACGTAAAGGGCACCCCATTTTCTTCGCTCGCTACGACCAATTGTTTTAAGAAGATCGTCCAGATATTTATCCAATCGGGAGCGAACCTGTTTTAATTGTTTTATTGTCATACCTGACAATATACAAAATGTCAGGACAAAAGTCAATACTACTTAACAAAGTAATGCTAATTAGCGCTCTTAAAAGAGCCGGGTTTACTATTCACCGCCAAAAAGGCAGCCACGTCTTCTTAAAACATCAACAGCGACTACGAGGAGGTTCCGAATGAAGCGTTTTTCTACGTCCACTGGGACAGCATCTGGTTGGTGGTGGACAGCTTGACCGATGCTCAAGTACCGACGGTAACATTGGAGTTCAGTGCAAATGGCAAGATCTTCGGTGCGGGAGACCTTGCCTGGGATTCGGATTCATCCTACTGGAAAACAGGTGTATCGATCGACGCCGACTCCATTCCAACGTTGGAGGAGTGGTATAGGAATCCGGACGGTATCCTGCGAGCCCACGCCAATTACAGCGACACTCATACAACCGATGAAATCCGCTGCTTCAATCTGGTCGCCAACATCGGCAGTCTGCGCAACTACAACGGCTCGCCTCCGGTAGTGATGGCTTTATTGCGCGATGACGATGCAGATGTCAATGACAGTGGTTTTGTAGCGAATAAAAGACTATATACATGGAACAGCGGTTATTTTGAAGACAACCTGTTTGCGGAGCTTCGAGGTACCAATGTGAATAAGGAAACCATCTCGGATTGGTTTGGTGCGCCCCTATTTATTCAGTCACTTTTTGACACAAGCAGTAATAACGTCGGCAGCGCAACCTGGGTCAATTCAGAAAATCTGACCGGAGATGCGAAAGATTATGTCCAGTCAAATTTCGATACCTCTTCCTCGCCTTTAATAGCGGAAGGTTCAAGCAGAAACTCAACATTAACCGACCGCCCTGGCAAGACAGTAATATCACTCTTCGAATCCCCTATATACCCCAAAGCGGTAGCTTGCAAGCTATACGTCCCCGGTGGAATATCAACGATTTTAAAGCTGCCATCCAAATCCGTAGCCGCTCCGAAGTCAGTATTAAGGACGATGATGTTAGCGCTCGCTACAGCAGCTCTCGTAGAGCGATCGAGGACTTTACCCTTGATTGTGCTGGGTTTAATCTGGGAGAAGGCTGTAACAGCGGATAATAGGACAGCGATCAGGCATATTGATTTTAGGTTGTTGATTATGGAAGTAGGCATGAAGTAACCTTGAATTTATTTTGTCAATCGTTTAAGACGTAAAGATACTCAATTGTGAATGATATTGGCAAATAAATAGGGGAGAGTATGCCTATTTAGTTAAATTGTCCAACGTTCTATAATTATATGAAATATATTGGTATGCTGTCTATCTATTTTAAAACATTGACAATGACGTTGATTAAACCGTATATTTAATTAAAAGAAAACAAAAAGTAACATAATCAATCTCATGGAAAGAAACACCCTCTGTTTAATATCAATCTCTGTTTTATGCCTATTCTTATTCTCTACTACTCCCGCACAAGACAGCCTGAACATAAATATGGTTGGAAGCCTTTACGATAACTGGGGTCGTGCCGGATGTGTAAAGATCGAAGGTCATTTTGCTTTTGTGCAAACAGAAAGAACCGGTATCAGAATCCTGGATATAAGTAATCCTGCAACTCCTGTAGAAATAGGAAAATATAATGAACCGAACCTAAGACTCAGATATGAGGTTTATGATAATAACCTGTATGTAGCAGTCAATCAAGGTCTCAATATAATCGATGTCTCTGATCCGGCTAATCCCAGATTGATTGGATCAAACGATTCGTTGGGATATGTTTACGGTATAGCCTTCAATGGTAACTATGCATACTTGACGTCCGGGGATGCAAGTTTTCGTGTTTTAGATGTTTCAAATCGAACAGTTCTTAGAGAAACAGGAAGATGCGAACTACCATTTGTGTCTGCAAGTGTTGCCATTAGTGATAACTATGCTTATATTGCAGAAGGTGATAGCGGTGTTTTTATCATTGATATCACCGATAAGATGAACCCGTACATAGTCAGTTCTTGTAAAATTTATTGTTATCAGGAATATTTAGGAAGCGCTTGGTCTCTCGAAGTGAGAGGTAATTATATTTATATAATAGACGGAATGCAAACTGTTATACAAGATGGTTTATATATTTTAGATATTTCCAATCCGATAGAACCGGTGCAGGTTGGGTTCCATAATACCGAAGGTAGGGCTTATGGATTGGCAGTGAAAGATGATTATGTCTACATTGCTGATAGTAAGGCAGGACCATATTTCCCCGATGAGTATGTTGGTCTTCGGATAATAGAAGTTCTGGACCCAGCAGATCCTGTTGAAATCGGTTTTTTGAGCACTAAGGATGCTTTTGCCGTTAAAGTTCAAGGTGATTATGCATACCTTGCTGATGCTGAAAATGGTCTGAGGGCGATAAATATTTCCGATCCTTCAAATCCTGTTGAGGCAGGATCGTTAAAAACTCCGAGTTTTACAATAGACGCAACGGTTAAAGGAAATAATGCCTATATCGCAGCCGGATTCAGTGGACTTCGTGTGGTGGATGTTTCTAACCAGACAAGTCCATATGAAATAGGTGATTCTGAAACAGAATTCTATGCGAGTCAGATTGAGATTTATGATAATTTCGTGTATGTGATAAACCGGGGATATTGGCCTAATTACTTTGAGATGACCGGTCAAGCCGGTATCTCCATGGTAGATATTTCAGAACCTGAAAATCCAGTTGAAACATACATTTATTATCCTATTTGTGGAGCAATTGATATAGCAATAAATGGGAATTATGCCTACGTTCTCGATTACCTTCTATATATCTATGACATTTCCGATCCGGAAAACTGGTCTGAGTTGGGATATTATTATTTTGATAGAATAGCATTCAATCACAACGGTGTTACAATTAATGGTGACTACCTTTATGTCATTGGTGTTGAAGACGACAGCACTGGTCGCCTTTCCATAATTGACATAAGCAATCCGGTAGAACCTATAGTAGCAAGTTCATGGTATGGATCCGATTTACCAATGAATTTAGTCGTTAAGGGAGATCATGCTTATATACGTAATGATAAAACGGGTGGCATACATATAATTGATATCAGTGATCCTTCAAACCCGGATGAGGTGGAAACTTACTATTCTCCTTATTGGCCAAGCAATTTCACTGTTGATGGTGATTACCTGTTTTTGATAAATTATTTTTATGGGTTATATATTGTCGATATAGGTGATCCTCACAATCCACGGGAAGCAGGTTTCTATGATACTCCAGGTTTTTCATTCGGTTTGGATGTAGATTTCAACTATGTCTATGTAGCTGACTGGTATCATTTTGAGATATTAGATTGTTCGGAGGCAACAGGAAGGATACCTTATGTCCCTCCAAACGAGTTCATTTTGCATCCTGCTTATCCTAATCCATTCAATTCTACTCTGACTGTTCCTTTTGAATTGCCGTTTACAGGTGAAATCATTTTCACGATCTACGATGTTATGGGACGTCAACTTTACAAAAGGATTCAGAATTATAACAGGGGGAAGAACTGTTTTATA
>JAVCDD010000200.1 GCA_030765125.1 Candidatus Hatepunaea meridiana
GGGGCCAATTTATTGAGCCCCTTCTACTTATGCAAAAGGGCTCGATAAATCGGCCCCTACGCGGAACTTTTAATGTTTCAAACAATTATAAAAACCAATATTGATACTTAACAAAGTAATGTTAGGTAACATCAAACAATTACAACTATACATCACATAAAATTTTCTCAAAGGAGATACATTGAAAAAACATACAGTTACAATTGATGGCAACGAAGCTGCCGCTTACGTTGCGCATCATGTGAACGAAGTAATCGCGATTTACCCCATTACCCCATCATCAAATATGGGGGAGTGGGCTGACCAGTGGACGGCTGAAGGGAAGACCAATATTTGGGGCGCTTTACCGGAGGTTATTGAGATGCAGAGCGAGGGCGGCGCTTCGGCTGCCGTGCATGGCGCTCTACAGACCGGTGCGCTGACCACAACCTTCACCGCTTCCCAGGGCTTGCTGTTGATGATCCCGAGTATGTTCAAGATTGCCGGGGAGTTGACATCTACCTGCTTTCACGTCTCGGCGCGCACAATAGCGACGCATGCCCTCTCGATCTTCGGCGATCACAGCGACATTATGGCTGTCCGCTCTACCGGATGGGGATTACTCTCCTCCGGTTCGATCCAGGAGGTTATGGACCTGGCTCTTATCGGGTCGGCAGCGACACTCGAAACGCGCATCCCTTTCATTCACTTCTTCGACGGCTTTCGCAGTTCGCACGAGGTGCAGAAGATCGAGCCTCTAAGCGAAGATCAAATGAAAGCTATGATCAACGATGAGTTGGTCTACGAACATCACCGTCGCGGTATGAGACCCGAAAAACCGGAACTGCGCGGCTCTTCCCAGAACCCGGATGTGTTCTTCCAGGGACGCGAAAGGATCAATCCTTACTATACCGCCGCGCCTGATAAGGTACAGAAAGTAATGGATCAATTCTATAAGGTAGTCGGAAGGCGTTACAACCTCTTCGATTATGTCGGTCACCCTGAAGCCGAACGCATTGTAATATTGATGGGTTCCGGCGTTGAAGCCGCTCACGAAGCCATCGAATACCTCGCTAACCAAGGCGAAAAGGTCGGCGCTATCAAGGTTAGGTTGTTTAGACCCTTCTCGGTGAAACACTTCATTGAAGCGCTGCCTGAAACGGTTAAATCAATCGCTGTACTTGATCGTACCAAGGAACCTGGCGCTCAAGGTGAACCGATGTATAAGGACATTGTTACTGCGTTGGCTGAAACGGTTGCTGATGGAGGGAAATTTAAATTATTGCCTACGATCACCGGCGGTCGTTACGGTTTGTCTTCCAAGGAATTCACTCCCGCTATGGTTAAGGGAGTCCTTGACGAACTTAAGAAGGATAATCCTAAACGACGCTTCACCATTGGAATTGAAGATGATGTTACTCATTTAAGTCTTCCGTATGATCATGAGTTTAGCGTTGAAAGTGATAGTGTATTCCGAGGTCTATTCTATGGACTCGGCGCCGATGGTACGGTTGGAGCGAACAAGAATTCAATCAAAATTATCGGTGAAGATACTGATAACTTCGCCCAGGGTTACTTTGTTTATGATTCAAAGAAATCCGGTGCAGTTACAGTCTCACACCTCCGTTTCGGACCCGATCCAATACGCTCAACTTACCTGATTAATAAGGCAAACTTTATCGCCTGCCATCAGACAATATTCCTGGAAAGGTATGATATGTTGTCAGAGGCTGTCGAAGGCGCAACCTTCCTGTTGAACACTTACGTACCGCCGGAAAAAGCCTGGGATACGCTGCCCCGCTCAGCTCAACGGCAGATCATCGACAAGAAGATGAAGTTCTACGTGATCGATGCTTACAAGGTTGGTAGAGAAACCGGAATGGGTGAGCGTGTCAACACGATTATGCAGACCTGCTTCTTTGCAATTTCTAACATCCTGCCGCGTGAGGAAGCGATTGAGCAGATCAAGAAGTCCATTAAAAAGACCTACAGTGCCAAGGGTGAAAAGGTTGTGCAGATGAACTTCAATGCCGTAGACCAATCAGTAGCAAATCTGCACGAGGTGGCAATTCCGGACAAGGTTACTTCACCGTTTGAGATACCGCCTCAAATGCCAGCGGAAGCTCCTGAATATATGCGTAACGTTCTGGGAACCATTATGTCGTATAAGGGCGATACCCTGCCGGTCAGCGCATTCCCCGTAGACGGAATATTTCCAGTTGCTTCAACGCAATATGAAAAGCGCAATATAGCGCTTGAGATACCGGTCTGGGATGAAAACCTTTGCACACAGTGTGGCAAGTGTGTCTTCGTCTGCCCTCACGCAGCAATCAGACAAAAGGTCTATCCACCGGAACTGTTGAGTGATGCACCCTCAACCTTCAAGTCCGCCGATTACAAGGCAAAGGACTTCAAAGGAAATAAATACACGCTGCAAGTAGCGCCTGAAGACTGCACCGGCTGTGTGTTGTGCGTTGAGGTTTGTCCGGTCAAGGATAAGAAGAATCCGGATCACAAGGCAATCAATATGGCGCCTCAGCCACCATTGCGCGAACCGGAACGCGAGAATTTCAAGTTCTTCCTCGACATACCCGAGGTTGACCGCGCCAAGCTCAAGATCAAAACAGTTAAGGGCTCCCAATTCCTGCGACCGTTGTTTGAGTTTTCCGGCGCCTGTTCGGGATGCGGTGAAACACCTTATGTTAAGCTTGTCAGCCAGCTCTTCGGTGACCGCTGCATCATCGGCAACGCAACCGGTTGTTCTTCGATCTACGGTGGCAACCTGCCGACTACCCCTTGGTGTATGAACAACGACGGTCGCGGTCCCGTATGGAACAATTCGCTGTTTGAGGATACGGCTGAGTTTTCGCTTGGCTTGCGTCTGACGATTGACCAGCATTATAACTTCTCGCTTGATTTGATGAATCGTCTGCGGGATGAAATAGGCGGTGAATTGATTGACGCCATCCGCGACTGCAAGCAGCTTGATGAAGGCGAGATCAACGACCAGCGCATTCGCGTTGCTAGTCTGAAGGAGATCATTAAAGGTATTGATCGCTGGGAGGCAAGACACCTGTTAGAGATTTCCGATTCTTTGGTAAAGAAAAGCATCTGGGGAATGGGCGGCGACGGCTGGGCTTACGACATAGGCTACGGCGGTCTCGACCACGTGATTGCCACCGGCAGGAACGTCAATCTCCTGGTGCTCGACACTGGCGTCTATTCCAACACAGGCGGTCAGTGTTCCAAAGCGACTCCGATGGGCGCAGTAGCCAAGTTCGCCGCATCCGGCAAGGGCAACGCCCGTAAAGACCTTGGAATGATGGCGATGAACTACGGTCATGTCTACGTAGCGCAGATAGCGATGGGCGCTAATGACACCCAATGCGTCAAGGCTTTCATCGAGGCAGAGAACTACGATGGTCCGTCATTAATAATCGCTTATAGTCAATGCATCGCTCACGGCATCGATATGTCGAAGGGAATGGAGCAGCAGATCAAGGCGGTAAAGAGCGGCGTTTGGCCCCTCTACCGTTACAATCCATTACTGACGCTGGAAGGCAAAAATCCCCTCCAGCTCGACTCCAAACCCCCGTCAATTCCGGTAAAGGACTTCACCTACAGCGAAACCCGCTTCCGGATGCTGACCAAGTTCAAACCCGACCGCGCCGAAGACCTTGCAAATCTATTGCAGGAAGACACCAATGCGCGTTGGAAGTTCTATGAGCAGTTAGCTAAGATGGATTATAGTAAGGATGTTGTTGAGAAGGAATGAAATAATATGCACTGTCATCCCGGGATTTTGGGATGACAGCGCAATAGAATACGTAGTCCCGGTTTCTCCGAAACCAGGCAATCATTAACCAATGTCTAACCTCTCCTCGCTTATCTGCCTACCCCTCCCTTGTCTACCGCCCCTCCTTTTGTCATTCCCGCGAAGGCGGGAATCCAGAAAACACAATAGGTTATCTGGATTCCCACCTTCACCGGGGAAGCTGATCTATTGACTTTATTGAAAAAATGCCTTATATTAGTTAAGGTTATCTTTACAGGTTCCACTTGTTTCATCAAACCCGTCATTCTTCAGTTTAACTTTGCAGTCGTACAGATGATATGAAAATATCAAAACCTTTTATGGTAGAAAAACCAAAACAAAGGAGATCCTGATGATTTGCAATCGTTTTATTCAATTCTTAACCCTAAATCTAATTCTTTGTATTTGCACCCCTTCGCTTGGTGACATAATTCATGTTCCCGATGACTATGAAACCATCCAGGAAGCCACAGAGAATGCTGAGAACGGTGATACGATTATGGTCGCACCGGGGGAATATCCGAGAGCCGCAGGCTTTGTTCATGAACCATCACCTATATGGTTTATTGGGGATCCAAATCATGAAACAATTATCGATTTAGGCGGTGATCGTCATAATGGATTCAGTAGTCAATATGCAAGGATATTCGTCGAGAATTTTGTAATTAGAAATAATAGTGGAGGTCGACCTGGTGTTGGTCTTTTCCGCACTCATGGCGAGGTTAGAAACTGCATTTTTCAAGAACTTAGTGTCGCAATAGTAATAAATGAGGGTTCAGCCCTAATAGAGAGTTGTAAGTTTGATAACAATACTTGGAATCTTCGATTAGATTTAAATGAAGATCAGACTATAATTCGAAAGAATCGTATTTCGAATTGCGGCATTGGGATAGATATTGGTCGTGGTCGATCTGCCGTCATCGAAAATAATACCCTGGTTGGTTCAAACACAGCAATTGTTATAAGAGCCTATGGTGCGAATTATGTTATCAGGGATAATATTATTTCCTTCTGCACGAGCGGTATTGCTTTTTTTGGCTATCCAGAAGATGGAAGTATCGACGAAGTAGTTGGCAGATACCTCGATATCGCTTATAATTGCTTGTACGATATTGATGTGGATTTTTGGGCTGACCTGGGGGACTCTGTAGGAGTATTCAACCCAACACCAGGAAGTGGAATGTTGTCTGAAGATCCGCTGTTTGTGAATTCTGATGAAGGTAATTTTCATCTTCAGGAAGACTCACCTTGTATTAATGCAGGTGATCCGGAATCAAATCCCGATCCTGATGGTACCTGTGCCGATATAGGTGCGTTTTACTTCCATCTGTATCCCGATATTTATATCGAGCCTGAGTATATCGAGTTTAATGACATTCAGACCGGAACGTCCGATAGTACTTCATTTCTTATTCGTAATACCGGACATTCATCTCTTGTAACTACTCAACAGTTAATCATACCGGAGGAATCACCATTTACAATTGGCGCTGGCAGGGGAGAGTTTGAACTTGAACCGGACTCGATACACCAGACCTGGATTATATTCTCACCTGATTTACAAGATGAATATGAGGCAGCATACTGTATTGAATCGAACGATCCTGATGAGAACTCGCTTGAGATTCCTCTTTATGGAACAGCTCTAAGAGTTAAACAGGAAGGAGGAGGTTTACCAATTGAACTCAAGATTGTCGATATTTTCCCAAATCCGTTCAACTCTCAAGTCACAATAAGATACAGCTTGCAACATAAAGGGACGGTTCAATTATCCGTCATAGATCCATTTGGCAGACAAATTCTACTATTTAATTGGTCAAACAAACCACAGGGAAATCATACGTTTGTATTTGATTCTTATGATTTACCAACAGGTTTGTATTTTGTACAACTGAGATATGAAGAAGAAGTTAGAATAGCGAAAATGATCTGTTTGAAATGAAATTTAGAGGTTGATTGACCGCTATTACAACAGTTTCTACATCAATTCGTGCAATGTAGCCTTTTGAAGACGATAACCACGACCTTTGGTAAGTATGCTTATGAAGAAATTGAAAGCGGACTCCGATTGGCTTATGAAAAATCATATTTTTAAGAAACCAAACTATACAATTCCCTTCAAGATTGGGAAAGAAATAATGCGCCATATAGAGTATTCAATATTGCTCAGCAATAATTGAGATAAAAATAAACCAATATTCAACATCTTTCATCGTATTAAATAATGTATTGAGCGTTTAGATTCAAACCCATTCAACGCTTAAGATCAATTTAACTGGGGGAAGGCAGTTCCCCCCAGTAGTTTCGTCAACTAACACAGGAGGAATAATTATGGTAAATAAACAAAAGGGCTCGTCCCTGTTTTAAATGTCAACGGTTTCGGTACGCTATTGCGGGTTTAGCCACCCTGCAGGCGACGATACCGGGACACTTTTAGCGGGGAACAACCCTTGCTATTACAAGGGGAATTGGGTCGGAACTTTCCGTTGCAAACCGGATAGTTCCGGCTCCGAGCCCCAATTAATAACTAATAATGTTAAATACTGATTTGGAGGATGAAATGAGGCGCTGCATAGACCTCTATATTACCCTTAACGGTTACGACCCGAATGAATTTTTCAGTTTACTGGAAAATAAATTAATAAGTGGCTGGAAAAGGGCTGACACAAAGGAAGACTTCAATAGGATAATGGATGGAACAGCACGAGGTTTTGAACTTGCACAGAACAAGATTTTACCGGCTGCAATATTATGGTTATACATTAGAAGAGAAAACAAAGATGAGTTATATGTTCCCAATATTGTCCCCATTGAAAAATCTCAACTCTCAGTAAGTGAATACAATAGAATTCTAGCAGCTTTCTCAAACGATATTGTCAAACCTGTTTCAGAAAGTCTTGGCGTTTATATAGAAATGACTTCAGAATACTATGAATTAGAGGAAATTATTTCAGCAGAATCTGCAAATGCTTTGAGGATATTTTCTTCATGTGCAAATAAAAGCACAGGCATTGCACATCCCAATGATCGCGAGCGCTGGTTTGCCTTTGTCGAATCGATGCATAGGAATAATGAGAAAATTGATCACGAGCAATTAACAGCATTTCTTGTTGAGGATGGTTGGAATGAGGATCGAGCATCTGAGTTAGCGGATAAATATTCAAGTGCATATGAGCTACTAACTTATCATTTAGAGCAAAATAAGTATGCTGATTCAAATTTCTGATTTAGTTAACAAAATAATCTCAAATCCTGCTCCAGTATTATTCCTTGATACTTGTGCTATACTTGATATAATGAATACACCTTTCTATGATCATTTAAACATAGGAGTAATAGAAACAGCGATAAAACTAATAAAAGGTTCGGATTGTGATTACCCAGAGGTGTGGTTAGTTATTACTGAAGATGTTGAAAAAGAATGGCGAAAAAATTCTGTGAAGATTAAAGAGGATTCGCATAAGCAAATCGATGAATTTAGTAAAAGATTAAACAGATTTGACCAAGTAGTCAAAAAAGCGGGAATTCCGCCAGGTTTTTCTTATAATAAATCTGAACAATTCATGTTGGATGGTTATTTATACGAACTATCAGAAAAGTTATTGTTAGCATCTAACAAAATCGAAAACGATGAGGACAGTCAGATTAGAGCTTTGGAAAGAGTTAGGAACAATCAACCTCCGTACTCAAAATTTAAAGACAGGGAAAAAGGAACAATAGATTGTGTTATCATAGAACATTTCATTAAAACCACTATATTTTTATGTGAAAACGAGTTCAGAAATGAAGTGTATTTCATCAGCTCAAACACGAATGATTTTGGCAAACCTGATGATATTAAAGAACCACTGAAATCACAGTTTGATGAAGTCAACCTACAATATGTAACCGACATTGCATGGGCAAGTTCAGTAATTAAAACAGGTTCGACTCCTGCCGGTGGCTCATAGAATATTGAAAAGCGGAGGGTGACAGTTCCCTCCAGTAGTACCGTCAACTTACACAGGAGGAATAATTATGGCAAATAAACATAAGGGCTCGTCCCTGTTTTAAATGTCAACGGTTTCGGTACGCTATTGCGGGTTTAGCCACCCTGCAGGCGACGATACCGGGACACTTTTAGCTGGGAGCAACCCTCGCTATTATAAGGGGAATTGAGTCGGAACTTTCCGTTGCAAACCGGGTAGTTCCGGCTCCGAGCCCCAATTCAAACCTAAATATTTTACCACGAGGGGCACAAAGAGATATTTCAATTATCTTCGTGCCCTTCGTGGTAAATAATAATCTGCTTATCACCTCAAAGTAATCCTCGTCCCCATAAACAATCCGTCCATAACATGCACATACATTAACGCTGCATCTTCGATACGCTTCTCTTCCTGAATATATCCAGTAGGTTGGACACTCCTGTCCGACACACAACGAGTCAGACAAGAGTGTCCGACCTACTGAAAACCCTTATCACATAATCTAACCTGAGCACATTCTTTATTCGCACAAACACACGCCGGTTGCTTTTGTGTTACACTGCGATAAAATGATCTAAAAACCAGAAATACCGTCAATGCAATTATCAAAATTACTATAATCGTTTCCATTTATCTTTCCTTTTTATACTCCAATACCCAGCAAACTACCAATCTGAAATACCAATACGCTGAAGACATACGCCATAAGTGTCAATCCTCCCAACTGGAACAGCGCCCACTTCCACGAACCGGATTCTTGCTTGGTCATCGCAATTGTTGCCATACAGGGTGCGCTGATCAGCATAAATAACAACATCGAGAATCCAATCAGCGGCGTGTAATTTCGCTGCAGCTTATCCCTTAACGTTTCACTCGCTTCATCCGCTTCACCTACTGAATAGATAATAGCCATCTGTGAAACAAATACCTCTTTGGCGGCGAATGCTCCGATCATCGCTGTGCCAATTCTCCAGTCGAAACCCATCGGCTTGATAACCGGTTCAATTGCGTGTCCAACCCGACCGGCAAATGAATATGCCAACACCTCAGACTGTATTGCATCCGGATCGGTTGCGGTGATCTCAGCCTTCTTGGGATAACTGGTCATCGCCCAGAGAAGGATAGAAACTCCAAGGATAATAGTACCGGCTTTCTTCAGATAAAGATAAGATTTCAACCACATATTGGTCAATACACTGTTCGGTGTCGGTATTCGATAGCGAGGCAGTTCCATTAAAAGTGGAGTTGGAGGTCCTTTTAACACGGTCATTCGCAGCAGTTTAGCGCTGATAATAGCCAGAACAATGCCAATGAGATAGATACCGAGCAGCATCACTCCCTGTATCTTATGCGGGAAGAAAGCTGGGATTATCAGGGCGTATATCGGGAAACGAGCGCCGCAACTCATCAACGGCAGGACGAGCATCGTTATCAGCCGGTCATGTTTGTCTTCCAGCGAGCGCGTTGCCATAATCGCCGGAACCGTGCAACCGAAACCGATCAGCATTGGCATAAAAGACCTGCCCTGCAGCCCGAATTTCTGCATTATATTATCCATAATAAACGCAGCCCGTGGCATATACCCCGAATCTTCCAATAACGATATACCAAGGAACAGGAACATTATGTTCGGTAGGAATATAATCACCCCGCCAACACCGCCTATAATGCCGTCCACCAACAGTGATTTCAACATACTTTCAGATCCGGGCTGCCACCAATTTGTAACCAAACCGCCCAGCCATCCGAAAAACGTCTCGATCCACTCCATCGGATACCCACCAAGAGTGAAAGTGAAATGAAATACCAGGAACATCAGCGCCAGGAAGATCGGCAGACCGAAAAGCCGGTTGGTTAAAACTCTGTCGACCTTATCAGAGATCGTCAGCCGGTGAGTATCCCCTGTTGAAAGGTTGGTTTTACGGCAGACTTTGGAGATGAATCTATAGCGTCGTTCTGCAATATCAATTTCTGGGTTTTCCCCGTGTACATTCTTCAGATGTTCGGTGATCTTACCCACTTCGGTAATAACTTCATCTGAACTAATCTTTTTTTGGATTTCCCGGTCATTCTCCAGCAGCTTTAATGCAAACCAGTGCGAGTCATAATTTTTGGGAACAACGTTCTTTTGGCAAATCAGTTTTTCTAATCCTCGCAGCTCCTTTTCAATTTCTTTTCCGTAACGGATAGTTGCTTGAGGCAGTTTAATCTCACCATCGGCAATAGAAATAACAGCCTCAATGATCTCCTTCTTTCCTTGTCCTTTGAATCCAACGGTAGGTATAATCGGAGCGCCCAATCTTTCAGCAAGTTTGGGAAGATTATAACTTACCCCGCGATTCTCAGCGACGTCACTCATATTGAAAACTAACAACAGCGGAACACCCAGCTCTATTAATTGCGTGGTTAGATACAGATTTCGTTCGAGATTGGAATAGTCAATTATATCGACAACGACATCCGGTTTCTCTTCAATGATGAAATTACGGGCAATCTGTTCATCAAGAGAGACAGCCGTCAGGCTGTAAGTTCCTGGCAGGTCGACAATCCGGATGTGAACATCTCCGGATATCAGCTCACCTTCCTTTTTCTCGACTGTAACGCCAGGGTAATTTCCCACGTGCTGGCGGTCACCGGTCAGTGTATTGAAGATAGTGGTTTTCCCTGAATTGGGATTGCCGACTAATGCAACCGTGATATTTCGTTTCGTTTTTAGGTGCATCTGAATATGTTAGGCTTGCCTAATTAGTTATACAAAAAAAAGAGAGCAGGATTTTTGTAAATAGGAGAACAGTATACCCGTTTTTCTTCAAACCAGCTGTCAGGGCTCCGTCCCTGACAGTATCGTTTACGACTAAGCTGTCAACCGCGGCGGGTTGACAGCGGAAAAAGCGCTCTATTAAAACAGGTATACCGTCCCCCTATTTCCAAGACTACTCAACAAGTATCTTCATTGCCATTCCATGCCCCAGCACTACACGGCTGCCCTTCACAGCAACTATGAAGGGACCACGCGATGAGTTACTGATAATATCTATCTCAACGCCGGGGATAAGCCCCATATCAGCAAGCCGCGCCCGTAACCTTCTACCAGCATCAATACCAACCAGCCGAACACGTTTTCCTATCTGAACCATTGTTAGTGGCAATATATTTTTTCCTTGATTGTTGTATTGCTAATTGTTAAATTGCTATCTTGTTGTTCAACAATTCAACAATTCAACAATTTATCACTTTCACTCTTTCGTACTTTTAAACTCTTCAGCGCATTTCTCGCAACTTCCAAATTTCATCATATGTTTACAAGTAAAACCAAGCTCTTCATTCCACGTAATACCGCCTATTGGGCAATTATCGACGAAATCCAAGTATTGTATCAATCTATCCAATACACTCGTTGAAATATCGTGTTCCATTTTACAAGCCATTTCCTGAGCTTCAACTTCATCCACCGATAGTACCACAGTGAAAAATCTATATAATGCTTTATGTCTGCGGATTACGTCTTCAGCAATTCGCGAACCTTCGGGTGTCAAAGTAATCAGATCATACGGAGCGTAGTTCACTAATCCTCGTTTAGATAGCGATTGCAAGGCGCCGGTAACCGATGAGCTGTTCACATCAAGTTGCATAGCGATGTCTTTTGCTTTCGCAGCCTGCTTCTTTTTAACAATATGATAGATAGCTTCTAAATAGTCTTCCAGGCTCGCACTAAGTCTTTTGCTGACATCCAATTATTTTCCCTCTTTTCATTCGATAATCGATTCGTTTTGCGATCCTGAAGGTTCGGGAAAAGCAATCTTGTGGATTAACATTAACCTCAAGTTTGCTTCGTCATTTCGTTCCCCGCAAAACGGATAAATTTATAATCCGCAACATTTTTCACTACGGCTATAAATTTACGCCACAACTAACAATTTGTCAAGTGGTTTTAATAAAAAAAACGAATCTATTATAAAAAGTCATATTTTGTTAAAGCTAATTAATGCCAAATCGAAAACCGAACAAGTTGAGCATACGGATGCCCGGAGGATATGTTGAATGAACCCAATAATTCAACCCTTACGCAAAATGCTTCATGGGAACGAAAAAAATAAAATTCACTTGACATTGAATTAATTTAGATATCGCTTTACAAAGACTTGTTGGGCATAACCTCCAAAATTAAATAAATATCCATTATCAAGGAAATAACGCAATAATGAATATACTATGCCTTAAGAGAAGTAAACGGGCTGGTCACAGATCGTTAGAAGATAAATAAAATTAGTGTTTTGCCACGCTGTAATGACAGTGTGGCTTTTTTTATTGTTAATCACAGTAAATAATTATAGTAGGATATAACTATGTTTAAGAAATCTATCTTTATGGGGCTTTTATTAGTTCTCATAATGATACTTGTTCTACAGACAGCGCCGCTCTCTGCCCAGCAAGATCAATCTGAAGCTGTTATCTGTCCACAATGTGGTGAGAAGAACGAATCAACCGCCCTGTTTTGCCGTAAATGCGGGTTCGCTTTCCCTAAGCAGGAACTTAAACTGATTCGAGATAAATTCGCCGATACCTTGCAAGTCTACCATCTATCGCGAGAAGAGCTTATCCAGCTTGTCGAGCTTATTGTTGAAAGAACAAGCAAAGCTGGAGGAATGAGACGTAAAGACCTTAAACTGGTCGGTGATATGAGTAAAAAGGACATTGAAGACCTCATAAGACGACTTCTAAATGAACAGAGGGTTATTGAAGGAGGAACCTCTGGCGAGGGAGCTTTGGGAAAATTCTTACAGATAATTGGAGCGATCACACTTGCCATTTTAGGCATTGTCATTATATCATCCTGACCAGCGCTACTGGAATTAAATGGTGATTATAAGTTTTCACTTCGAAGAGGACGAAAGATGACGGCTTTAAGCTAAAGCCTAAAGCCATCTTCGCACTAAAGCGTATTCTTACAATTTACAAGATAAAAAGGAGAACAGAGAATGAGTAAACAATTTAATATCTGCCTGTTGATGGTGATTTTGCTTTTGCTGTCAGGTATCTGGAGTTCACAGGCGTTTGGTCAAGCCGATCATCCGGCTAAAGTTGCTTGCCCTGATTGTGGTCATACTAACGATTGGGCAAGCAATTTCTGTATAAAATGCGGACAGCCGTTGGTTGAAGCGAAACATGGTTCACAGTCGGCAATCCTGGTTGTTGGTATGTCGCGAATATTCCACTTGCGTGACGAGAATGTGGTCAGTGGAACTATAAGGGAAATCCACGGTGACACAGTTGCAGTTATCGAAACACCGGATGGTGCGTTAAATATTCCGGTAATGGAGATTCTGGCAGAAATGGCTGATATTGAAAAAAAGGACGGCGCCCGTTTTGTCGGTCCTGTCCTTTCAGAAGATATGCAGTCGATTTCATTGAAAACCCCTTATGGAGTTGTGGTCGTACTCAAACGGGATGTCAAGACTATGGATCGCTATTACGGTGACAAAAAAGTAAGCTGGCAAGAGGAGAAGAAAAGGTTCCACTCAGCCGAGGTACTAACCGATATATTTCTTGATCCTACAGCGTTTTCTCTACCGCCTAACACGGTCTATTTAAGCGGATTATCAATAGGTTATGGCTTCACGGAGAGTTTTATGCTCCGCACCCGGTTTGGGCACGATTTCAGTGGTGATCTGAATTTGGTCCCGCATTTTCGCTTTTTTCATCGTACTACAGGAACTTCGGAATTAGCGCTGGCGGTAGGCGCTCATTTTTACAACCGGCATCCGGTAAAGACAGAAGCGGAGAGGTACAGTCATTGGATAATCGATACAACAGGAATAGGTGCGAATACACGTCTGGACTCGACTGGTGCAACACCTATTAAGGATGCCCTGGAAGACGATGATGAGAAAGAGTTTTTCTGGAGATCGTATCTGGTTTTCAGTTGGCGTCAAGCTCTGGCAAGCGGTCGCGGTAAATGGGGATGGCATCTCGGCGCTGCTACTAATTCTGTAATTGCCAGTAAACCAACTCTGAAAAATGGCTTTGTGTGGGATGAAGATTTCAACGCACCTTACCGTATTTGGGCTGCAATGGACTATGATCTTACCAAGAGATTGAAATTCCTCATCGAAATCTTTGCTGATAACGGGCATAAATACATCGATATTGGTGATGCATGGGACAGCTATTTCGATTTTGGTGGATCACCTTTTATGATTAATAACCAGGAAGGTAACTATCAACCTCTCGATCTGGATTTCGGATTCATCTTTTCGAAGTCTGAAACTTTCAGGATAGGTCTGCATTTCCAGAACCCGTATGCTGCCTTTTACTGGAAGTGGTAGGGAAAAATTTTGAATTTTCATCATTTCATTATAATTCAAAATTCAACACTTAAAATTCAAAATACTTATAATAGTACCTGACCGAAATCCCCCCTTTTGTCATTCCCGCGAAGGCGGGAATCCAGAGAATCATTGTTTCGCCTGGATTCTCGCCTTCGCGGGAATGACAAAAGGGGGTAATATCCAGAAAAACATGAATTTTAAATTTTTTCTACATATAACGGTCATTACCTTATTCCTGACAGGTTGCGCGGCTCGAACAAATCTTGATCCGGTCGGAAAGGGACAAGTTAATGTCAGCGGTTCAATCGGTGGTCCTATTGTTGCCGCATTTGGCACTCACGTGCCTGTCCCTTATGCTATTGTTGGTGCAAATTACGGTTTGACGGAGCGAATAAATCTCACCGGAAACCTGCATTTACTGTCCCTCTTCTACAATATTTTCGGCGCTGATTTCGGTATGGGTTGGTTTCCTTTCAAGAATGAAGGTTATATTCCAACCGTTTGTTTACAACCGCGCTTATTGCTGCTTGCCAGCCTGAAATCTGGCGTGGACAGCCGTTTCCGCGCTTATCCAATAGTTTCTACTTCGGCAGCCTGGTCTCTTGGAAAAGGCACAATTTACAGTGGATTCGATTTGACTGCATTGGTATCTTCACCGGATTATGATGATGATGCTTCTCCATTTATTTTCTCACATTTTCTCGGATACCGCTGGAAGCTCGGCAGCACAACAAGGCTGCTGACCGAAATAAAATGGCACGGCGCCAACATAAGAAGCGATCAGTTGGCGGTGGAGTACATTCAAATCGGCAGTTATGGCGCAATCACTCCCCTTGTTTCGATTGAGAAGAGGTTTTAATATGAGCGCCAGAATACTCACCTTATTGTTGTTTCTGATTGTAATAGTCGTTTCCGGATGTGAGATGGATGGCTTCCTGTTCAATGAGAAACAGATCGATCAATATTCACTCCCGGGTAATACAATTCCGGATTCCCTGCTGGAACAAGTGACGTTTCAGAGCGACGGTTATACGCTTTACGGCTATCTTATCAAATCAAATCCTCAAGGATCCGGTATCACCATTTTGTACTGTCACGGAAACAAATACAATATTGACGAATACTGGGACAGGGTGATGTGGCTTTATCAACTTGGGGTAAACGTGTTTATATTTGATTATCGGGGTTTCGGACTATCGGAAGGGGAATCATCGGAAGAGGGATTATTCAGAGACGGTGAAGCTGCGGTGAATTTCCTCGAGTCCGTAGCGATGACTGATTCACTGTGTCTTTATGGCTATTCACTCGGTAACGTTGTTTCAATTCATCTTGCGGCTTCTACAGTCAACCCGATATGCCTGATTTCAGAAGCGCCGTTTGCATCCGCAAATTCACTGACACAGGGCAGCTCTATTCTGGATATTCCCGCTCGCTGGTTAACCGAAAGTGAATTTGATAATGCTGAAACGGTGAAAAATATTACGACTCCGTTTTTACTGTTGCACGGTACGGATGATGATTTTGTGCGGTACAGAGATAACGGCAGGATTGTGTTTGAAAACGCCCCGGAGCCCAAATCACTTGTTATAATCCAGGGTGCAAACCATGATGATATTCCTCAAACGCTGGGAGTGGATCACTATCTTGATATCATTAAGGACTGGATAGACGAGAGTAATTAACATTGCTTTGTCAAGTGCGATTTTCGCGTAACTTAAGGTGTTTTAGCCCTGGGTGGCACGGGCTACTTGTTGCCCGTGTTTCATTACTGCCTATCTACGTTGCAATGTAAAGACACACGGGCAACAAGTAGCCCATGCCACCCGTCGAAACTTCGGGATTGAAACATGATGGGAGCTTGTAACCTATGAAGCGGTTAAACTAACAAATATCTAAAAGGAATTTACGATGGCAAAATATTTAAATATCTTCTGTTTTCTGTTTGTTTTATTACTTGCAATCTCGGTATATGGACAGGAGAAAATATCGCCTGAACATACGAATGATATGTTGCAATCGCGCTTGATTAAGGTTAAGCGTATGTCCGAGGTATGGGAAGATAAATCTGTTGAACTGAGACTGTACAGTGGATTATCTCATTCAGGGAGATTTCTTTCCATACAAGGCACCGCTTTCAAATTGCAATCGGCAAGTAAAATCCAGGAAATACCGGTTATGAAGGTAGAATCCATTATCCTGAAGCGGAAGTATCAAGACCTAATATTTGTCGGTTTGGTTTCAGTCGGTGTAGCGGCTCTATTCGGAGGGGGAGCTTCATTGGGATTTGAATCCTCGGATGAGACAGTCAGAAATGCCGCTATTATCGGTGGCGGAGTGGGCTTCGCGATTGGATGGAAGGCGTTCTACCAGGATATTGTGATACCGTTGAAATGATAAAATTGAGACTTTCTTAAGTAGTGTCTGACCGAAAACCTCCGTTTTTCTGGATATCAACCCTTTTTTGTCATTCCCGCGAAGGCGGGAATCCAGGAGAAACAATAAGTTATCTGGATTCCCGCCTTCGCGGGAATGACAAAAAGGGGCTTTCCGGTCAGACACTAAGTAACACTGGGGAGGGCGGACGTCCTTTTCCGCCACCTTACCAATTCCTGATATTCCCTTCAAAAATAGCATTCCCGAAGGGAATGAATGTGAATAGCGGTGGGTGAAACCCGCCGAATAAATTACAAACCTTCAACGACCCCAAAGGGGTCGAATAATACATTGCTCGATAAAACCTATTCATTCCCTTTAGAAATAGCACCATCCAACTCCGGAGTGTGATGTTAGTTTTACATTCTATATTGAGTCACCCGCGACATGGCATTTCCTTTTTATTGTTTTTCACTATAATCATAATTATTAGTTTTATCAGAACCCATAAGTCTAAGGATTTTGATAGTTCGGATTGAATTCAAACCTATCGAATAAAAAAATAAATTGGAGATCAAAATGAGAAAGAACATCTTTTTCTTCTTGTCTTTGCTGATGCTTCTTACATCTTGTTCCGGTGAAAAGATAGCAAAGATGTCCAGTAAAATGATGGTTAAACAAACTACAGAAGCCATAGCAAGAAACCCGAATAATGCGAAACCTTATATAGAACACGCATTTGCTTATATGATAATTAAGGAGTATGATAATGTGATCATGGATTGCAATAAAGTCATCGAAATAGATCCACATTTCCATGATCAGAATATACCTGCAGGAACTATTTTTCAAGTACGTGGGCAGGCATATCTGGAGAAGGGAGAGATAGATCAAGCGATTAGTGATTTCAGTCTGTACAAAGAGATTAATCCGGAAGCAACTGCGGCATATAGTAGTCTGGGAGATGCATATAGAATGAAAGGTGAGCTTGATGAAGCGCTGACCGAATATACGAAAGCAATCGAAATGAGTCCTGATTTAGATAAACTCTACGCAGGTAGAGGAAAAGTCCTCATTGATAAAGGTGACTTTCAGAGCGCTTTAAAGGATTTATGTAAAGCGATCAGTTTCAATACCAGGAAAGGAGAATTCTATTTTCACCGAGGTATTGCATATCAGAAAACAGGCAAAACAATTAATGCACGCCGTGATTTTCAAGTGGCTAAGGAATTAGGATACGAAGACGCCCAGAAGGAATTGGATAAATTGAAATGAATGCTTAACTGTAAAAAAACAGCCCTGATTGTTGTAGTATAACTTCGTGATAAATATCTGGAAGTTGACTTTGAATGTGTTTAGTAGTATAATTAACCGTACCACTTGTTAGCTATAATCGGATTAGTAAAAATACACCAAATCAAAAAATCAACAATGAAAACTCAATTATTACCCTCAGTACATTCATACCCGGCACCGGTTGTTCTGATCGGTTGCGGTACAGTTGAAGAGCCTAATATAATCACCTGTTCCTGGTTTGGGACGGTATGCTCGGAACCGCCGATGGTCAGCGTTTCTATTCGTAAGAACCGGTATAGTTATAAACCTGTGCATATCAGCGGTGAGTTTACAGCAAATCTCCCGCGCAGCACAGACATTGAAGTAGTTAAATATTGCGGAACCAAGTCCGGTCGCGACGTGGACAAGTTCGAAGCGCTGGGATTAACTCCGATACCGTGTCCACCGTTGAAAAGTGCGCCGATGATAGCGGAATGTCAGCTTGTGTTGGCATGCAAGGTGAAACACGAACTGGAACTCGGAACGCACCAAATCTTCACAGCTGAGGTCGTAGCCATCCACTGTGGTGAAGAACGAGCCCGTAAGTCACAGCGTCCCGACCCGAAACCGGAAGAACAGATTGTCTATCTTGATGGGAAATATTGGGGATTGCATCGGTTGGAGGTATAAAATCTGAGTGTTAAATGCAAGCTAAAACTACATTGAGAAATACCGTATTGGGTATAGGTTTCTGTCTTTTGTTAGCATCGGTCTCACCTGCTGGTGAAGAAGCGCCACAGGTCCATAATTATAAGGAAGGACAATTAGGCTGGATCAATCTTGGGATTGGAGCAAGCTCTTTCGGTTTTTCACAGGGAGGAAGTTATTCACAACAGATATGGAAAGGAATTCTATCGACCCGGTTTATTCACAATACGGAATTTGATTTCCTTAATATAATTGACGAAACAGTCTGGGATTTGGGATTGCTTTACGGAGGAATGGTAAAATCGAAATATTGGATAGCTTCAATATCCACTGGACTGAGTCTGGTCGGGGGTGTTCAACAGGGGAAATTATTATACAGAGAGGAAAACTGGCTTCGAACGCCTCATTACAAAAAGGATAAATTTCAGACTATCGGAATTCCTATCGAATTTCAAATGTTTATAACTCTCGTGAAGGATCCTAAGAATGTATCAATTGGATTTGGTTTATATGGATTCCGAAATTTTAATTCGGAAGAACCGTTCGGTGGTGGGTTAGTATGTGTGCAATTTGGGAAATTATGGTAAATAATGAACGGATTTATTTAACTAAATATCCAGTGATAGCAAAAGGAATAACAAAATTGTATGGAAATTAACGGACGACAACCTGTAGATGATTTGATACCGGGAGTATTTGAATTATACAAACACGGATGTCAACAACTATGGAAAAACAAGATAAAACTGCTGTTAATATTTTTTATTGCCTTTATAATTCAGCTATTAGGTGGTTTTTTAGGACTCAACATTCTTCGTCTTCCATTTTCCTTAGGTATAGCTTATACTTGTTTAGTCTGTTTCCCCGTAAACTATGGTGTTCTCTATACCTTTCTCAGGGCAGTTAGAGGTGACCGGCTAACTATAATGGACTTATTCAAATTTACTGGAAACTACTGGAATGTCGTTGTTGCGAGTATCATTACAAATTTGATTATTGTATATGGGATGATCCTCCTGATCTTGCCCGGTATAATATTTGGCTGTAAGTTAGCCTTTACACCTTTTCTGGTGGTGGACCTTAGAATGAATGCATTTAAGGCAATTAAGACAAGCTGGCAAATGACCAAAGGTCATGCTTATAAAATCTTCTTCATCAATCTACTGATTATAATACCAATATTCCTATGTTGGACTCCAATTGCATCGGCTATTTCAGAATCATCATTTTGGTTTATCCCCTTCCTGTTGATAATTCTAATTATCATACTAATCGGTTTAGCTTTGGCTTCTCTGTATCATTTCATTGTTATATCTGAAGATTTATCCGGAGGAAATAACATTGATAATACCATAGATTGAAGAGTTTAATTAACCTCAAAAACAGGAAATACAATAAGGAAAAAACATGCCATTGAAATTTTACTGTAAAGAGTGTGGCTCAGAGATAATAGTAAAATATCTCAAGGTGGATGAGATGACTAAGTGTCGCAGTTGCGGCGCTGAGAACGATATCCCGGAGTTGGCGGTTGAAACTGATAAAGAACCTTCATTTTCTACAGTTGGAATCTCATCCGGAGGAATTGGCATCAAGGATTCTGAAGTTCATTCACTCAAAAATACTTATGGTGGACAAACTAAAGGAATACAAGTCAAATGTTTCTGTGGCGCTCAGTACAACCTGAAGGACAAATTTGCCGGCAGCCGTGTAAAATGCACACAATGTGGATCAACAATCAAGGTCCCAGGCAAAACGATTCTGCATCAGGGTGATCCCGTCTTCAATAGAGACAAGTTTTTACTGCGTCAGAAACACCTCGCAATATCACAGAAATACTACGTATGGGATGAGGAGGGTAACACAATAATGTTTATCCAGCGTCCGAGACATCTAATGCGCAACGTTTTCGCTATCCTTTTTGGTATTTTATGTGGGTATGTGACCATTCTCTTGCTTTTGCCTCTCGCCACCCTGATGGACACTGATGTTCTCATGACTATCTACGTAGTTACGAATATCGTACTGTTTATTACAGTAACTTTCATAGTGATTTGCCTGCTTTACAAGAAGAGGCACATCACATTCTACCGGGATGATTCCAAACGAGAGAAACTCCTTGAAATCCTCCAGAATAAAAAGGTAGAGATAATTACCGCAACATATACATTACTTGACTCAAACTACCAATTGCTCGCTACATTTCGTAAGAACTTCCTGTATAACATCTTCCGAAGACGCTGGTACTGTTACGCTCCAGATGGCTCTATACTCTGTATTGCAAAGGAAGATTCGATCATCCTTTCGCTGCTTCGAAAAGTACTGGGAAGCTTCTTCGGACTTCTAAAAATCAACTTCATAATAATGAGAAGGGAGAGTGACGACATTATCGGTGAACTCAACAGAAAGTTCACAATTTTAGATCGCTATGTACTCGATATGACCGGCGATCCATCAAGAGAGATTGACAGAAGGATTGCTCTTGCACTCGGTGTGCTGCTTGATTCGGGGGAGCGTCGTTAAATCATGAGTATCCTATCTCAAAAAGACAATCCCGACACTTCGAGATTTGATTCTCCTGAATCTACAGATCCCTTGCTAAAATGGAAGAACAAGCAGGACGATCAAAAGAAATCACAGGAACCTATACCCATAACAGAGGATATTCATGGAACGCATATTTTGGGAGTCGAAAAACTGTGATATAAATGTGGTTATAGAAAATATAACAAACAAAAGTATCTCAAAAGTAAAACTCAACAATAGTTGTAGAGGAATGAGTAAACAACCAATATTGATCTTGTTAATAATTACATTGTCATTAACGATTATCAGTTGTGATTACTCTGATGACAAAACAAATTATCTTGATAATAAAAATATGGTACACCGTGATGTGGTCGTTTCAGATGGTTCTGAGGAAAAACCCGGATATAAGGACTGGTATAGAAAATACCGTGATGCGGATATTGGAGTCAATTCAATTGATTCAGAGAATATAGCTGGGAATATGGACAAGTTTGGAAAATATACTTATAAAGATCTATGTCCATCATGGTCTTCCGACGGTCATTCGCTGCTTTATATGCATCTGGCGCAGAATCCTGAGGAGGAAGAACAAGGGATTTATCAAATTCGAATACACGATCTGCTAAGTCATGAGGATCGATTTATTATTAATGGAATGTGGCCCTGCTGGGCTCCAGATGGCAAAAGTTTTGTCTTCAGGAGAGGTTCTTTGTGCATATATAATTTGGAGAATGATAGTCTGGAGAAAATCTTTACCAAAGCTGACCGAGGATACTTCTCTCACTGGGGACCAGATAGTCTGATTGTTTTCGAATCAGACTATCAGAATCCACGCGGCGCTGTCGTACTTTGGACAATTAACCCTTATACTCGGGTGTACAAAAATATCAGTGAATTTGGAATTGGTGAGATTAGGATGGGTTATTGGTTTCCAGATGGCGAAAGAATATTATACAGCCATTATGTTGGGGGTGACAGAGGATTTGGAATGCAACTGAGAATTATGAACAAAGATGGAACCAACATTAATGATCTCGTATACGATACTTTGAGTTATCCCACTCCAAAGATATCACCAAATGGAGAGGATATCGCTTTTGGAAGGAGAATCGCCGGACACGAACGTTTCCCACGTCTATACATGATGAATTTGGAAGATAGAATGCCATATCTATTTGCCGAAGTTGGAGTTGGCAATCTTGACTGGTCACCAGACGGGGAGTTTCTTATTTATCAGGATTTAACTGATGGAAATCTTTATATATTTGATTTATTTGATAAATCAAAATCTCATTTTAAAGATTTCAAATTTACTTACCATTAACAAAGAAAAGAGGTTCATCATGAAAGACCAACGTGAGACGTCAGATGTTTATTGGTGAAGCGTGTTGTAAACCGTTTCAAAGAGCGTTTGTTTTTGCGATTCTTTCTATAACCCATTGGATTAACCTCCTTATGTGCTTGATGGTTTGTTTTTCTACCATCAATTTACGCATTATCAGGAGGTTATGAAAATAATTTCAATGAAAATAAATTGATATATGCAAATTTTAGGTATGAGTATCCTAATTCAAAAAGATAACCCCGACACTTCAAAATTTGATTCTCCTGAATCGGCTAATCATGCACCAAAATGGGAAAGCAGGCAGGACGATGAGAAGAAATCGCTTGAACCTATACTCATAACAGAGGATATGCTCGTAAAAGATAATGATGGCGACGAAGAAAAGGAGCATCCGAAAATTGATTTTGAAAAGGGGATGTCATATTTCCCCAAGCTCACTCTATTACTTATCATCGTCAATACGCTCGTCTATATTTGGGAAATCCAGACGGGAGCATTGCTGAATCAAGCCTCAATAATCAATGCAGGAGCGCTATACCGCGAGGGTGTATTAAATGGTGAGATCTGGCGGTTGGGGACAGCGATTTTCCTGCACGACGGTTTCGATCATCTTTTTGGTAATTGTATAGTTCTCTATATTTTAGGAATGGCTTGTGAGCATGCTTTTCACCCAAAACGGACGGCTGTAATCTATCTCGTTTCAGGACTATCCGGATCGTTGTTAAGTATGACATTACAATCAACGCCTTCAGTGGGCGCCTCGGGAGCTATTTTCGGCGTAATGGGATCGGTTATAGTATTTATGTACAAGTATCAGAATCACTTTTTTATTCGTAACAAACGGATTGGTTTTATTTTGGTGATTTGGGCTTTATACACAATCGCCGGCGGTTTCACAGACCCTTACGTAGACAACTTCGCACATATTGGAGGACTTATCGGAGGCGCTTTGGTCACACTTTACCTGCCTCCTTCATTAATCGTTCCGGTTAAGTAGCCAAGTTGATTTTTTACATACAGATACATTTCGTTTTTAAGCATTCCCAAAGGGAATGAATATGAATAGTGGTGGGTGAAATCCACCGAATCAGATTAAAAACCCTATAGCAACCCCGAAGGGGTTGAATATGAATAGCCGTAGGTGAAACCTACGGAACACAACGATACAAACCACCCCAACACCGAAGGGATTGAACAAACAGAACTTACGAAACCGTGTGTTATTCGACCCCCTCGGGGTCGTTGAAGGTTTCCGATTTGTTTCGGTGGGTTTCACCCACCGCTATTCACATTTATTCCCTTCGGGAATGCTTAATGTATCACTTGCGTGGCTCCCAACGTCCTCCCATTGCACGGGCGATCACGCGCTCGCCGAACCTGTCCCGTAGATTATCCAGCGCATTATGTAACTCTTCGTGCTTCAACTTCAAATTGGAAAAAAATATATCGAGCTGCCGGTCGTGCTTTTCTTTTGATTTCAATCTGCCGAGCGATAATCCCAATAACCTGACCTTCCTTTTTTCTTCAAGTGCCTCATTAAGTAATCGCCAGGCGTGCAAAATCAATTCATCCTCATCATCGGTTATTACAGGTAAGACGGACTGATGACTGATGGTTGTGAAATCGGTATATCGAATGGTCAGCGTCAACACTCTACCTACCATCCTCGCCCGTCGCACGCGGCGTGCAACCATCTCGGCAAGCGCAACCAATTTCGCCTTCAATGCCGCTGGATCGGATATTGGCTCGCCGTAGGTTCGCTGGTGTCCGATGGATCTCTCGATGGGACCGCGATCCTCATCTTTCCTCATCCTTCCCGACCATTCGCCTCGCGCCAGCTTTTTCATTACCGGTCCAAGAATACCAAAGCGGCTCTTCAGCAGTCTATCCGGCGCTTTTGCCAATTGCCCCAACGTTGTAATGCCAATACCGTTGAGTGCATTAGTTGTCGCCTTACCTATTCCGATCATCTTATCAACCGGCAGGGGCGCAAAGACTTCAGCAGCTTCTTCAGAATGTATTACCAAAAGACCGTCTGGCTTTCCTAAGTTGGCTGCCATTTTTGCTACAAGACGATTAGGACCGATCCCTACGGTTGACGGAAGTCTGAATTTCGACCAAATAAGCTGTTTGATTTCTTCACCAATCCGTACCGCTCCACCGTAGAGCTTCAAACAACCGGTGATCTCCAACGACGCCTCATCAACTGACAGCGGGCGCATGTCCGGTGAGAAACGCTCCAGCGCTGCCATTATCTGAGCGGATACGTAAGTATACTTCTCACCCCTGACCCGCAGGAATACTGCATGTGGGCAGCGTCGCCTTGCCTCGACCGCTGTCATTCCAGCTTTCAGCCCGTATTTCCTGGCAATATAGTTCGCTGCGGTCACTACTCCCCGATTGCCGTGACTTCCGCCAACCGCCACGGGACGCCCTTCCAATGCCGGATTGTCGCGTATCTCCACCGAAGCGAAAAAGGCATCCATATCAATATGCAGAAATGTACGCTCGATATCAGACCTAAACGGATTTTTCGTTACATTCTCAAGCGTTGCAGGACTTATTATCGTATGAGGATTATGTTTGTCGTGGTGCCAAGACATAATAATAAGTGCGAAAGTACGAAAGTGCAAAAATTACTTTCGCACTTTCGCATTTGCTAACTTTCCGTTGAAACAGTATTTATCTGCCATAACATCTGTTCGATATCGAGTGAGATTTCACAGGAACCAACCCCATCAGCAACGATAGCCCAGTGATAGCATTTCTGCCTTCCTTCAAGCGTCACCCAACGACCGCGAACAGTTTGAACCTTGTGTGGCAGGTTGCGCCAAAGAAAACGCAATGGTATTACCTTCTTAGATGCGAAGTGGACTATCATCTCGATAGGCTCGTCCATCCTCTCATAACTCATAATATGCTCAAGTAGACGCGACACTCTTGTCGCGTAGGATTATTTCCGCAGATTACACAGATTACGCAGATATTACTCGTTCTGGCAGGTCTTGCGCCTTAAAGCGTGTGACCTGCCAGTTTATAATCTTCTGTTATTTCAATACTTGCCATCAGGTCACACTGCGACTTAGTCGCAACAAGAC
>JAVCDD010000103.1 GCA_030765125.1 Candidatus Hatepunaea meridiana
CTCTTCCGAATTGGAACAGTTGCAGCGTGAGCACGTGATTGACTGGCTGATTTCCAATCACGACGCGCATGGAAAGCAGTTCCTGCGCTTGAAAAACGGGCGTTTAGCTGCGATAGATAAAAGTCAGACATTTAAGTATTTAGGTGAGGATAAACTATCAATTACCTATCATCCAAATCATGGTTGGGGTGAGAAAGAGCCTTTCTACAATGTGGTGATGCGAGCCTGGCGAGATGAAAAGATCGACCTTGACCTTCAAGCAACTTATAAGTACATCCGCCGCATGGAAACAATCACAAACGAAGCTTATATCGAGATACTGAAACCTTATGCTGAACGCCGCTTTCGTGGGCAACCCCTGAAGCTGAAGCAGTTCTATGAGACAGCATTGGCTCGCAAAAATAATATCAGGAATGACTTTGAAAAATATTATAACGATCTGCTGCGCAAACGAACCGGTGACAGGAAGGCTGTATTCTTATTCGACATGGATGGCAAAGGTTATCCGGAAAAATCCATCGGTAAATGGGAGTTTTTACCTGAAGATGCTGAAGAATTAATTACGGACGCACGTGAGGCGGGTTGGCAGGGCAAGTCCCTCCCGGTTGACATCGATGATATCGAGGATCAGAACATATTGTTATACACAGAAACGGTTAAGAAAAGAACGCGCACCGTGATGCGCATGAAGATTCGACCGGAAGCGGAAAAGAAACTGCTCGCCAATTTATCCACCGGTTCCGAGGGCATTTCCACAGGAAAATTTGCCGGCGAACCGTTAGTTGAGGATGTGTTTTTCGATGATATTCTGTCTGCGATCAAGTCGATTAATTATCACATACACAATGGCGATTTCAAGTTCAATAAAGAGGCAATAAACAAAGTACTTCAACATAATAATCGATTGAAAAAACTACTTAATGCCGGTGATATAGAAGTGAAAAACATGGCGGTGAAATACCTTGACATTCTGAAGGATATACAGGGTTCGACGAAGGATCACAAAGGCAAGAAACGAATTGGAAGTATCAGTCAATATCTATGCAGGAAATCCTCAAAGCGTAAATCACCGATCAAGGGTATTAGCGCAGTTAAGACCAATCATATATCCGGTGATGCCAAGCGTGTTTACAAGGGACAGATTAGCATCGAGAAAGAGAATGCCGGGTTCGGGTCTTATCATCATCGGTTCACTTCCTCCGGTGTGGAATACCGAATTGATCTAACTGATGGCGTTGAAGCCGTTTATAGACCTTGGGTGAAAGATAATTACTATGCTCATCAAGGGCAGTTGGAATTGCGTGTGTTTTCGGACTGCACACCGGAAACCGCCGATAAACTGCTTTCCAACCTTAACCGGCTTGGGATTGAGGCTGTGTTTTCTTCACACGCGGAGACAGAGATAATGTATTTATCAAAGGCTGCATACATCCTGAAGCAGGACAATACCCCAGCTTGGAAGAAGATGATTAAGAATCTTGATAATAGGAAAGCCAGCAAGGCTGAGCGAGTTCAAGCGCTTCGTAAATACTGGTCAGATCAATTAGGCGTTGCCGATGTGACGTGTATTCCGGGATACGATCCGAACGGGAAATATTCTTTGATGTCAACATCCTGGAAGAAGAAAAGACAGGCGGGATACCGGCATCAGTTGCGTTTCGACCTGACGGATGAACAAATACAACGGGAGCTTGGAAATTATGGTTTGTATCACAGCATGACGAACAGTAGAAATATTTCCAACGTATTGGACACTGTTCTTGAGCATAACGGCGCGATGGTTTCCACGGTTGAAAAGACGCGGATAGGTGTTCCGGTTGGCGGGATGAGTCCGACAGAGGATATGAACACCGGCGGTGCGAGTTATTTCTTCACCAGGGTTCGTAAACTGCCGGGGAAAGGCGGTAACAATGCCGGTTTCTATTTCAAGTCGAATCTCCTCAGACGCATGGATGCGATTACATATCCCAGTGACAAGTATGGCCGGGTTACCGGTGATCATGTACGGAAACACAGAAAAACTTCCATCGAGGAGTACAAACGGCTCGGTAATGGTAACTCGTGTGATGAGACGATCTTCAAGAACGAGGTTACGTTGCTGGACAATATTCAATATATCACGGTGCGGAATTCTACCGATAAGAAAAGGGTTCTTGATGTTTTCAGGAAATATGGGATCAGTAAGTTGCCGGATGGTCGTTTGGTGACTGGTGTGGTAAAGATTGTAGGAAACTAAGGGATACTATGCAAAAACAAATCGAGCAGGCGCGGATTGATCTTCAACAGAAGATTAATACCTTGAACGAGTACGGCGCCGTCTGTCAAGTGGAAGACGAGCGTGGCGAAACCGTGACCAGGTTTTACCTATCTTCATTTGAGGTCTTCAAAGCGATTCCGTTCTTCAATCGTGATACAGGGGGAATACAAGACTATTCATATTGGGTCTTTTTCATGCCGGTTCACTTTGAGAACGGGATGCAGTACGCTCATCTGTTTCTCATACGAAATGTGCATTGGTTTGACGACCGGAATGTCGAGATGATAAACGAAGACGGATGGAATCATTTATTCTGTGCTATCGATCCGTCGGAAGTCGATCCGGTAGGAAACGAGGTATTCGATGAGTGGCGTTCTTACTTGAAAGCGAATCCGAAGATTGAGGAATTAGCAGAGTTCAGAAGGCAGGAGTACTGGAATATTATGCGGAGGATGTCAAAATGAAACTGCGATATTTTATCGACTATGTTTTGAACGAAAACGAGGATCGGTTTATCCCGGTTGGGATATGGATTCAGAATATAGACGATCTGGGTGCCGACATTTTCTATCAGGACGACGATTCCGACGAATACTGGGAGGCAACGTTCGTAATTAATCGTTTGGTAGAATCCAGATCCTTCCCGCCCCCACTTGGCTTTTTAGAATATCATCAAGGGCAGGCTGGATATAAGGGAATGCGGAGCCGGATATTCGAGGAGGAGACAGATCTTGGATATGATCAATTCATGCGGAAGACGTTAAAGAAATTTGTAGCTGGTGAGGGATAAATGGAGGTTTTGAAAGAAAGAGATGTCCTGATAAATCGCACTCAGATGCTTGGGATAGCTCGTGAACACAGAATATTTATTTCCAAATCTACGATTCACCGATGGGCGAACGAATCAAATTTCCCGCTTGCGGTTGGGAAGGATGGGCTGAAATTGCTCTATGAGCGAAGTCAATTTGTTAGATATCTGAAACGAATACTGCGAAAAATCGAAGAGGATCATTGAACAATTATTTTTATTCTAATGGTCAACTTAGGTAATCACGTGGAGTGGCGCTAAAGAGTCGTAACTGAATTTTTACTTTGGCATAGATATTCACCTTTAGAAATGATCGGATTCATTCGAATTTTTAAGATTCCAATTTGAGATGAGTTAATCGTCTTTATTTAATTTTAGCATCCCGACTATCCCACTTATCCCGCTCGTTCTGGACTACCGTTTTTCCGCACTATAGATTGGCTACATAGAACTTTTCAGAGTCAAAAAACCGGGACTGATGAGGACAGACTTCGAACGCATATCATTTTTACTGCAGACCGCCGCGGAGTGGAGTTTCGCGCGATCTACAGACGACAACATTGAAGCCGCCAGTGACCTGCCGCTGTATATCACTAACTACATCGGCTCGAAGCAGAAATTAGTCGATTGGATTTGGGTGCATACTCCGGACAGTGTCAAAAGCGTCCTGGATGCCTTCTCAGGCAGCGCAGTGGTGGGCTATATGTTCAAGACCAAAGGCTTGCGCGTGGTTGCCAACGACAGACTCCGTTATTGTTATCATATCGCTCGTGCGATAATCGAGAATAACTCTGTCACCTTAACCGATGATGAGATCGAGGCATTACTTAAATCCAATTCAAAAGCCGGTGATTTTGTCCAGGAAACGTTCCGCGGGAAGTTCTTCCAGTCCGGTGTTCATGGGATTATCGACACCATCCGTTTCAATATCGATCAATTGAAGAGTTACAAGAAGGACATCGCCTTATTTGCGCTGGGCAAGACCTGTATCTCGGCGGCAGGTAGTTACGGACATTTCGGTTCTGCGTCACGCGGTGGCGGCAACCGACGTGCGGATACACCCAAGGAATTTACCGAACGTTTTAACTCTACAATAATCCGCATCAATGAATTGGTATTCGACAATGACAAAGAGAACCGGGCGTTCAATAAGGATATCCTGGATATATTTTCCGATGTGAAGGTCGATCTTGCGTACTTCGATCCACCTTATGCGACGGAGTTCTCGACCACCAATTACGAGAGCACCTATCACTTTATCGAAGGCTTGATGACATATTGGAAGGGATTGGAGATAGACGAGAAGAGTCGGGTTAAGAAATACCATAACGATCACCAGACGGTGACTCAAGCCAACGCTGAAGAGTTCTTTGACAATGTTCTGGAGAAGGCTAAAGGAATCAAATATTGGATTATTTCTTACCGCGACCATGCGTATCCGAATGAGTCGAAGATGAAATCCCTGATCGATAAGCATAACAAGACATCACGCATGAAGAGCAAGGATCATTCTTACAGCATGGCGGGACAGAATCGTTCCGGTGAAGCCTCCCATGCCAAGGAACATCTCTTTATTTGTGAACCAAAATCTGCGACCAAAGCCGAACTGGAATCAGAACCGTTCATGACGGTTGCCGATATTCACGGCGAGGCAGCGAAGGATTCAGATGCACGCGTGACCGCTTTCATGGGCTCGAAGCATGATATGCTGGATTGGATATGGAAATACACGCCGGATGGAGTCAAATCGGTTCTCGACCTGTTCAGCGGTGGCGCCAACGTCGCTTACTTCTACAAGCAAAAGGGTATGCGAGTCGTTGCTAATGATCTGCTTAACTATCCCTATCACATCGCCCGTTCAGTGATTGAAAACTCATCAGTCACACTCTCGGATGAAGAGGCTGAAGCCCTATTGCAGCCTAACACAAATGCAAAGGACTTTATCGTTCGGACTTTCTACGGCTATTACTATACCAAGCCGATTCTTGAATTCCTCGACAATACATACACCAATATCCAACAACTCAATAGCTATAAGAAGGACATTGCGCTTTTTGCACTCGGACGAACCTGTCAGATCAGAGCTTGCTTTGGTGAATTCTCCCGGTCGAAGAAGAGTTTGACTGAGCCGATACCTGATGATGCCAATAAATATCCGAACTCCCATTTAGGCAATCCACCTCTATCAGAGTTCAAGGAATTATTCGTCAAGTGTATTCACGATGCTAATAAACTTGTGTTCGACAACGGTCAGGAATGCAAGGTCTATCACCAGGATGCGCTGAGTCTATTGCCGAATGTAAAAACCGATCTGGTTTATGCTGATCCACCCTATATGACTCAGTTCGGGTTCAACGATTACGAGGACAAGATGCACTTCGTTGAGGGTTTGATGACGTATTGGGAGGGCAAGGAAATCCTCGATAATAAGCGGCGTAATTACGCTTCCCAGACGA
>JAVCDD010000190.1 GCA_030765125.1 Candidatus Hatepunaea meridiana
GTACTTGCCTGCACCACGACTCTGGCAATGGGTGTGAATCTTCCAGCCAAGAATGTCTTTCTTGACGGTGAGCGCTGGTGTTCTCATAACGGCGGTCGTCCTTATCTAATGCATCTGACAAAGGGTGAGTTTGCCAACATGGGTGGTCGTGCGGGCAGGCTGGGATTGAATAACGATTTCGGAAGAGCGATTGAAATAGCAGTCAATCCACTGCATTGCGAACAGTTCCGTAATATATACATTAACGGGAAACTGGAAGGGCTCAAGCCTTGCTTATGGGACAAAGATATGTCGACTGCTGTACTGCAGGCGGTGGCAGTGGGTGGAGGCAAAGATGAATCCGCTCTCAAATGCTTCATGCAGAACAGTTTGAGCTGGAGACTTCACCGGAAGGATAATGACGGCTCCACCGATTTGGATGAAGCCTTATCGAGAGGACTTAGACGCTGCCTGAAGCTTGAGCTTTTGGAGGAGAAGGGTGACAGCCTGCAGGTTTCAGACTTGGGAAAGGTGGTCGTCAAGATGGGGATCACGGTACCGAGTGCTGAGGCTTTGATCGTCTGGTTGAGTCATTACGGTGATGAGAAAATCGATGTAATTGAGGCATTGCTTGCTGTCGTCATCACCGAGGACGGACTTTCCGAACGTTTTCCGATGCCGGCAGTTGAATATAGGGCACGTGGGGATCATTACATGAAGATGATAATTGAAGATATCGGTGAAGAGCGTTTCAAACTCATCGTAAAGTTAATGCCACCGCATTTAGAGCATTACGACACTGTGAAAGTCTGTAAAACCGTTCTGATTCTACTGGATTACATCAACGACTTTGACAACAAGGAACTCGAGAAGGAATACGGGGTGTATTTTGGAGCGATCAACCGCCTGGCAGAGCAGATTGGCTGGGTGCTTGAAGCTGCTGCGTGCATAGCTAAAGTTATCGCTGTTCGAACGTCGACCAGTAAACTGTTGGAAGGACTCAGCAACAGGGTCGCATATGGTGTTCCCGAAGATGGAGTGTTCCTGGCGCGCGCAAGTATTACCGGATTGGGTCGGGAGAGGATTCGGTCACTGGTTCGTTTCGGGGTTGATTCGCCGGAAACTTTACAAGAAGTAACCATGCCCGATCTTGAGAAGATGGTAACTAAACCGGTCGCGGCAAGGTTATTCGCATGGCTGGAAAAGTGGGATTTGCTTAATAAGCCCACACCGACATCCGGCATATTAACAATACCTTCTCATGACATCGGTGACAACCGATCACCCGTCCTCAAGATAATCGGTGAGACGGATCGTCGTCGTTCGTCTATCGAGTTGGATGGACAGCAAATGATGCTGCGCGACCGGGAGTTTGAGCTGCTGATTCGTTTGGCAAAGGCTCGTCTGTTGACTAAGGATGGATGGGTTTCCAAGTATGAGCTGAATCTTCCCGATGGCGGCATTACGCAGAGCATATCGCGTTTACGTGGGGCAATCCGTGGGAAGTTGCAGGATGTTGAATTAATCGAGTCCGACCATGAAGGCAGTTACCGCCTCAACCTGCAACCTGAAGGTATCCATTTTGTGACTGATACATTATTGAAGCATTGGTCGGCGATAGTTCGGGAGCTCTGCGAAGCGGCTTAGATTCGTTTCCGGACTGTTTAGAAAGGCTGGTTTATTCGACCAGCCTTTTTTTATTTTTGCACGCAGGTCGCGTCAAAGTCCATGCCGGTTATTCCAAAATCTCGACTATTTCACATCCCCGTTGTCCCCCCGTTGCTTTTGACGGCATAGAGTCCGGTTCTGCATCAATTCACCTCCGTCCTGCGATGTAATATCCCAAACTTTAGTTCCAGCCCTCAAATAGATCCCCGTTGCCCCCCCGTTCTTGTGTTGGGATGAATTAATCCTTTTCTTTTAGGCGACGAAACAGCAAATTTTATGACCATTATGAAAAACATGGGAATCCATTGGACAGTTTTAAGCGATTTGGGGTATGTATAGAGTAAGGGGATTCGATGGCGGTCGCCGACTTTGAAAAAAAGCTTGTTGAATTTTGGACAGTTTTGAATCTTTTGTGGTATGTATAGAGTATAGGGGGGTGGGTGCGATTCGTTGAAGTCGCGACAATCTTCAAATCATTCGAAAAAATTCACCAAACTGATGTCACAAATTACGTTCAAAAAACGCTTGGTATAAGTAAGAGGGATACAATGTCATTTCTACAATTCGTTAGAATGGGAATTAACCATCAGATGAGACGATAGAAATTATCCTATAACCGCAGGTAGCTGCTCGACCTGATGCGGAACATGGACTATGAGGATTTAAAGGCGGACATTGCGGGTTGAAAAATTAACAACCTAAAAAGATCGACTTTCGCATAAACAATTCATTTTCCCCCGACAGATTTGACCTCTTTCCGGTAATTAATAGAGTAAGGGAGTGTATGTCAAACTTCCAAACGACGACTTTTTCCGGGGTAACGCACCACCTCGACAATTGGATTTACTCCCTGGGGCAATAAGAGTTTCTTTGCGAACACATTATAGAATGGGGATTAACATCAGATGAGACGACAAGAACTATCCCGTGACCGCAGGCGCTTGCTCGACCTGATGCGGGACATGAGTTATGGAAGAATCGAGAATCTTACCATCCGAGCCGGTGAGCCGGTATTCGATGAGTCGCTGCGGCTGATCCGTGAGGTGCTGCTCGGCAGGAAAGCGAACGGCAGAGCCTCACCACCGCAGGGTGATTTCAAACTCAAGGCGCAACAGATTGAGGTGTTTGACTGTTTCGACCGGCTGCAGAACGGTTTCATTCCGGTATTAAAGGTGCAGGACGGTTTGCCCTTTCAATTACAGCTGGAAGAGCGCGTCACAACCTAAAATAATTCACTAACATCACACCAGACTAACGACTGGCCGACAAACGGAGGTCGTTGTGGGTGTCGATCCCTTAGGGGACGTCATTCACGACGACTTCCGTTTTTTGCTTTTTAAAGCAGATCGACACCCAGGGCGAACTCCCCCTCGGCTGGGGGAGGAACTATGGGTGGTCGAAACCGCTATGATGGGATCGACGCTTACGCGGTGAAGCTGGTTCATATAAAATCCCAGCAATTATGCAGGCAAACGGGCTTTTCACAAAATGATCGGCTGGACATCGAGCAGGAATTGATGATTGAACTGGCAGAGCGTCTTCCAACGCATGATCCTGCCAGGGCGACGTGCGAGGCGTTCATAACTTGGGTTGTTCTGCAGAAGATTGCGGACCTGATCAGGTCGCAGCGGGCAAAAAAGCGACGCACCGACGTAGAAGCAATTTCCTTAAACGATTATGTCTTCACCGGTGAACCGGGCTTGTCAGAAGAAAGGTGGACAACATTGGACAATGAAATATTTCAGCGGTTCACAAATTCGAATGCTCGAAGCGCCGAAGAGCGCATCGAGCTTAATATCGATCTGGAGCGGATCATGAATAATCTTCCGGAAGAATTACGTCATTTGTGTGAACTGTTGGCAAAGTATAGCATCTCGGATGTTGCGCGGAAGTTAGGTGTCGCACGATCAAGCCTTTACAGGTCTATTCATGAGTTGCGTGATGTTTTCGACAAGGCTGGACTGAGAGATTATTTATGATTTAGTGCGACACTTTTGATTCGTTTGGGGTATGTATAGAGTAAAGGGATTCACTAACCAGGAAACGAGATGAACAAAACCATATATCACTATCGGATCAATGACGGGATTCCCATGAATGCCGTCAAGGATTCGCTCTTACTATCTGTCATGGCTGCCGAGAGCCTTTATGGGCGCCCCCGTATAAACCTGGAAGCCCGTTTTCGCCTGGAGAGGGTTTCGAGGGTCTGCATGATTGAGGCTGGGACGAAGATCGGGGAAACCATCGCGTGCGTGTTTACCGGTTTATTGATTCGGGAATTTGGTGAGCAGGCGTTCAAGGTCGAGCGAAAGGAAACTTCACTTGAGGTGGAAACCACAGCGGAGGAATTGGAAACTGCGCAGAGAAATGATCATTCGTTTTTATCCAGTGATCCAGGCTGTGATATTAACGACGAATCACATAAGCATGCAAAGGGACGCAAACATCCGGCGATTGTGGAGCTACTGCGCAAGCTGGGAGTCCACCGAAACCGTCAACATCAAATGGATATAGAAAATGTCTAAGACTACCCTGACGTACAGCGCAATGCGGTTGTTCCAGAACTGCTCACGGCGACCGGTGGGGACTGCGGAACTGTGCAAAGAAGAAATTGGTTAGTCGACGACGAACATTTATGTCTTTATCAGTAAGAAAATTGAATCCTGCAGTAATAACTGAAGATGACTGAGCAGCATCAAGTCCCAAAACCTCACGAAATGACAATCGATGATGTAGAACGCATTAAAGCGGTGTTCCCGGCAGAAATGATCGAGTTGCCTCAATGGGTTCCTTACCGCCTCAAGTGGAAAGCATCTACGGGCAAGTTCGATAAGATACCGATGAATCCCAATACCGGTTTCAATGCCAAGTCGAATAAACCTGAAACCTGGGGACATTTTGAGATAGCAGTGAAGCGAGCTCTTAATCGCGGATTAGGCGGTGTTGGTTTCGTGTTCAGTAAGGATGATCCTTATGTCGGGATCGATCTCGATAAATGTGTAAATGATGATGGCGAGATTGAGACTTGGGCGAAGGAGATCATTGCTGAACTGAACAGTTATACGGAATTATCGCCATCCGGCAAGGGTTATCACGTCATCGGACTCGGGAAACTTCCACCACGGGGACGGCGCAAGGGTCAGGTGGAGATGTATGAGACCGGACGTTTCTTCACCGTGACCGGTCTGGTGGAAGGTCCCGGACAACTGCGAGATATCCAGGTTGAGCTCAGCGTTCTTCATACGCGATTGTTCAACCGAAAAAACCAAAAACGCAGTGAACCGAGATGCGATTTTAACACCATCGCTTCACCTGCCCTGTCGGACACCGAGGTCGTTAAAATGGCGACGCAGGCTAAGAACGGCGCTAAATTCGATGCCTTATGGCGTGGTGATTGGCAGAGTCAGGATTATCCGTCGCAATCCGAAGCCGACCATGCCCTCTGCAATATACTCGCTTGGTGGATGCGTTATGATCCCTTGAGGGTCGACGCCCTGTTCAGGAAATCGGAGCTATTCAGACCGGAGAAGTGGGATAAACCACACTATGCCGATGGACGATCCTATGGGCAGGTGACCGTCGATAAGTCGGTGGAAGGACACTCCTCGAGCGAAGGTTATAAGTCGACCGAGAAGAGCAAACGTCGCGAACTGAAGACCTCTATGGACGAACGCCCTGCAATCGTTGTCAACCGGCAACTTGTCTATGTTTTAGAGGATGCTTGGAAGTTGATTCACGCAGAAAATCGCCGCTCAGGCGGTCCCCGACTGTTTCAGAGATCGGGACAATTGGTGCGTATCCGGCAAGATGATGATCTGCCACCGTATATCGCCATAATGACGAAGGAGGCGACGACCACTTTCTTATTTGAACACGCCGATTGGGTGATCTGGGGTGAAAAATCCATAAAACCGAGCAAGCCGCCCCCGGACATCGTTGCTGCCCTGCTTTGCGACCCGGACCCCGCTTTACCACAGTTGGCATTTGTGGCGCAGTCGCCATTCTTCAGTTCTGACGGCAAACTGATCGCAAGTGACGGATATTATCCTGATGCCCGAACTTGGCTGAAGTTGAGTCCCGATCTGCAGGGCATTATCGTGCCTGACCAACCGAGTCGCGATGATTTGAAACTTGCCGTCCCGCTGTTCCTTGACGATCTGCTTGTTGATTTTCCTTTCACCGACAAATCAGATCTAGCCAACTGTATAGGAGTGTTCTTGCTCCCCTTTGTTCGCAATATCGTCAACGACGTCACGCCGCTTCATCTGTTCGAAGCGCCGACGCCAGGAAGTGGAAAGGGTTTGATAGTAAGCCTTTTATCTATTGTCGCGTCGGGTGATGAGGTCGTAGTTCAGGTTTTTCCTTATGACGAGGAAGAACTCCGGAAACGGTTGTCATCCGAACTACTGAAAGGCAGGCCTATCATCGCCTTTGACAACGCCGACAGTAAACGGAAGCTTGCCTCAGCAACCCTCGCGGCAGTATTGACGACCACAGTGTGGGGTGACCGGGAACTGGGGCGAATCAGTGACATCACCCTGCATAATAATTCAATATGGGTAATGACCGGCAATAATCTTACACTGTCAAGTGAACTTGCCGATCGGACAATACGGATTAGAATTGATCCTAAGATTGAACGCCCGCGTGAGCGCGATCCGAAGCAGTTCAAGCATCATCCGGTCAAGATTTGGGCGCGGCAGCACCGTCGTGAATTAATCACCGCAGCCTTAACCTTGATAAAAGCATGGATACAGGCAGGCATGCCCTTTTCAGGCAAGGAATACGGCTCTTTTGAGGCATGGTCGCGCGTTGTGGGGGGCATCCTTGAATACGCCGGTATCGATGGCTTCATGGGGAATCGTAAGGAGTTCTTTGAACACGTCGACAGCGACCTCAAGATATGGCATGACTTCGTTGACGCCTGGTGGGAGCGATTCGCCGACAATCCGGTACAGGCAAAACTGTTGAACGACTTATGTGAAGAACAGGAGTTGATGATGACGATAAGGCGCGACGGCAATGAACGTTCGCAGGTCACGCGGCTGGGTAATGCCATGAAGCGCGCGCGTGACAGCGTGAAGGGTAATTTCAGAATTCATACCAGTGTCTATGTAGTGAACGCCGCAGGCTCGCATCGCAACAATGGATATCGATTGTCGCACGTCGAATGCGATGATGGTGTCTCTCACATTGACGGCGAATTGCCACTTCCTGATATGGAAGACTCTGATTTGACGTCACTTAATGACGAGGCACCATTTTGAGAAGAGTTACAACCTCATCGGTCGAGTTACAACCTCAATGTCAAGGTTATAACTCAAATCGAAAAAATATTCCCTTTATTATCAAGGTTTTCAAAGCCATGAGTTACAACGTTACAACGAGTTATAACCTTTTAGTATGCTTACGCGTGAGAAAGACACTTCATATATACATACATGTGACACGCGTGTATACACGCATGCGTATAGGGGGGGGTAGGTTGAAGGTTGTTACTCGTTGTAACCTTGTAACTTTTGATTGTAAGTAATTATTATACCATCAAATAAGAATCGTTATAAGGTTACAACCTATAAATAAGGTTGTATCTATCCGATGAAAGGTTGTATCTCAACCAGAAAAGAGGGGAGTAAATCAACATGCCTGTCTGGAATATCGTTTATCGAGCCTCGACAGTCGGTATCCGCAATGTGACTGCAAGGACGGCTGATGAAGCCAAGCAATCCATAAAACAAGCGATTGATGAAAAGTTGCACAAAATGGATTCGTCCTCACATGCACGTGAGGTAACCATCTTGTCGATTATGAAAACAACAGTAAACGACGATATAGTCAATGAGTATTAAGCAACAATTGTTATTCTGCCAAGAACTCGTGCAACTCGTGCCCTACGTATCGACCGACCTCCGCATGGTCGATGTGACTGCGCCGAATGCCCAGCGTTGCGACCTCCTGATCGAAGGAATCTGGTACCGCAGACTGGACGCGCAATACTTCGTGTGGATTGAGAAACGCGTAGAGTTAGCACGGAAGGCTGCCCAGCAAGGCAAAAGATCGGACGCAGCACTCAATTCCCTATTGGCTCGCTATCAGGAAGTCAAGAATTGGATTGACGAAAATATCAGTCCAGAGAATTTGAAAGCCGCAAGAAGACTTTCTGACCATAATTCTTACGATCTGCCACCCGCTGCATTGCCACCATCTCAACCTGTGGCGAATCAGGAGATTGATGCTATACGCAGCCAGAAAAAACCCGAATCTTATTTATTTCCTGCTGATGGTTATTGGGAACACACCGTGCCCATCGATCCAGCAGTGGTTAAGCTGGTAGATACGATCAGTAACGAAGCAATTTCAAAAGGTTGGACGGAAGCAGCGCTCTATCAGAATCGCGGGCATTACCCTGCTGGCAAATGGTATGGATTGGTCTGCATCCTCGATAAAACAGATCGGATTGAAAAGATCGATGAGCAGTTCATTTACATCCGCATTTTCAAGGATTCAGCAGTGCCGTCCGAAGGTGAAATAGTAAAGTTCCGTAATCTGAATTACAGAGGAAATGGTTGTGAAAATGATAATAATTGATAGATCAATGAAACAGGTTTTTAGAAAAGAGGGCAAAAACGAGTGCCCGCGCTGCTACCAAGAAATAACCCTCAAAATCAAGGATGTTGAATATGGCTTTTAAGGATGCTAAAAGATGTATTGCGAAAGCAAAAAGAACAGGAGAGCGCTGCCAGAATCCAGCAGTCAAGGGATATTCTGTATGTCGTGTGCATGGAGCTAATCCTAAGAATCATGGCGGAGCGCCGAAGGGCAGCCTTAATGCTTTGGTGCACGGCTGCTTTGTGGATCGCTTCCTGAAACCAGACGAAGAAGTGATGTTTAATCGCTTCATGGATGGACTTAAGAAAGACATCCCTGACATGAATGAGTCCGCTGATTATGCTATTGCAGTTACGGCAGGTATGGTGTTTATCCGGTTGCAGCGCGCCATCGAAGGGGACGCCCAGCCAAACAGCGTGGACTTCCTTTCCAAGACACTCATCCGGCATCTGGAAGCGCTAAAGATTACCAGACATGCCAGGAAGGGAATGGACATTAACCTGCCGAGTCCGGCGCAGTGGGCGTTGGAATTGATTGAGAAGACGAGACAGCGTCAAAAGGAACTCGATTCTGGGAAAGAGATTCTGGCGTTACCGGGAGACGGATATGACATTGAGGATACTGAAGATGCAGAACTGGAGGAAGTCAATAAGTAGAAACTACTCAGCCAGTTTATTAAGGGTTTCAGAATGAATCTCATTTATGTTATCAAGGCTTTCTTGGAAACGTTAGGACAACCAAGGTCCCGGAGCCTTCCATGCATCCCCCATCGGCTTGTCTGTTTTGAGATTGTCAATGACCGGTTTCAGAAAGGTCTTTATCGCCTCGACGACCTCAAACAAATTTGTTGGCGCATCGTCTATACGCTTCCTTGCAATGAAGGCTCGCCATTGAGTGACCTTAGCCGGGTTAGTAAAAAAATCCTCAGTGAATGCAATAGGAATTTCTGGAATCTCGGCGCTTCGCCTCTGGAATGTTTGTCTAATCGCATCGGAGAGAATACTTCTGTCAAAGTCGAATCGCATCGACAGAAGCCAGATGTCGTAGAAGTCTTTCATGCGGCTGTTGACCAAACCGAGCCTAACCATCGCCTCGAACTTCTCGGCGATGGCGCTCTCGCGGCTGTATGTCTTCAGTATGGGGGCGGGAAA